>NZ_CP031320.1:303179-606358 GCF_003355155.1 Streptomyces armeniacus | reverse complement strand
GCCGTCGTAGTGCTGTGTCTGGTCATTGTTGTTTTAAAGGAATCGGCGGCCACCGGGCACTACACCTAAGCCTGCGTCGGCAGCGTAAGAGGTGTATAAGAGCCAGGGCCGATGACCGCCCCCACCCCCGCCGTCCGCGACCGTCTCCGCGCGCTCCCCGGCGGCGAACTGCCCGCGTACCTCTACGACCTGACGGCCCTGCGCGCGCACGCGGCGGCGGTGCGCGCCGCCCTCCCCGAGGCCGTCGAGCTGTACTACGCCGCCAAGGCCAACCCGGAGCCGGAGATCCTCCGCGCGCTCGGACCGTACGCCGACGGCTACGAGGTCTCCTCCGGCGGCGAACTCGCCCACGTCGCCACCGCCGTGCCCGCCCGTCGCCTCGCCTTCGGCGGCCCCGGCAAGACACCGGACGAACTCGCCGCCGCCCTCGGACAGGGCGTGCACCGCGTCCACGTCGAGAGCCTCCACGAACTGCGGCTCCTCGCCGCCCTGTCCGCCCGCCTCGCCCCCGGCACCCCCACCGGCATCCTGCTGCGGGTCAACCTCCCGGTGCCCGAACGCTCCCTGGCGGGCAGCGCGCTGGCCATGGGCGGCCGCCCCGCACCGTTCGGCCTCGACCCCGCACAGGCCGACGAGGCCGTACGGCTCCTCACCGACGGCAGCTGCCCGCAGCTACGGCTGCACGGCGTGCACGCCCACCTCGCCAGCGGCCTCGACGCGCCCCGGCTCCTCGCCGTCGCCGAGTCCGTGCTGTCCTGGACCGCCGCGCTGGCCGCACGCCATGGCGCACGCCTCACCGAGGTGAACCTCGGCGGCGGCATGGCCGTTGACTATGCCGCGCCCGACAGCCGCTTCGACTGGACGGCGTACGGCGCGGGCCTGGCCCGGCTGGCAGCGGCGCACCCCGGCACGACGCTGCGGATCGAGCCGGGGCGCGCGCTGACCGCGTACTGCGGCTGGTACGCCACCGAGGTGCTGGACGTGAAGCCGAGCCACGGCGAGGAGTTCGCCGTCGTCCGCGGCGGCACCCACCACCTGCGTACGCCCGCGGCCAAGGGCCACGACCAGCCCTGCGCCGTCGTCCCCGGCTCCGCGCCCTGGCCGCATCCGTGGCCGCGGCCGTCGCTCCGTGGCGAACGGGTCACCTTCGCGGGGCAGTTGTGCACCCCGAAGGACGTCCTCGCGCGCGGTGTCGCGGCGCCGGGGCTCCGGGCGGGGGACCGGGTGGCGTTCGGGCTGGCCGGGGCGTACGCGTGGAACATCTCGCACCACGAGTTCCTGATGCACCCGCGCCCCGGGTTCCACTTCTTGGGATGAACCGCAGCCCGGGGTGAACCGCGCCCGGCGTGAACCTCGGCGTCGACCGAGGTGCGGAGTCGGCCGACAGGGCCTCCGGCCGGCGCTTCCGCGCCGCGGAGGCCCTGCGGGCGGGCGGCTACGCCTTGCGGAGCCGCTCCACGACGCCGTCGAGGTCGCGGCGGACCATGTCGCCGCGGATCGTGTGCCCGCCCGGCTCCTCGTGCCACTCGTGCGGGATGCCCGCGCCGTCGAGGAGACCGCGGAACTCCCGCTGGCCGGCGAGCACCTGGGTCTCGTTGATCGTGTCGAACCAGTTCACCGGGTCGGGGCTGGTGCCCGCGACCAGGAAGACCCGCTTGCCGCGGTAGCTGTCGACGTGCTCCACCGGGTTGTCGGCGCTCACCTTGGCCTCGTCCCACGCCGGCGCGCCGTAGACGGTGCCGCCGGCCAGATCCAGCGCGGCGGAGGACACGTTGGCCCAGTGGACGACCAGCCCGGCGTCGCGGCGCACGCTGGCCGGCCCGGAGTGGGAGCTGACCGAGGCGAACAGGTCCGGGTGCTTGGCCCCGTACTTCAGCGCGCCGTAGCCGCCCATGGAGAACCCGGCGACGCCGCGGCCGTCGAACTCCGCGTACGTGCGGAAGTTCGCGTCGATCCACGGCAGCAGCTGGGTGATGTGGAACGTCTCCCAGTTGCGGGGCCCGGAGTTGGAGCTGACCGGGTCCGAGTACCAGCCGGTGTGCCCGCCGTCGGGCATCACGACGATGACCGGCTTGCCGGCGGCCAGATCGCGGATGCCCGCGCCGTCCCACGACATGAAGTCCTGGCCGGTGCCGCCGCCGTGGAGCAGGTACAGCACGGGGTACGTGCGTCCGCTGTCGTGGTAGTCCTCCGGCAGCAGGATGTTCACGGCGGGGTCCCAGCCGACCGCGTCGGTCGCGAAGCGGTAGTACCACATGCGGGGATCGTCCTCTTTGCGGTCCACGATGTGCAGCCCGAAGCCGTCCTCGGCGGCGCCGGCCGAGGGCGCCCCCGTCATGAGCCACGCGCCGCCGAGGGCCGCCGCGGCGGTCACGCCGCCGGCTGCCTTCAGTACGCGCCTGCGGGTGGGGTGCTGGTCTCTCAAGACGACCTCCTGGTCGGGGAGTTCCTGTGAGGGGATGTGCGCAGCCGGGCTGCGACGAGGCGCAGCGTACGGAGGCGGTGCGGCCGTGACCGCCGGGCAATTCGCGCTCACCCGAAAACCCCAGGCGGAGGCGCCCGTTAACCTCGGCCCATGTCCGGAGTCCTGCGCATCCACTTCCAAGACCGCGACTTCCGGCACGTACAGCTGGCCAGGTCCGCGGACCCCATGTGGGAGGCGATCCTCGGGCTGCACGTGCTCACGACGCCGCCGGCGCGGCTGCCCGAGCAGCTGCGGCCGTGGCGGCGGCGGGCGCGGGAGCGGCTGCGGGACGGCGAACTGCGCGCGGCCTGCCGGCTGCTGGGCGACCTCGCGCCCGCGGACGCCGCGTACTTCCCGGACTTCCTCACCCCGGCGGAGTCCGAGCTGGGCATGTCGGCGGCGCTGTCGACCCTCCGCGCGACCCCGGCCGTACGGCTCGCCCGCGAGCTGCGGGAGGCCGCCCGTTACCGCCAGCTCCCGCCCTGGACACGGCAGCTGGCGGCCGGCGACCGTACGCTGCTCGGGCGGGTCGCGGACGCCGTACGCCACTTCCACGAGCGGCTGATCGTGCCGGACTGGAGCGAGGTCGAGGCCACCATCGCCGCCGACCGCGCGTGGCGGCTGGAGGCACTGGAGGACGGCATGGAGGCGGTGCTGGCCACGCTGTCGCCGTTCGTGTGGCGCGATCCGGTGCTCACCGCCCCGTACCCGGTGGACTACGACCTGCACCTGCGTGGCCGCGGCGTACGGCTCATCCCGTCGTTCTTCTGCCACACCCGGCCGATGGCGATCGCCGACCCCAGCCTGCCGCCGGTCGTGGTCTGCCCCGTCCGCAGCCACCCGCCCGAGCCGGGCGCCGCCACGCGCCCGCCGGCCGCGCTCGCCCCGCTGCTGGGCGCCGGCCGCGCGCGGGTACTCGCCGCACTGACCGCCACGTTCACCACCGGTTCCCTCGCCGCCCGCCTGGGCATGCCGGCGCCCACCGTCAGCGGTCATCTGAAGGTCCTGCGCGGCGCGGGCCTCGTACGCAGCGAGCGGGCGGGCGCGCACGTGCTGCACAGACTGACCGGCAGGGGCCGCCACCTGCTCGGAAACTGAACGTACGGTGTGTGCGGGTGCGTCCGGATGCGTCCGCGTGCGGTCGGCCAACGGATATGGCCAGTCAACGACTTGACTGTATTTACTGTTCCTTGACTGGGCATTGACAAACTGTGGAAGGGTCGCGAGGCTCCCGCTTGACCACGCACATCGACCGAACAGAGGTCCCCCCACATGAGATCACGTACCACCGCAGCGATCGTGTCCGCGGCCGCGGGCGTCGGGCTGCTGTTCGCTGCCCCCACGTTCGCGAGTGCCGCGCCCGGCACCGCCACCTCGTCCTCCATGGCCCCCGCCGACGCCTGCTACTCCTGGAGCGGCACCCTCAAGGAGGGCGCGTCCGGTGAAGCCGTACGGCAGCTCCAGATCAGGGTCGCCGGCTACCCGGGGTCCGGTAACGAGCTCGCGATAGACGGCGAGTTCGGCCCGGCCACCAAGGCCGCCGTGGAGCGCTTCCAGAAGGCGTACGGGCTGAGCGCCGACGGCGTGGCAGGCCCGGCCACCTTCGACAAGATCTACGCGCTCCAGGACGACGACTGCTCGCCGGCCAACTTCGAATACGGCGAGCTCAACAACTGCAACTCCGACTGGTCCGGCGGCAAGGTCGACGCCGCCACGGCCAAGTCCAACGCACTCGTCACCATGTGGAAGCTGCAGGCCATGCGGCACGCGATGGGTGACGCGCCCATCGTCGTCAACGGCGGCTTCCGCAGCGTCTCCTGCAACGACAGCGTCGGCGGCGCCCCCAACAGCCGCCACCTGTACGGGGACGCGGCGGACCTGGGCGCCGGATCGCAGGGCTTCTGCGCGCTGGCCCTCCAGGCACGCGAGCACGGCTTCTCCGAGATCCTCGGCCCGGGCTACCCTGGTCACGACGACCACACCCACCTCGCGGGCGGCGGCAGCCTCTGGTCGGCACCCGACTGCGGCATGTGATCCGCGGCCGCGGCCGAGCGCCGCGGCCGACCCGTCCGCACACGAGCCACCCCGCCCCTGCGGCGCGCCTTCCCGGGCGTGCCGCAGGGGCACAGCCCTTACGGGATGCCCCGAGGAGTCACCATGTCCCTGGCCGGTTTCGAGCGTTTCCCCCTGCTGTTCGGCCCCAGCCCGGTGCATCCGCTGGAGCGGCTCAGCGACCATCTCGGCGGCGCGCGGATCTGGGCCAAGCGGGAGGACTGCAACAGCGGGCTCGCCTTCGGCGGCAACAAGACACGCAAGCTCGAGTACCTCGTCCCCGACGCGCTCGCCCAGGGCGCCGACACCCTGGTCAGCATCGGCGGCATCCAGTCCAACCACACCCGGCAGGTCGCCGCCGTCGCCGCCCGGCTCGGCATGAAGGCCGTGCTCGTACAGGAGAGCTGGGTCGACTGGCCCGACGCCGTCAACGACAAGGTCGGCAACATCCTCCTGTCCCGCGTCATGGGCGCCGACATCCGCCTGGTGCGGGCCGGCTTCGGGATCGGCTTCAAGGAGAGCTGGAACCAGGCGCTGGACGACGTACGCGCCGCAGGCGGCACCCCGTACGCCATCCCCGCGGGCGCGTCCGACCACCGCCTGGGCGGCCTCGGCTTCGCCAACTGGGCGTACGAGGTCGAGCAGCAGGAACGCGAACTCGGCGTCTTCTTCGACACCATCGTGGTGTGCAGCGTCACCGGCAGCACCCACGCAGGCATGATCGCCGGGTTCGCCGGCCAGGACCGCCCCCGCCGCGTCCTGGGCATCGACGCGTCCGCCACCCTCGACGCGACACGCGCGCAGGTCGCGAAGATCGCCCGCAACACCGCCGAACTCATCGGCCTGGGCCGCGATCTGCGCGACGACGAGATCACCGTCCTGGACGGCTGGGCCGGCGACCGCTACGGCATCCCCGTCCAGTCCACCCTCGACGCCATCACGCTCACCGGCGGTCTCGAAGGCGTGATCCTCGACCCGGTGTACGAGGGGAAGTCGATGGCCGGCCTCATCGACCTCGTACGCGGCGGCGACATCCCCGCGGACTCGAACGTCCTCTACGCCCACCTCGGCGGCCAGCCCGCCCTCAACGCGTACAGCGGCGTCTTCGGCTGACCCGCCACCGCGGCACGCTCCGGGCCGCGCCGTGGTGACACGCCGCGCCCGGAGCGCGCCAACGCGCCGCGGACGGGCGGGCGTTCAGCCCGTGACCCGGTGGCCGAGCGTCGAACTCAGCTCCCGCGCCCCGCTCATCACCATCTCGGCGAGCTGCTCCTTCGCGTCCTCGCGGAACCGCATCTCGGGGATCGTCAGCGTCAGGCTGCCGACGGCGATGCCGTCCGCGCCGAGGATGGGGGCCGCGATGCCCCGTGAGCCGGGGATCTTCTGCCCGCGCGAGAACGCGTACCCCTGCTCCCGTACGAGCTCCAGCTCCCGGCGCAGCACCTGTGCGGCGGGCGGCTTCTCGCCCGTGCCGGGGGCCGGCGCGCGCTCGGCGAGCACGGCGTCGATCTCCTCGTCCGTCAGGAAGGCGAGGATGGAGCGGCCGGACGCGCCCCAGTTGACCGGCACCGGGGCGTTCAGCTCGATCCGGTAGGACAGCGGGTTGGGCGACGAGTGCTCGGCGGCGTAGATCATCTCGCGCCGGTTGGGCAGGTAGACGCCGAGCAGGCACGCTTCCTGGCTGCGCCGGACGACCTCCGCCAGCACCGGCCGGGCCAGCCGCACCAGGTCGCGGCGGGCGGCCAGCAGCGCGCCGAGGCGCTGGCACTCCGCGGTCGGGCGCCAGCGGCGGGTCTCCGGCACGTACTCGACCATGTCCTCCTTGGCCAGCAGGTCCAGCAGCCGGTGCACGGTCGGGCGGGGGAGTCCCACGGCCTCGGTGACGGCGGCGACGCCGACGTCCTCGCCCGCCTCGACGACGGCACGGAACACCGCCATGACCCGGGCGACCGTGCCCTTCGGAGGTTCGGAATCTGTTCGCACGGCGGATCACTTTATCACTCAGTGGACGTTCGCCGCGGGTCCGAAGCATTGACAGCGCCTCGTCCGCGAGCCTAGCTTTGCCGACGCGCTGTCCACTCAACGATGCACAAGTCCACTGAGTGGACAGTCCTAGTGATCAGGGTTGATCGGCAGGAGGTGACGGCGGTGCCCTCGTACGGGTCGGCCCGCACACGGCGCCGGGCGGCGCTCGCCGCGGGCGTCGGCAATTTCATGGAGTGGTTCGATTTCGCCGTCTACGGCTTCTTCGCGCCCACCATGGGCAAGGTCTTCTTTCCCGACAGCAGCGCCACCGTGGGACTGCTGTCCTCGCTCGCCGTGTTCGGCGTCGCGTTCTTCTTCCGCCCCATCGGCGGGCTCGTCCTCGGCTCGCTCGGCGACCGCCGCGGCAGGCGGTTCGCCCTGTCGGTCTCGGTGGTGATGATGGGCGCCACCACGACGCTCATCGCCGCGCTGCCCAGCTACCAGACCGCCGGCATGCTCGCCCCCGTCCTGCTCGTCGTGCTGCGGTGCCTCCAGGGGTTCTCCGCGGGCGGCGAGTGGACCGGCTCCGCCGCGTACCTGCTGGAGATGACGCCGGGCAACCGCCGGGGCGTCTACGGCAGCGTCATCTCCGCCACCGCCGCGCTCGCCACCGTGGCCGGGAGCTTCTCCGCGCTGGTGGTGGAGTCCCTGGTCGGGGCCGACAGCCTGGTCTCGTGGGGCTGGCGCATCCCGTTCCTCGCCGCCGCGCCGCTCGCCCTCGCCGGCCTGTACGTACGGCTGCGGCTGGCCGAGACGCCGGTGTTCGAGGAGCTCAAGGCACAGGGCAAGGTCGCCGACAAGCCGCTGCGCAGCGCGGGGCGGAAGGACCTGAAACCGGTCCTGCTCACCCTCGCCATCGCCGCCGTACAGGGGCTGGGCTTCTACTACCTGGCCACCTACGTCGTGAACTACCTGTCCGAGACCGTCGACCTGTCCCGGACCACCTCGCTCCAGCTCAGCGCGGCCGGGCTGCTCGTCTACACCGCACTGTGCCCGGTGGCGGGCGCCGTCTCCGACCGGCTGGGCCGCCGCCGCGTCAACCTCGCCGGCAGCGTCGGCTACATCGTGCTGGGGCTGCCCGCGTTCGTCCTGATGGGCCGGGGCGACGTGGCGTCCGTACTGCTCGGGATGCTGCTGCTGATCGTGCCGCAGTCGCTGGTCAGCGTCACCACCGTGGTCATGCTGGTCGAGCTGTTCCCCGCGGCGACCCGCTCCAGCGGCAGCGCGACCGGCTTCAACATCGCGCTGGCCTTCGTCGCGGGCCCGGGACCGTTCGTGGCGAGCGCCATCGCCAGCGCCACGGGCAGCAGCGTGTGGCCCGCCTCGTACCTGGTCGTGGTCGCGCTGGTCGCCACGGTCTTCCTGGCCAGGCACCTGCCCGAAACCGCCGGACGGGACATCGGCGCGGGTGACCGCCCGGCCGAGCCGGACCTGGTAGGGGAGGCCAGATGACGAACAAGGACGGCACCTACGAGGTGCTCGCCGTGCGCTTCGCGACCCGGCAGACCGTCGCGAGCCAGGTCTACCTCAACCACCACGTCTACGGAGAGCCCGACCGCCCCCTGGGGATGGACTACTTCTTCTGGGTGCTCCGCAACGACGAGCGCACCCTCGTCGTCGACACCGGCTTCACCCCGGAGGTCGGCGACCGCCGTGGACGTACGACGACCTGCCCCGTGCCCGAAGCGCTGGCGCGGCTGGGCATCGACCCGGCGGGGATCGGACAGCTGGTCATCACGCACGCGCACTACGACCACACCGGCAACGTCGGCCTGTTCCCCCACGCGCGCATCCTGATCTCCGCGCGCGAACTCGACTTCTGGACCGGCCCGTACGCCCGGCGCGTCCAGTTCGGGCACTCCGCCGAGCCGTCCGACCTCGCGCACCTCGCGGAGGCCGAGCGGGAGGGGCGGGTGGTCCGGCTGCCCGAACGGTACGAGCCCGCGCCGGGAATCGAGCTGCGGGAGGTCGGCGGGCACACCCCCGGCCAGCTCGTCGCCCTCGTACGCACCGAAGGCGGCACGGTCGTACTCGCCTCCGACGCCGTCCACTACTACGAGGAACTCGAGCTGGACCGGCCGTTCCTCGTGGTCGCCGACCTCGCCGCGATGTACCGCGGCTTCGACGAACTCGCCGCGCTCGCCGCCGAGCCGGACACGGTGCTGCTGCCCGGCCACGACCCGCTCGTACTGGAGCGGTTCGAGCCCCTCGACCCCGCCGACCCCGGCTTCGCCGTGCGGGTCGGCCCGAGCACCGGAAGGAAGCGCTCATGACGCGAAGGCTGGAAGGCAGGGTGGCCGTCGTCACCGGCGCCGCCGGCGGCATCGGGGCGGCGAGCGCGCGCCGCCTCTCGGACGAGGGGGCGAGCGTCGTCGTGGTCGACCTCGATCACGACGGCGCGCGGGAGGTCGCGGCCGGACTGCCGGGGCCCGCCGTCGCCGTCGCGGCCGACGTCTCCCGTGAGGAGGACGTCGAGCGGTACACGCGGATCGCCGTCGAGACGTACGGCAGGCTGGACCTGCACCACCTCAACGCCGGCATCGTCGGCCCGTTCGCCGAACTGCCGGACATGAGCGCCGCCGACTTCGACCACGTCGTCGGCGTGAACCTGCGCGGGCCGTTCCTCGGCGTACGCGCGGCCTTCCGCCGGTACCGCGAGCAGGGCGGCGGAGGCGCGATCGTGCTCACCGCCTCCATCGCGAGCCTGCGCGGCAGCCACGACCTGCTGCCGTACCAGGCGTCCAAGCACGGCGCGCTCGGCGTCATGCGCGGCGCTGCGATGTACGGCGGCCCGCTGGGCGTACGCGTCAACGCGGTCGCCCCCGGCCTCGTACCGACCGGCCTGTTCACCGCGGCCAGGGACGAGTCCGGCGGCGGGGACGACATGACGCGGCGCGGCACCACGGTCCCGCTGCGCCGTACCGGGAGCCCCGACGAGATCGCTTCCGTCGTGGCGTTCCTGCTCAGCGACGACGCCGCGTACGTGCACGGCGAGGTCGTCTCGGTGGACGGCGGCGCGGCGATCGTCAGCACCGTACGGCCGTCGGGCGGCGCGGGCGCGTGGGACACCGCGGCCGTCGACAGCCGGGCGGGGAACGGCAGCCGGGCGGGGAACGGCAGTCGGGCGGGGAACGGCGGTCAGGCAGGAAGCGGCGGCCCGGCGGGAAGTGGCGGCCGGACGGCGGACGACAGGAGGGCGGAGGCATGAGCGGCACCCGTATCGGAATGATCGGGCTCGGCAACATGGGCGGCCGGATCACCCGGCGCATCGTCGCCGGCGGACAGCCGGTGACCGGCTACGACCCGGTCCCTGGCCGCGCCGAAGAGGCGGGTGCCACGCCCGCGGAGTCGGTCGCCGAGGCCGTCGCCGCCGCCGACCACCTGCTGCTGTCCCTCCCGGACAGCACCGTGGTCGAGGGAGTGGTGCTGGGCGACGACGGTGTGCTGGCGCACTGCCGCGCCGGCCAGATCGTGGTGGACTTCAGCACCGCGGCCCCGTCGTCCACCGTGCGGCTGCACGCGGCGCTCGCCGAGCGCGGCGTCGAGTACGTCGACGCGGGCATCTCCGGCGGCGCGGCGGCCGCGGACAAGGGCACGCTGACGCTGATGACCGGCGGTTCGCCCGCGGCGCTGGCGGCGCTGGAGCGGACGCTGGAGCCGTTCAGCTCCGAGGTGTTCGCGATGGGTGCCCCCGGCGCCGGGCACACCGCCAAGGTTCTCAACAACTTCCTCAACGCCGTCAGTCTCGCCGCCACCGCCGAGGCGCTGGTCGCCGGGCGCAAGGCGGGCCTGGACATGCACCGGCTGCTGGAGGTGTTCAACGCCGGCAGCGGCGTCAACTTCGCCACCCTCAACCGCTTCCCGCACATCGTGGACGGCGACTACCTCGAAGGCGGCCTCACCGGCGCGCTGATGACGAAGGACATCGTGCTCTACGTCGACCGGCTGCGGGAGCTGGGCGTGCCCGTACTCAACGCCTCGGGCCCGCTGGCGAGTTTCGCGCTGGCCGGATCGCTCGGCTACGCCGACCAGATCAGCAACAGGGTCGTCGACGCCATCGGCGACGCGGCGGGCGGCATCCGGCTGCACGACAAGGAGGAGCACGGGAACGAGGAGCTCGGGAACGAGGAGCACGGCAACGAGGAGGCGGCGGAATGAAGATCGTCCACGGCAGGCCCGAGAGGGCGGGGACCGAGGAGCGGGGTGCCACGTTCGACGGCACCGTGTGGGCCGACCCCGTACTGCCCACCACCGACGGCGTCACCATCAACTCCGTGTTCTTCACCCCCGGTTCCCGCACCCACTGGCACCGGCACGAGCACGGCCAGATCCTCCAGGTGACCACCGGCAGCGGCTGGGTGTGCAGCGAGGGCGAGGCGCCGCAACGGCTCGGCCCCGGCGACGTGGTGTGGGTACCGCCGGGCGAACGCCACTGGCACGGCGCGAGTACGGGCAGCGCGCTGGCGCACGTGGCCGTCTCCCTCGGCACCACGCGGTGGGAGTCCCCGGTGAGCGAGGCCGACTACCTCGCCGCACAACAGGACTGAACGACGAACGGAGCACGATCATGGACACGCAACGCTTCGACGCGGGTCTCGCGGCACGCAGGGAAGTGCTGGGCGCCGACCACGTCGAACGGTCGCTCGCCAAGGTGACCGACTTCAGCCGACCCGTACAGGAGCTCGTCACCGAGTACTGCTGGGGCGAGGTCTGGACCCGCGAGGGCCTCGACCGCAGGACCCGCAGCCTCCTCAACCTGGCGATGCTCACCGCCCTCAACCGGATGCACGAACTGGCGGTGCACGTCAGGGGAGCGGTGCGCAACGGCTGCACGGAGGCGGAGATCCAGGAGGCGCTGCTGCAGACCGCGGTGTACTGCGGAGTGCCCGCCGCGCTGGAGTCGTTCCGCGTCGCCGAACGGACGCTGAACGAACTCCGCGACGAGGGGACCGAGGTCTCGTGACCACGCCGCTGGCCCCCGGCGCGGTGCTCGCGTTCCTCGGACTCGGCAACATGGGCACGCCCATGGTCCGGCGGCTCGTCGAGGCGGGCTACACCGTACGGGCCTTCGACACCGACCCGGCGGCGCGCGAACGGGCCGCCGCCGCGGGCGCGGAACCGGCCGCAGGACTGCCGGCGGCCGTCGAGGGCGCGGACGCGATCCTGCTGATGCTGCCGGACTCCGACACCGTCGAACAGGTCGTGTACGAGGACGGACTGCTCGACGCCGCCGGCGCGGGCACCGTACTGGTCGACATGGGATCGTCCCGCCCGCACGCGACCCGTACGGTCGCCGGACGGGCCGCGGACCGCGGCGTGCCGATGGTGGACGCGCCGGTGTCGGGCGGGGTCGGCGGCGCCGAGGCCGGCACGCTGACGATCATGGCGGGCGGTGCCGCGGACGACGTGGCGCGGATACGGCCGGTGCTGGAATGCCTCGGTGGCACCGTGTCGCACGTCGGCGCCACCGGCGCCGGGCACGCGCTCAAGGCGCTCAACAACCTGATGTCCGCCACCCATCTGCTGGTCAGCTCGGAAGCGCTGCTCGCGGGCCGGGAGTTCGGCCTCGACCCGGACGTGATGCTCGAGGTCGTCAATGGCTCCAGCGGGCGCAGCGGTTCCACCGAGACGAAGTGGCCCGCGTACGTGCTGCCCGGCACGTACGACTCCGGGTTCGGGCTGCGGCTGATGCTCAAGGACATGCGGATCGCGGTCGACCTCGCCCGCGAGACCGGACGGCCCTCGGCGCTGGGCGAGTCGGCAGTCGCGCTCTGGGCCGAGGCGGCGGGCGAACTGCCCCAGGACGCCGACCACACGGAAGTCGTGCGGTGGCTGGAGAAGACACACTCCGGAGAGGAACTGACATGACAACGGGCACGAGCCTGACCCCGGCGCAGGAGGAACTGAAGGCGGAGTTCGTCCGCGTCCGCGGCACCTGGAACGACGCGTGGGAGAGCATCCTCCGCCTCGACCCCGGCTTCCTGTCGGCGTACCTCGAGTTCTCCGCCGTGCCGTGGCGGAAGAACCATCTCGAGGACAAGGTCAAGGAGTTCGTCTACATCGCCGCCGACGCGGCCGCGACACACCTCTACACCCCCGGCATCCGGCAGCACATCCGGGCCGCGCTCGCCTTCGGCGCCACGAAGGAGGAGCTGATGGAGGTGATCGAGCTGACCTCCACCCTCGGCATCCACGCCTCCAACATCGGCGTCCCGCTGCTGATGGAGGTGCTGACGGAGGAGGGCCTGCGGGACGGGCCCGCCCCGCTGTCCGAGCGGCAGGAGCGGCTCAAGGCGGAGTTCACCGAGACCCGCGGCTACTGGCACTCGTTCTGGGACGAACTCCTGGAGGTCGACCCCGAACTCTTCGAGGCGTACACCGAGCTGTCGTCGGTGCCGTGGCGCACGGGCGTGCTGGAGCCCAAGGTCAAGGAGCTGATCTACACCGCGTTCGACGCGTCCGCCACCCATCTCTACGTGCCCGGCCTGAAGGAGCACATGCGCAACGCCGTACGGCACGGGGCGACGCGCGAGGAGATCATGGAGGTGCTGGAGATCGTCAGCGTGATCGGCATCCACGCCGCGACGGTCGCCGCGCCGATCCTCGTAGAGGAGCTCGCCGAGTTCGCCGGATCCGCGGAGTCGGCGGAGTCCGCGCCGTCCGCGGAGTCCGCACGGGCCGGGGAGGCGTGATGAGCGGAGTGGAGATCATCCAGATCCGCTACGGCGAGCGGGTCACCAGCAGAAGCGCGGTGCTGCACGACTACGCCTCGTACGGGCTGCCGGACGAAGACCTGCGGATGGACTACAACTTCTGGGTACTGCGCACCGGCGGCGAGACGATGCTGCTGGACACCGGGTACGACATCGCCGCCCGGGACTGGCTCGGCGAACGCCCGGTGATCGCACCCCCGGAGGCGCTGCGGCTGCTGGACATCGACCCGCTGGAGGTGTCCACCGTGATCACCTCGCACTTCCACTACGACCACATCGGGCACCTGGGTCTCTTCCGCAACGCCCAGGTCGTGGCGGGCGCGGCGGACCACGCGTACTGGTTCGGCAAGTGGGAACGCGGCGAACTGGAGGGCGAGTTCGCCACCGCGGAGCACCTCGAAGCCGTACGGCTCGCCGAACGGGAGGGCCGGCTGCGGCTGGTGACCGGCGAGACCGAGGTCCGCCCCGGCATCACGGTCCGCCCGGTCGGCGGGCATTCACCCGGCGAGGTGCTCACGGTCGCAGAGGCCAGGAACGGGCCGGTGATCCTGGCCGCGGACGCCGCGCACTTCTACGAGCAGATCGAGCACGAGTGGCCGTTCTTCGCCTTCACCGACCTGCCGGAGATGCGCGCGGCGCTGTCGCTGATCAACCGGCTGGCCGCGGAACGGGGCGCCACGGTCGTCCCCGGCCACGACGCCAGGGTCCGGGACCGCTTCCCCGCCCTGGCGGGCCCGGCGGCGGAGTTCGCCACGGTGCTCGGCTGACTCCGCCGCGGGCGGCGGCCGGGACGGCTCGGGGCGGCCGTTGTCAGACCTAGGGGGCAGGCTGGTGACATGCGCACCCTCTTCCACGGCGAATTCCGCGTGGCCTACGGCCAGTTGTACGTCGACAGCCGCGCCGACCCCGACGAAGGACCGGAGGCAGGTCTCGACGAGTGCTTCATGGGACAGCGTGCCGGACTCTGCGGCGCGGCCGTCCCCGGGCACCTCTTCCTGCTGACCGGCATGCACACCGGCGCCGTCCCCCTCACCGTCGAACTGCACGAGACGGAGCCGCCGTTGGACACCGACGGCTGGGAGGACATCGTCGAGACGCCGTTCCGTACGGCCTCGGACGGCACGGAGCTGATCGAATGGGACGGTGGAGGGCAGGTCCTGGACCTGCCCCCGGGCGCGTACCGGGTCCGCTACCACTGCCGGGGCATGGACGAGGCGCGCGACGGCGTACGGAGCGAGGGCGAGCAGGTGCTGGACGCGTACCTGCTGCGGTTCTGGCCGGGTCCGCCGGAGCGCGACCGCGTGGTGAAGGAGACCAGCCGGTCCGCCGCGTACTGGCACCGGTTCGCGCGCCAACTGCCCCCGCCGCCCACCCCGGAGTAGCCGGCTGCACGCGCTTGCCGAAATCGTGGGCCCGGCGGGCGGGCCGGAATCGAGCGGGGGATGGTTTCACATTCCTCAAAATCGCCATGGGTGAAGTCGGCATCACATGTGCAGGCGCGGGGAAACTCGCCGTCGCGCAATGAAAAACCGGTCTCGAATTCCCGGCCGGAGAGACGCACTTCAGGGAACCCTGCCTGACGCGGCCCGGCAAAAACCTGCCAACGCAGGATCCTGACGCGGGTCGACGATGACACCCCGTCATTTCGGGGGTGAGAATTCTCGCGCAGAGAGGAAGGCCCAGCGCAATCGGAGTAATTGCTTCCATTCGTGTGCGGCGCTGCGCTCTCGACTAATTGTCGCCAGGGGGAGGGGGAATGTGATATGCGGCGTGCCGACCGTCTCGGTAAAAGTGGAAACGTCGGTTCCAGTTGCCGCGGCCATGATACGTGCCCGTCCCCGCCCGCCGTATCGACGAGGAGTGATCCGGCCATCAGCCGGCTCGGAGGCAGGACATCCGCGGTGGGATTTGTTCCGATCAACAGGAGGCCGCGTGCCGGATACAGCTCGTAGGGATGGTGCCGCTCCGTTCGCTCTGCGGGCGGTGGTTTCGTATCTGCCGGAATCCACGCTGCCCGTGGCCGAACTGCCCGAACTGGACCGGCTGGACGACGACGAGCGGCGGGCCTGCCTCGCGCTGGGCATCGATTCCGTACGGGCCGACGACGGGATGGACGCGACCGCGCTGGCGGAACGCGCGGCGGGGCGGCTGCTCGAGCAGGCCGGCAGGGATCCGGGTGAGCTGGGCGCGCTGATCGTCGTCGAACAGCGCGTCCCCGGGACGCTGCTCAGTTCGGCGGCGACCCACCTGCAGCACCTGCTCAAAGCCGAACATGCCCTGACGTTCTCCGTGGGCGGACTGGGGTGTGTCTCCGTCACCCCCGCGCTGCTGACGGCGCGCGGGCTGCTGGCGGCCGATCCGGAGCTGGACGAGGTGCTGGTCGCCCACGGCAGCAAGCCCGTTTCCCCCCAAGCCCGTTACCGGCATCCGGTGACCGTGAACGGGGACAGCGGGCAGGCGCTCCTGATCGGCCGGGACGGCCCGGTGCGACTGCTCGACGCGGTGCAGGAGACGAACGGCGCGTACTGGGACCTCTTCCATGTCGACTATCGCGATGTGCGAAGCGAGCTGTGGCGCGAGGACTGCACGGATCCGCCCGGCTACTCCTTCCGCCTCGCCATCGAGACCCGCAACCGGCTGGCCGCGCTCCTGCGCCGCCTGCTGGAACGCAACGGGCTGGCGCAGGACGACGTACGCGGCTTCGTCAGCCAGAACCTCTCCGTGGGCAGTCAGACCTTCACCGAGGAATCGCTTGGCCTTTCCCTGCTTCCGGTGTGCCGGGAGAACCTTCGCGAGAACGGCCACCTCGGGCCCAACGACGTCTTCCTGAACCTCCGCACCGCCATGGAGCGAGGTGCTCTGGGCCCGGGAGACCGGGTCGTGCTCATCAATGTCAGCCCGGTGGCGGCCTGGAGCCTGCTGCTGGTCGAGATAGGACCTCAGGAGCCTGCGACCCCATGAACATCACCGAGGAGATCACCGACTTTCTGAGTGCGGCACTGCGTCAGGCGGTCGACCCGGAGGACGACTACTTCGCGCTCGGGCTCGCCGACTCGCTCTTCGCCCTGGAACTCGTCGCCTTCGTCGAAGAGCGGTTCCGGATCACCGTGGAAGTCGAGGACCTGGACCTGGACAGTTTCCGTTCGGCGGCCCGAATCACGCGTTTCGTGGAGCGGAAGACCGGTGTGCGGCCGGTGGTGGAGCAGTGATGCCGGTGGTGCCGGGGCCCACCGCTGTCCACGACTCGCCCCTGGTCCGAGCGGCCGGACAGCTCGCTGCCGAGGCGCGCGGGCAGGCGGCCGAGTGGGACCGGTGGGGCGGCCTTCCGGACGCGGTGCGCAAGCAGGCGGCCGAGGCCGGACTGCTCGCCGCCGACCTGCCTCAGGAGTACGGCGGCCAGGGCGCCGGCTGGGAGGAAGTCGGTGAGGCGTGTGCGCACTTGGGCGGCGTGTGCAGCGCGCTGCGCGGGCTTGTCACCGTGCAGGGCATGGTGGCCGCCGCGGTGCGGCGCTGGGGAACGGCCGGGCAGCGTGCCCGGTGGCTGCCCCGGTTCGCTTCCGGGGAATTGACGGCCGCTTTCGCCGCCACCGAGGCGGAGGCGGGCAGCGCGCTCGCGGGGGTGCGTACCGAGGTGCGGATCCCGGAGGAGGGCGATGCCGGAGAGCAGGCGGCGGACGAGGGCGGCCCGTGTGTGGTGGTGACGGGCCGTAAGCGCTGGATCACCTTCGGGGAGTGCGCCGATGTGTTCCTCGTCCTGGGGCAGTCACGCGGCCGCCCGGTCGCGGTGCTCGTCGAGGGGGACCGGGAGGGCGTGCGCCGGCAGCCCGTCAGCGACCAGCTGGGCATGCGGGCCGCACGGATCGCACACGTGGAGTTCGACGCCGTGTCGGTCCCGCGGAGCAACCTCGTCGCTCCGCCCGGAGCCGGACTGTCCCACGTCGCGGCGATCGCGCTGGATCACGGACGGTACACCGTCGCCTGGGGATGCGTCGGCATGGCGGAGGCCTGCCTCGCAGATGCCGTGGAGCACGTCAGCACGCGTACCCAGGCGGGCACGCAGCTGAGCGAACACCAGCTGGTGCGGGCCCAGTTGGCGCGCTCCGCCGTGCAGACGGCGGGAGCCAGGGAGCTCGCCGTACGGGCGGCCCGGCAGCGGGCGGCAGGGACCATCGGCGCCGCGGGGGTGACGGAGACGATCGTCGCCAAGTACGCCGGGGCCGAAGCGGCGGCCTCCGTCAGCCGTGACGCCGTGCAACTCCTCGGCTCTGCCGGCTGCGAACCCGACAGCAGGGCCGGGCGGTTTTTCCGGGACGGGAAGGTGATGGAGATCATCGAAGGAGCGCAGCACGTGGCCGAACTCCACATAGCCGAACGTCTGTTACGCGAACACCGGCCTCCCGCCGGCAGCACGGCACAGCCCGTACGGCCCGGCCCGGTGGAGTCCCGATGACGGCCACTGAGCGGACCGAAGCGGTCACCCCCGTCAAGTGCCTCGTGTGGGACCTGGACGACACCCTGTGGCGCGGCACCGTGCTCGAGGGCGACGACCCGCGCCCGTCCGAGGCGGCCGTCTCGACGCTGCACGCCCTGGACGAACGGGGCGTGCTGCACGCGGTGGCGAGCCGTGGTGACCACGCGACGGCCACGGCCCATCTGACCAAGCTCGGCCTGGCCGAGCTGTTCACCGTGCTCGAAGTGGGCTGGGGCGCCAAGTCCGAGTCCGTACGGCGGATCAGCGAGGCCCTCGGCATCGGCATCGACACGCTCGCGTTCGTCGACAACGACCCGGTGGAGCGTGCCGAGGTGGCGTCGGCTCACCCGCGGGTACGCTGCTACGCCGCCGAGGAGCTGGCCGAACTGCCGGCCAGGGAGGAGTTCCCGGCCGGCGAGGTGACCCAGGAGGCCCGCGGCAGGCGGCGGCTGTACCGGGCGGAGGCCTCACGGAACCAGGCGCGGGAGGCGTACGACGGCACTCCGGCCCAGTTCCTCGCCTCACTCGAGCTGGAACTGACCGTCCGCGCGGCGACGCCGGACGACCTCGCCCGCGCACACGAACTGACGGTGCGCACCCACCAGCTCAACACCACGGGCCGCAGCTACAGCATGGCGGAGCTGCGCGAGATGTGTGACTCGCCGCGGTACGAGGTACTGGTGGCCGGTCTCACGGACCGGTTCGGGAGCTACGGGGTCATCGGTCTGGCCGTCGTCGAACGCGACGGCGGACGGTGTGTGCTCCGGCTGCTGCTGCTGTCCTGCCGGGTGATGTCCCGGGGGATCGGCCCGGCGCTGATCGGGCACATCGTCCGGCGGACACTGGCCGAGGGGATGCGCCCGGAGGCGGAGTTCGTGCCCACCGAGGTCAACCGGGTAATGCTGGTCAACCTGCGGTTCGCCGGCTTCGAGGTGCTGGAGCAGTCCGAAGGCCGGCTGCTGCTCGGCTTCCCACCGGACGGACAACCGCCCTCCCTGCCGTCTCACGTCCGGATCACCGGCAGTACGTCCACAGCAGCGGGGAGCGGCACATGAACGGCGCACGGGAAGAGGCCGGACGGGCGGCCGGGCGGAGCGCGGACCCGGGAGCACCGCCGTGCGGGGGGAGCCGTGGCGTGATCGGTGTGGTCGGCGCGGGCACCATGGGCGTGGGTGTTGCCCAGAGCTTCGCCACCGCCGGCCACCATGTCGTGCTCCTGGACCCCTCGGTGGAAGCGGCAGCCGCGGGCCGGCGGCTGCTGCGAAACGGTCTCCGTGCCGCGCGGCTGCTGCGCAAGCCCGCCAGCCCCGAGCCGATGGACGACATCGCGGCACGCATCGACTGGACGCACGAGGTGAACCGGCTGGCCCAGGCGGAGTGCGTGGTCGAGTGCGGGCCGGAGAGCATCGCGGTCAAGAAGGAGATCCTGACCGGGCTGGACGGCGCCTGCGCGGCCCGGACCGTGCTTGCCTCCTGCACCTCCGCCATTCCGGTCAGCACCCTCGCCGGGTTCACCGGGCGGCCGGACCGCGTCCTCGCCACGCACTTCATGAACCCCGCACCGCTGAAGGACGCGGTCGAGGTGGTCCGTGGCCCGCAGACCAGCGCCGAGACGCTGGAGACCGTCCAGGAGCTGCTGCGCGGACTGGGCAAGCGGCCGCACGTGGTGAACGACGGTCCGGGCTTCGTCTCCAACCGGGTACTGATGCCCATGGTCAACGACGCGGCCGAACGCGTGCAGTCGGGCACCGCCGACGCCGAGACGGTCGACCTGATCTTCACCGACTGTTTCGGACACGCGATGGGCCCGCTGCGCACCGCCGACCTGATCGGCCTGGACACGGTGCTCGACACCCTGGTGGTGCTGCGGGAGACCACCGGCGACAGCCGCTACGAACCCTGCGAACTGCTGCGGGAACTCGTCGAGGCGGGACACCACGGGCGCAAGAGCGGCCGGGGCTTCCACAGCTACGGTGCGAGGTGAACGCGGTGCCGGCCTCTCGTACTCCGCAGGACGTGCTGGCCCGGATCCGCCGGCACGCCGCCCAGGACCCGACGGGTGTCGCCCTGGTCGTCGGCGAGACCACGCTGACCTACCGCGAGTTCGTCCTCGCGAGCGCCGGCCTGGCCGGGCGGCTGAGCGCGGCAGGGGTGCGCAGTGGCCAGACGGTGGTCCTGTACCAGCGGCAGAGTGCGCAGACCGTCGTCGGCATGGTCGCGGCGCTCTGGCTGGGGGCCGCGTGGTGCGTGGCCGAGCCCGGCCAACCGCCAGAACGCCTCCGGGCGTTGGTGCGCGACGTGGACTGCGGCGCTGTCGTACACGGCGGTACGGACGCCGCCGGCGAGCCGTACACGCCACCGGAACTCAATGCCCTGCGCGAGGACGCGCCCCGTCCCCTGGCGCTGCTGGCAAACCGGTGCTCCACGGAGCCCGCGGCGGGGCCGGGGGCGCGCACGGATGTCGCGGATGCGTACGAGGCCGTACCGGCTCCGGCTGAAACATCCGGCGCGGCACCGGCGTACGTGATCACCACCGCTGGTTCCACGGGCGAACCCAAGGCAGTCGTGGTGACCCGGGACAATCTCGCCCGGGTCATCGAGGCACGCCCCGAGAAGCCGGGGTGCGTGACCTTCTCACCCTGCCGGCTCAGTTGGGACGGCTCGCTGCTGCTCCTCTTCCACGCGCTGTGCACCGGCGGCACCGCGGTCCTGCCGGACCACCGGCAGCTGCCCGACGCGGCCGAGTCCGCCGCGCTGGTGCTGCACTGGCGGGTGGTGTACGCGGGCGGGCCGCCCTCGTACTACCGATTGATGCTGCCGCACCTCGCGGGTGCCGACGCGCACCTGAGGGAAGTCATCCTCGCCGGCGAGGTGTTCCCACTCGGCCTGCTCGACCAGCACCGTGCCGTGCTGCCGCGCACTCAGCTGCGCAACGAGTACGGTCCGACGGAGGCGACCATCACCGTGCTCGCGCATCCCGTGGCCGGCACGTACCGGGAGGCCGTGCCGATCGGCCGTTCCCTGGGCGGCCAGTCGGCGTACGTGCTGGACGAACGGCTGCGGCCGCTGGAGCCGGGCCGGCTGGGCGAGTTGTACCTCGGCGGCGGGCAGATCGCGCTGGGCTACGCCGCTCGCCCCGGTGACACCGCGCGGCATTTCGTCGCCGACCCGTTCACGCGCCGGAGGGGCGCGCGGATGTACCGCACGGGAGATCTCGTCGTGCTCGACGAACGCGGTGAGATCGTCTTCCGTGGCCGGGCCGACGGCCAGCTCAAGGTGCGGGGCGTACGGGTGGAGCGGCACGGCGTCGAAGCGGCGCTGGAGGACCACCCGGCGGTCGGCCAGGCCACCGTGCTGGGAGTGCCCGATCGGCACGGCGACACCCGGCTGGTGGCGTTCTGGTCCCCCGCGGAGCCGGGCGGCATCCTGCCGACGGCCCGGGAGCTGGTGGAGTTCTGCACCGGGCGCCTGGTGGGACAGGCGGTGCCGGGGAACTTCCACCTGGTCGACAGCATGCCGCTGGGACCGAGCGGCAAGACCGACGAGGACGCCCTGCGCGCGCTGCTGGGCACGGACACCGCCGCGGCCGGGGACGTCTGCGGTACGGACCCGGCCACCGCGGAGCCCCCGCCCGAAGCCCGCCCGGACGGCTGGCACGGCTGGCCGGAGCCACAGGGCGCTGTCGCGAGGCTGTGGAGCAGGGTGCTCGGACACGACGATTTCGCCGCGGACGACAGCTTTTTCACCGTGGGCGGGGACTCCCGGCGGGTGGTCGAGCTGCATCTGTGCCTCCAGCGGGAGTGGCCGGGTGCCGTGCGCGTGGGCCAGCTCTTCGACCTGGACACGGTGGAGAGCCAAGCCGAACTGGTGGCCGCCGTGAAACCGGCGGCCCCGCCTGCCCGGGGGGCCGCCACAGGGACGCCCGAGCCGGGCGACGACGCAGGAACACCGGGGGAGCAGCAGTGAACAGCAGCCACGTGCCGGAGCCCGGCGAGAGGGACATAGCCATCGTCGGCATCGCCGTCCGGTTCCCGGAGGCGGACACCATCGAGGCGTTCCGCCACAACATGCGGACCGGACGCGACAGCGTGCGCCCCATGCCCGCGGAACGGGCCGCGGCCACCGGCCTCGACCCGTCGGCGAATTACCTGCCGATGGGGCACCTGGACGACATCCACACCTTCGACTCCACGCTGTTCGGGCTCTCGCGCCGCGAGGCGGCGGTGATGGACCCGCAGCAGCGGCTCGCGCTGCTCCTCGCGCACCAGGCGTTCGAGGACGCCGGGTACGCGTCGGCCGGACTGCGCGGCGCGGACACCGCGGTCGTCTTCAGCTCCTCGGCGTCGACCTACGACGCGGCCGCGCGGGAACCCGGGGCACTCAGCGCACTGGGCAACGCGCCGTTCGGCCTGCCGTCGCGTATCGCGCACGTGCTGGGGCTCACCGGCCCGTGCTACGCGGTGGACTCCGGGTGCAACAGCTCGCTGGTCGCCGTACACCACGCCTGCCGTGAACTCCTGGTGGGGGACGCGGAGTACGCGGTGGCCGGCGGGGTCAGCGTCAAGGCCGGCGGCATGCCGGCCTCGGCGCTGGACGGCCTGCGGGAGACAGCGGCCAGTGACGTGCGGTACCGCAGCTACGACGCGGACGCCGACGGCGCGATCGGCGGTGAGGGCGGCGCCGCGCTGCTGCTGACGACCGTGGACCGGGCACTCGCCGACGGCGCGCCGGTGCACGCGGTCATACGCGGCAGCGCGGTCCTGCACAGCGGACGTGCGAGCGCCACGATGAGCGCCCCGAGCGCGCGTGCCCAGGCGAGAGTGGTGGCCAAGGCGTGGGCGGCCGCGGGTCTCGACCCCGTACTGGCGGGGTACCTCGAGGGACACGGCTCGGGCACGCCGCTGGGCGACGCAGTGGAACTGGAGGGCCTGGCGAGCGTCTTCGGCACGCGCCCCGAGCCGCTGCCCATCGGCTCGGTCAAGGCGAACATCGGGCACCTGGACGCCGCTGCCGGGATGGCCGGGCTGCTCCGGGCCGTACTCAGCGTGCGGCACGGCGAGCTGTATCCCACCGTGAACTACCGCAAGCCCACCGGCGGCGTCGATCTGGGCGAACTCGGCCTGGAAGTGCTCACCGCCGCGCGGCCGTGGGCGGGTGCCGGCCGGCTGGCCGGCGTGAGTTCGTTCAGCCTGGGAGGCATCAACGCGCACTGTGTCGTCCAGCAGCCGCCGGAGCCGCCACGGCGGGCGCCCGCGCACGGAGACGGGCTGCCGCGGGTGGTCGCGGTGTCCGCGCGTACGCACGCGGCTCTGCGGCAGCTGTGCGCGGACCTGGCCGGCGCCCTGCGGGAGGGCGCCGAGGATCTCGCCGACGTGGCCTTCACGCTCAACCACGGGCGCGCGGCGTACGAACACCGGGTGGCCGTAACGGCCCGGGACACCCGGGAGCTGGCCACCCAGCTCGCCGCGCAGGCCACCTGGCTGGGGGAGGCCCCGGACCGGCCGTCCGGCCGCCGGAGTTCCCCGAAGGTCGTGCTGCTGCTGTCGCCGGACGCCGTGCCGCCGGGCGCCGTGCCGCAGGCCGACCGGACACCGGCGTCTTCGCGGGACGGCTCCGCCGCGGTGGACACCGCCGAGGTGCTGTCCCGACAGCGGGCCGCGTACGAGGAGCTGCGCCGCTGTGGTGTCCGGATCGCCGGCGTCGTCAGCACGGGCGAGTCCCGGAAGGTGGCCGCTCAACTGCCGGCCCCGGCAGGGAAGACGGCTGAGGAAGTGCCCTCGCAGCCCGACGCCTCCGAGCAGGGCCACGCGGACGCTGAGAGGTCCGTACGCGAACTCGCGCACGGCGGGCCGGTGGTGTTCGTGGAGCTGGCTCCGGACAGCACGCTCGGCACGGTGGCACGCCGTCACGTGGCGGCGGCCGAAGGGTCCACGACGCGGGCGGTCGTCTCGGCTTCGGAGCGTACGGGCGGGTTCCCGGAACTCCTCTGTGTCCTCTACGGACTGGGGGTGAACGTGGACTGGCACACCGTTTCGCCACCTCCGGCCGAGCCGCTCCGGCTCCGGCTCCCCGGGCACCCGGTGCGGGGGACGCACTGCTGGCTTGAACCGGAGAGCCACGCTCCGCCGCCCGCGGCGCCGGAGACGCGGCAGCCCGCGCCCACCACGGGTGATGTTCTGCCGGGAGGTCCGCCTTCCCACGGCACCGCGACGGAACGCGACAGCGTCGGCACCGGCACCGGCATTGGCACCGGCCAGTCAGGCGGGTCCGTTGAGTCCGGCGTATCCGTCGAGTCGGTCGAGTCCGTCGAGGATGTCACCGCGTGGCTCTGCCGCACGCTGGAGGAACTGCTTCGCACCGAGAGCCGTGTCGAGCCGGCCGCGGACTATCTGGACCTGGGCTGGAACTCGATCATCGGCATGCAGCTCATCGACCGGGTGGAGGGACGCTACAACTTCCGGCCGAAGCTCATCGACACCTACGACCACTCACGGGTCGAGGACTTCGCCAAGCACATCAGCGCACACGTCGCATCCGGCACCGGGGACCTGCCGCCGGTACGCCCGCAGCCGAAGCTGGTGCTGTCCTACGGGCAGGAGCGGATGTGGTTCCACCACCAGCTCGACGAGGGCACCACGCTCTACAACCTCCCGTCCGTCAACCACATTCGTGCGGACCTGGACATCGACGCCGTGCGTGGCATGTGGGAGGACCTTGCCGGTCGCCACGAGGTGCTGCGGTCGCGCTTCGTCGAGGTGGACGGCGCTCCCGAGCTGCGCGTCAGTCCGGGACTGACGAACTTCTTCCGGTACGAGGACCTCTCCGGCCACGACGATCCGCTGCCCGCGGCCCGCGAGCTGATTCGCGAGGCCGCGGACCACCGGTTCGACCTGGCCGCGGACGATCTGCTGCGGGTGCTCGTGGTGCGGCTGGCTCCGCGTGAACTCCTGGTACAGGTCACCATGCATCACGCGGTCAGTGACGGTGCCTCTCCCCGGATCTTCGAGCGGGAGCTCCCGGAGCTCTACGACGCCCGCCGCGAGGGCCGGCCGCCAAGGCTCGACCCGCTCCCCCTACAGTTCCGGGACTACGCACAGTGGCAGCGGGACCTGCTCGCCACCTCCGCGCTCGACAGTGAACTGGCCTACTGGCGCACCGAGTTGACCGGAGTGGAGCCACTGCGCCTCCCCACCGATCACCCCAGGCCCGCCCGCAAGAGCTACCGGGGCAACCTGCTGCGCTTCGACATCCCGGACACGCTGGCAGTGGAGCTGAGGCAGGCGGCCGCGCGCCAGTCCACCTCGGTCTTCGTGGTGCTCCTGGCCGCGCTGTATCTGCTGCTCGCCCGCTACAGCGGACAGCGCGACCTGGTCGTCGGCACCCCGACAACCGGCCGTACGCGCCCCGAACTCCAGGGCCTCGTCGGCTTCTTCAACAGCACCGTTGCCCTGCGCGCCAGCCTGGCCGGGGAGCCGACACTGGACGACTTCGTGTCGCACATCCGGGAACGCGTGCTCACCGGTCTGGACAACCAGAACGTCCCCTTCGACCGCGTGGTGAAGGCCCTCGTCACAGAGCGGGACCCGAGCCGTGCGCCACTCTTCGACGTGATGTTCGTGCACCAGGACCTGCCGCCGCTGCAGCGGGTGGACGGCCACGTGCTCGGCAGTTTCGACGACCGGAACGCGGTGGAGAACCTCTTCGGCGGCCTGCCGGCCGGCACCGCGAAGTTCGATCTGACGCTGGTCACCGGAGACCGGGAGGGCGAGGACGGGATCTCGGCCTGCCTGGAGTACAGCACCGACCTGTTCACCGAGGACACGGCCGCCGAGATGACCGCCGTCTACACCTGGCTGCTCGGCGGGATCGCGGCCGCCGGCAGCGGCTCGCGTCCCCTGACGCGGCTGCTTGACGGCCCGCCGCACCCGGCCGGGCCGGCCCCCGCGGAGCCGCCGGCGAGCGACGGTACGAGCGTCCGGCCACCGGACCATCCGGAGCTGCTGGTTCCGGCGGACCGGCCGCGGCCGGAGCAACCCGTCGTCCTCGACCGCGTGGTGACACTGCCGCTGGAGCCGCGGACGTACGACCGGCTGACCGCGGCCGGACACGGCGGCCAGCAGGCCACCGTACTGCTGGCCTGCTGGCTGGTGCTGCTGTCCTGGGTAACCGGCCAGGACGAGGTCGCGGTCGCAGCCCCCGGCGGGCCGGCGCGCGCCGCTTTCCAGGACGATCCGACCCTTGGCACGCTTCTCACGCGGCTGGCCGGGCGCGGCGCCGCGCCCGGAGCCGGCGGGCAAGTCGGCACCACGGCCGGGCCCTTGCCGCGGGTGTGCTGCACGGGGGCGTGGGACGGCGAGTCGGTGCCGGGCGCGTACGCGACGGAGCTGGCGTTCTCCTGGGACCGACAGGAGGACGGCGCCCTGACACTCCGCCTCGACTACGCCTCCGCACTGTTCACGCACACGACAGCGAACACCCTGCTCACGGCCACGCGGGAACTGCTGGACGGGCTGCTCGACGAGCCCGGCCTGCCAGTGCACGACGTGCTGGCGGAACGCGTCGATCTGCAGCCGGAGGCCCCCGTACCAGGGGCGGACACCCTCGCGGCGGCACTCACGGAGGAAACCCGATGACCACTCACGCCGCAGGCCGACTGGACCACGGCCACGGGAACGACCAGCGTACGGCGGTGGCCGCGGCCGGCCGGACGCCCAGCGCGGACACCGGCGGCCGCCCCGGCAGCGGAGGCACCGGCAGCGGCGAGCCGGCGGGCGACCGCGTTGTGGCGCAGTACGCCCGCTTCAGCGGACCCGTACGCCTCGAGCCGCTGCGGGAGGCCGTGAACCGGGCCCTGCGCGAGCAGTCGCTCCCTCGCTCCGGCGCTGCCGCGCCCACGGTGGAGGAGCTGGAGACAGGCGACGCCGACCCCGAGGCATGGGCGGCGCGTGAACTGGCCGGCGCGGCAGGCGGCCCGGCGGGCCAGCGGCACGTGCTGCTGCGTTGCGCCGACGGCCGGATCGGCTGGTATCAGCAGCTCTGCCGGCAGCGGTCGGCGGCCACCGCACAGCCCGGTCAGCCGGACGGTGACGGTCTTCCGGCCCTGACCGCGCTGCTGCGCCGTGCCGGCGACCTCTACGGGCAGCTCACCGCCACCCCGGACGATTCCCCGGGCGCCACCGCCGCACCCTGGCCGCCGGCCGGACCCGGCCCCGAACCCGGCGGGGGAGGCGCGCGCCCCGGCGCGGACGCCGCGACCACGGAAGACCGCGACTTCTGGCGGCAGCAACTGAGCGGTTCCCCCGCTCCGTGGACGGACCACCGGAAGCTCGGCACGCCGACGGACCCCGGCGCGGGCCACGGCCCGCCGCCGCGGAACCAGGGCTGGCTGCCGGTGCCCGACGAGAGCGCGGCGCTCCCCGCGCTGGCGCGCCGGAGCGGCGCCGGCCCGGCAGCGGTCGTACTCGCCGCACTCGCCGTGTACGCGCACCGGCTGAGCGGGGAGGGGGAGGTGCTGCTCGGCTACGGCTCCGGGCGCGGCGTCCTGCCCGTACGCGTCAGCGTGTCTCCCGGTACGAGCTTCGCTCAGCTGGTGCGCCGGGTCGGGCTGACACTGCGCCGGGCACGCCGGCACACGTACGTGCCGGAGGAGGACTGTCCCTGGGGCGCGGCACAGGACTACGGCGCCGTGGTGCTGCCGGCCGACAGCGCCGGCCGGGTGCCCTTCGGCGCGTCCTGGGCCACCGTCGAGCACACCTGGGACGGCGAGACCCCCGGCTTGTGCCTGCGTCTCGACGACCGGGCGGCGGACGGCTGGTCACTGGATCTGGCCGGCCCACGAGCCGACAGGACCGAAGCGCACCGGCTGATCGGCCTGCTGACGCAGCTGGCCGCCCGGCCACAGCTGCCCGTCGGCCGGTTCGATCTCGCGAACGAGGCGGAACTTCGGCTTCTGGCGCGGTGGAACAGCACCGAGCGCCCGGCCGGCGGCCCGGAGGAGACCCTGTCCGCCGCCTTCGAGGCACAGGTCGCCAAGCACCCGGCAGACATCGCCGTACGCGACGCGGACAGCGCGCTGAGCTACGCCGAACTGGACGCGCGGGCCGGCCGGATCGCGGGGCTGCTGGCCCGGCGCGGCGCCGGGCCGGAGGACGTGGTCGCGCTGCTGCTGCCCCGTACGACGGCCATCGCAGTCGGCATGATCGGGGTGCTGAAGTCGGGCGCCGCTTATCTGCCCGTCGACCCCGAATACCCCGACGGCCGCATCGCCCACCTCTTCGGCGACGCCCGCCCCATGACGGTGCTGACCACGAGGAAGCTGGCCGGGAAACTGCCGCCGGACGCCCCCGAGCCGATCCTGCTCGACGAGATCACCGGCCAGGAGCCTGCCGGCGGGCCGCACGACGAGGACACCTGGACGCGGGAAGCGGCCGGGCCGTCCGGCGCGGTGGCCGCAGGCGGCGGCAACGCCGCGTACCACATCTACACCTCCGGATCGACGGGCCGCCCCAAGGGCGTCGTCGTGACACACCGCAGTGTCCTCAACCTCGTTCACTGGGCCCTCGAGGAGTTCGGCGCGGCGGCCTTCTCGCGGGTGCTGTGCACGACCTCGCTCAGCTTCGACCCGTCCGTGGAGGAGATCCTGATCCCGCTGCTGAGCGGCGGCAGCGTCGACTTCGTACGCAATCTGGTCTCCCTGCTGGACCGGCCCGACTGGTCCGGCAGCCTCATCAACACCGTGCCCTCGCTCTACCGGCACGTCGCCGAGGCGGAGTGGGTCGCCGACAGGGCGGAGCACTGCCTCTTCATCGGCGAGCCACTGCCCGGCGAGCTGGTGCGCGAGATCCTCCGCCGCGACCCGGCGAAGGCGGTCACGAACACGTACGGCCCCACCGAGGCGACCGTGACCGTCACCTCGTGGCGCTGCGACGCGGAACGGCCCGGGAACCCGCCCATCGGCGTGCCCATCGCGAACGTACGCTGCCACGTCCTCGACTCCGCGCTGCGCCCCGTACCGCCGGGCCGTAACGGCGAGCTGTACCTGGCGGGGGAGTGCCTGGCACGCGGCTACGCACACCGCTTCGCCCTCACCGCCGAGCGGTTCGTCGCGGACCCCTTCGGCGGCCCCGGGGCGCGCATGTACCGCACGGGCGACCTCGTGCGCTGGAACCCCGACGGCGCGCTGGAGTTCGCCGGACGCGTCGATCACCAGGTCAAGGTGCGGGGCATCCGCGTGGAGCCCGGCGAGGTCGAGGCACGGCTCACCAGCCTGCCGCAGGTCGCCGCGGCCGCTGTCGTCGCGGTGCCGGACAACGCGGGGGACCGCAGGCTGACGGCCTACATCGAGGCGTCCGCAGGCACGTCGCCGGACGCCGGGGAGCTCCGTGCGCAGTTGCGCCGCCACCTGCCCGAACCCCTGGTGCCCACGGTGATCGAGACCGTGGACGCGCTGCCGCAGGACGCCAACGGCAAGACGGACCGGCGGACCCTGGAAGAGTGGGCGCGCCGCCCGGCGCGGGTCGTCGCGGAGGCCACGCCGGACGCGGCGGGCCCGGGCCGGGAGAGGGCCGACACCCTCCGTCGGATCTTCGCGGGAGTGCTCGGGCTGGCCGAAGTCGGCCCGGAGGACAACTTCTTCGCCCTCGGCGGCGACAGCATCAACTCCATCAAGCTCATCCGCAGGGCACACTCCGCGGGCCTCGGCATCCTGGTCGAGGACGTCTTCGAGCACCCCACTCCGCTCGCGCTGGCCACCGTGGCGACCCCCCTGCCGGGGGCGGACGCCGGAGCGGAACGCGCCGGCGGCACAGCAGCCGAGCCACGCGGGCCCGCCGTGCCGGTGCGCCGCCGCGAGCAGCCCGGCGACCAGCTCCCGACGCCGCTGAGTGACGCGGAACGCTCGTGGCTGAGGTCCGAATACCCCGCGTTCAAGGCAGTGCTGCCGCTTTCCCCGATGCAGGAGGGGTTCCTCTTCCACCGCCAGTTCGAGCGGAACACCGAGGACGCCTATGTGATGCTGCTCTTCCTGAAGCTGAACGGACGCCTGGACCCGGCCGGCCTGTCCTACGCGGTACGTGAACTCGGCCGGAGGCATCCCAATCTGTGCGCCGGGTTCGTGGTCCTCCCCTCGGGGCGTTCCGTGCAGGTGTACCCCCGGCGTGACCTGGAGTGCCGGGAAGTCGACCTGTCCGGCCTGTCGTCGGAGGAACAGAACGCCGAACTCGCGCGGCTGGACACAGAGGGCAGGACCATCCGGTTCGATCCGGCAGACCCTCCGCTGATCCGCTTCACACTGGTGCGGCTGGGGCCGGAGAGCTTCCAACTGCGGGTGGTGGCCCACCACATCCTGCTCGACGGCTGGTCCAACCACCTGTTCCTGCCGGAGCTGTTCGCGCTGTACGGGGACCCCGACTCGCTTCCCGAACCCACCCCGTACGCCGACTACCTGCGCTGGCTGCAACGGCAGGACAAGGACGCCGCGTTGCGTGCCTGGTGCGACAGCCTGGCGGGCGCCGTGGAGCCGACGCTGGTGGCGCCCCGTGGCAAGCACCTCAGCACGCCCTGGCCGGCACGTATCGTCCACCACCTGACACTTGAGGAGTCCGCTGCCGTCAGCGCGGCGGTCGCGGCCCACGGCGTCACGGTCAACACCCTGCTCCAGTGCTGCTGGGCACTGATGCTGGCGGAGCACACCGGACGGTGGGACGTGTTCTTCGGCGTCACCGTCTCGGGCCGCTCACCTGACCTGGACGCGGTGGAGTCCATCATCGGCCTGCTCATCAACACGCTGCCGATGCGGGTCACGCTCTCCGCGTACGAACCGTTCGCCGAACTGCTGCGACGCGTGCAGCGGGAGCGCGCCGCCCTGCTGCCGCACCAGCACGTCGGACTCGCGGAGATCCAGCGAGCCGCCGGGGTGGGAGAACTCTTCGACACCTCCTTCGCGTTCGAGAACTTCCCCCAGGCCGGCGCGGAAGCCCGTGCGCACCTCGGCGACATCCAACTCGTCAGCGCGAGCGGCATGACCGCCGGGCACTACCCGCTGGGGATGCTGGCCTTCCCGGGCGGCGAGCAGTCCGGGATCGAGCTGGACATGATGTACCGCACGGACGTGTTCGACGAGCCGGGCGCCCAGCGGCTGATGGACCGGCTGCTGCGGCTGATCCGTACGTTCGTCGCCGACCCGGGCCTCTCGGTCGCCCGGCTCGACCTGCTCGACACGGAGGAGCACGCGCGGCTGGCCGGATACCGGAGCAGCCGTGAGCGGGTGTCTCCGGCCACCCTGCCGGCGCTGCTGGAGGCCCAGGCGCTGCGCAGCCCGGCGGCGGTGGCGCTCCGTACGGCCGGCGGCCCGCCCCGAGAGATCGACTACGCAGGGCTCGACGCACGCGTAAACCAGCTGGCACGCGAGCTGATCGCGCTGGGCGTGGCCTCGGAGGACCTCGTCGCGGTGCTGCTGCCGCGATCCGTCGCGGAGGTCGTCGCGTTCCTCGGGGTGCTCAAGGCCGGCGCCGCCTTCGTACCGCTGGACCCGCGCTACCCGGAGGACCGGATCCGCCTGATCCTGGAGGACGCCGGACCGAGGCTCGTCCTCACCGACAGCGAGCACGCCGGCCTTCCGCTGCTGCGGGAACGTACCGACCTCCTGGTCGTCGACGAGGAGCGGACCGCCGAACGCGTCGCCTCCCGCCCCGAGACGGCCGTCACCGACGCCGACCGCGGCACGCCGCTGCTGCCGGACCACGTCGCGTACACCATCTACACCTCGGGTAGCACCGGCCGCCCCAAGGGCGTGCTCGTACAGCACTCCGGAATGGCCGGCGTGCTGGCCTCCACGACCTCCCCCATGGGGCTGGGCGAGGGGAGCAGGGTGCCGCACCTGCTCTCCCCTGCCTTCGACGTGGGCGTGTACGAGGTGCTGGAAACCCTGTCCTGCGGCGCCACCCTGGTGCTCGCGCCCGCGGAACGCGTGATGCCGGGCCGCGCGCTGGAGGAGCTCGTGCGGCAGGAGCGGGTCACCGCACTGACCCTGACCCCCTCGGCACTGGCCGTGCTCGAACCGGACGAGGTGCCGGCCGCCACGGTCGTACGGGTCATCGGCGAGACCCTGCTGCCGGAACTGGCGCGCCGCTGGTCGGCCCGGCACACCCTGGTCAACTCCTACGGGCCCACCGAAGCCACCGTCATGTGCACCGCGACGGCGCCCCTGTCCGGGGCCGCGGCACCGATCGGGCGGCCCCTCGCCAACGTCACGGTGCACCTGCTGGACGACGCTCTGCGTCCGGTCGCCCCCGGACAGACCGGGGAGGCCTACCTCGCGGGCCCGGCGACCGCCCGCGGCTACGTGGGACAACCCGGGCTGACCGCGCACCGCTTCGTACCGGACCCGTTCGCCGCAGACGGGACCAGGATGTACCGCACGGGCGACCTCGCCCGCTGGAACCCGGACGGCGAGCTGGAGTTCGCCGGACGGGCGGACCGCCAGCTCAAGGTGCGCGGGTTCCGTCTGGAACCGGGAGAGACCGAGTCGGAACTGCTGCGGCAGGACGGCGTAGCGGAGGCGGCCGTACGCGGCCACGCCGATGGCTCCGGCATCACCAGGCTCGTCGCGTACGTCGTGCCCGGCCCAGAACCGGCCTGCCTGCCCGAAGCCCCCGGTTCGCCGCGGCAGCCGGTGGAGGGAACAGGCTTGGCGGCGTTCGAGGAGGCGAAACTGGAGGAGTGGCGGGCGTACTACGACCTCGTGTTCGCCTCCGCCGAGAGCCGGGACGGCGCGGACCGGGACCGGGATCAGGATCAGGACCAGGACCAGGACCAGGACCAGGACGCGACCGTGGCAAGACTGCGGGAACTCCAGCCGCGCCGCGTACTGGAGATCGGTGCCGGTGACGGACTGCTCCTGGCCGAACTCGCGCCGCACTGCGACCTCTACCAGGCCACGGACCTCTCCTCGGCCGCGGTCCACGCCATCCGGCGGGACCTGGAACGCACGCCGCCGGGCGGGGCCGACATACGGGTACGCCGGCAACCGGCCCACGACTTCCACGACTTCGCGGCCGGCGAGTTCGACACCGTCATCCTCAACTCGGTCGTGCAGGACTTCCCTTCGGAGGACTACCTGCGCAGAGTGCTCACCGGCGCGCTGGAACTGCTGGCTCCCGGCGGCGCGCTCTTCCTCGGCGACCTGCGCGACCCCCGGCTGGACCTCTGCCGGAACACGGCGGCCGAGTGCGCCGCGGCCTCCCCGTCCTCCGCGGTGCCACAGGTCCGGCTCGCCGCCGGCCGCCGCACCCTGGTGGACGAGCGGCTGGCCGTCGACCCGGACTTCTTCGCCACCCTCGACGTCCCCTGCGACCTCCGCCTGAAGACCGGAGGGCAGGACAGCGAACTCACCCGCTACCGCTACGACGCCGTGCTCCACAAGGACACCACGGCACCCCGCGCGGTCACCGCGGCCGGCAGCCTCGCCTGGGGCAGCGACGTCCGGACCCCGGAGGAGCTGGCCGCCCTGCTGCGAGCGGCGGGCACCCCGGTGGCGGTACGGCTGCGGGGCGTCCCGGACGCCCGGCTCGCCGACGACCTCGCGCTGTGGCGAGCCGTGGAGGACGCCGCTGCCGGAGCGACCCTCGGGCGGCTCACCCCGGAACGCGCCCCGTCCGCCATCGACCCGTACCAGCTCGCCAGGACCGCCGAGCAGCTGGGCTACGTCTCGCTGCCGGTGCCCACCACGACCCCCGGCATCTACGACGCGGTGCTGCTCCCCGCCGCCGAGTACGGCACCGGCCGGTTCCGGGACCTGTACGAGCCGGCCGCCGCTCACGGGGCGGCGCGGAGCCTGGTACACGACCCGATGTCCGCGGCCGCCGTGGCGGGCCTTCCCGGAACCCTTCTCCGGCAGCTCCGTGCCGTGCTGCCGGACCACGCCGTGCCCTCGGCCATCACCCTGCTGCCCCGGCTGCCGCGTACCCCGAACGGGAAGATCGACGAGAACGCGCTGCCCGACCCCGACACCCTGGGCCGTACGGCGGGAAGGGCACCGCGGAACGAGGCCGAAGCGCGACTGTGCGCCGTCTTCGCCGAGATGCTCGGACTGGAGGAGATCGGCGCCGACGACAACTTCTTCGACCTGGGCGGCCACTCCCTTCTCGCCACCCGCCTCGCCCGCCGCATCGAGCACCTCCTCGGCGTGGAGCTGTACACGGCCACCCTGTTCGCCGCGCCCACCCCCGCCGAACTGGCCGAACGCATCGGCCGGAGCGAGCAGCGCCCGGCCATCGAACCGCTCCTGCCACTGCGCTCGTCCGGCAGCCGTACACCGCTGTTCTGCGTGCACCCCGGCACCGGCATCGGCTGGCTGTACGCCGGGCTCGTGCGCCACCTCGACGCCGAGGTCCCGCTGTACGCACTGCAGGCACGAGGGCTCAACGGCCGGGACGAACTGCCGGACAGCGTCGAGGAGATGGCCGCGGACTACGTCGAACAGCTCCGCGCCATACGGCCCGAGGGCCCCTATCGGCTCCTCGGCTGGTCCCTCGGCGGCGTGATCGCCCACGCGATGGCCGTACTGCTGGAGGGGCAGGGCCAGACGGTGTCCTTCCTGGCCATGCTGGACAGCTACTACGGCACTGCGGACGCCGTCCCGGGCGCCGTCGACGCACCGCCGCCGGACGCACCGCACGGGGCGGGGACGGGGCTCTATCACGCGCTGCTGGAGTACGAGGGCATCCGCGCTCCGGAGTCCGAAGACAGCGAACTCACCGCACGCCGGGTCCTCGAGATCCTGCACCGGCACGGCAGCCAGCTGGCCGAACTCAGCGAACAGGACCTCACCGGCATGGCGACCGTCTACGAGAACAACGTGCGGCTCCTCTCCGCCCACCAGCCGGCCCGCTACTCGGGCGATGTCCTCTTCGTGGAAGCCAGCCAGGAGCCCCCCGGCGAGGACTCCACAGCGGACAAAACGTCGACCGCGGCCGGCTGGAGCGCGTACGTGGGAGGTGACTTCCGCGTGCTGCCCAGCAGATTCCGGCACAACGACATGGGCGGTGCCGAAGCGCTCGCCGAGATCGGCGTCGTGGTGGCGGACGAACTGCACTCCCTCGACGATCGGAGCTGACAGCCGCGTGCACGGCGGCCTCACGCGCCACGCCGCCTTGAGGAGCGCGTCGTCCAGACGCCGGTGACGGGCGCGTCAGGCGGCAGAGCGCGGCCCCCGGTGCCAGGAACGGCTGTGTTTCAATGGTGCCCTCCTGGATGCAGAGGATCAGAATGCCCGCCGCCTTGCTTCGTGTTGCCGCACGTGCGCTCCTGGTGGCTCTGGCTGCCCTGGTCGCGGTGACGGGCACGCAGGTGGCGCAGGGCGCCACCAAAGCCACGGCGGCGGAAGCCCGTAGCGTCGCGAGCGCACCGTCCGCATCCGCCTCTGCTTCCGCGGCTGAGCGCACTGCGGCGCCTGCCCTGGCGACGGCACCGGAAGAGCGGGACACCCCGGGGTGCGGCAAGTCCGGCAGCGCTTCCCAGGACGTGGTGCCGAGCACCCGTGCCGGCGGCGACGCGGGAATCGTCCCGGTCGCGGGCCGCGGCACGTCGGGGCAGGCCACGGCGCCGGTCCTCGGCCGCGTGACGGCCGAGGACCGCAGGCCGCCGGGCCCGAGTCTGGCTCAACTCTCCGTCTTGCGCCTATAGCAGCCATCCTCACGCGCCGCTCGTAGCCGGGGTCCCGCAACGACGGACTCGCGCTACGCGCCCTCGGTGCCGTCTGCCCGCCTGACCCCCGGCCGGCCCTCGTCCGGTGGCCCCTGCCTGGCGCCCTGCCTCCGGCTCGCCCCGTGACCGGCCGGTGCCACAGGGCGCCGGGCTGCCGGTTCGTAGGCAGGACGGCGCTGTGCCGGCCGCCTTGGCGGCCGCCTGTACCCGCATCCCTTCAGTGTTTCGGACCCGATCCCGATCCCAGGACACTCCATGCCTTCTTCCCCCCTTCGCCGGCTACGCCTGGCCGCACAAGCACTCGCCCAGTGGAGCGCCGCCCGCCGGGCCACGGCGGCCGTTGCCGCGGCGGCCACCGCCCTGGCCGTCGGCCTCCCGACGGCCCTCATCCCCAGTCCGGTCTTCGGACGCGAGATCGCGCCGGAGTGGTGGAGCTATCCGGTGCTGGCCGCCACCGCGCTCCTCGCCGGCGTGGTGCTGACCACGTACGTCCGCCGCCCGGCCGTACCGGACGGCCCGCAGCGCGTCTCGCGTCTGGGTGCGGCCGGCGGCGTGCTGTCGTTCCTCGCGGTCGGCTGCCCGGTCTGCAACAAGCTCGTCCTCATCGCCCTGGGCACCTCCGGTGCGCTGTCCTACTGGGCCCCGCTGCAACCACTGATCGGTGCGGCCTCCCTGGCGCTGCTCGCGGTGGCCGCCGTACGCCGCCTGGCGGGCGAGGTGGCCTGCCCGGCCGACGGGACCCCTCGCGCATCGACCACCGCACCGACGAACTGAACCCGGAGCACTCGTATGAACGCCAGCAGGAACAACCGTACGAAGACGACCCTCGTACTCGCCCTGGTCCTCGTCGCCGCCCTCGGCCTCATCGGCCTCTCCGCCTTCGCCGGCGCTGACTCCGACTCCGACAGCGGTGGAAAACCGGCCGACACCGACACCGGCACCGACGCGAGGGACTCCACCTCCGCACAGGAACGGGCGTTGCTCGCTCTGCAGCGCCGAACCGCGGGCGACCCGGCGGCCATGGGCGACAAGGACGCGCCGGTGGTCCTCATCGAGTATTCCGACTTCCAATGCCCGTTCTGCGGCAAGTTCGCGCGCGACACCAAGCCGGAACTGGTCGAGAAGTACGTGGACGCGGGCGTGCTGCGGCTCGAATGGCGCCACTTCCCGATCTTCGGCGACGAGTCGCAGGCCGCCGCGCGGGCCGGCTGGGCCGCCGGTGAGCAGGGCAGGTTCTGGGAGTTCCACGACCTGGCCTACGGCAAGGAGCGGAAGAAGAACAGCGGCGAGTTCGCCGACGGCAAACTGACCGCCATGGCGAAGGCGGCCGGGGTGAAGGACCTGGCCAAGTTCAAGCGGGACATGGAGAGTCAGGCCGCGCGACAGGCGGTGGCCCGCGACGCCACCGAGGGCCAGGGCCTCGGGGTGACCAGCACCCCCGCCTTCCTGATCAACAGCACCCCGCTGCTGGGCGCGCAGCCCACCGCGGTCTTCAAGGAAGCGATCGACCGAGCCCGCAAGGCAGCCGCGGCCAAGAAGCCGGACGACGACGGGAAGACGGGATGAGTGTGGACATCGGCTATCTCGCGGCGTTTCTCGGAGGTCTGCTCGCCCTGCTCAGCCCGTGCAGCGCACTGCTCCTGCCGTCCTTCTTCGCGTACTCCGTCAGCGGCGCCGGCCGGCTCCTGGCCCGCACCGGCATCTTCTACCTCGGACTGTGCACCACGCTGGTGCCGCTGGGCGTGGCCGGCTCGTTCAGCAGCAGGCTTTTCTACGGGCACCGCGATCTCCTCATCGCGATCGGCGGCTGGACGATCATCGCGCTGGGCGTGGCGCAGATGCTCGGGTTCGGTTTCGGCTCGCGGCGGATGCAGCAGGCCGCGGGGCGGATCCGGCCGGAGCAGGCACTGAGCGTGTACGCGCTGGGCGCGGTGTACGGGTTCGCGGGGTTCTGCGCCGGGCCCATCCTGGGGTCCGTGCTGACGGTCTCGACGATGGGCGGCAACGCCGCGTACGGAGGCGTGCTGCTCGCCTTCTACGCCCTGGGCATGGCGGCCCCGCTGTTCGCCCTCGCCGTGGCCTGGCACCGCTTCGACCTGGGCCGACGGCGATGGCTGCGCGGGCGGCCGGTCCGGCTCGGACGGCTGGAGCTGCACTCGACGCAACTGCTCTCCGGAGCACTGTTCGTGGGGCTGGGGGCGGTGTTCCTGGCCTTCGACGGCACCAGCGCCCTGCCGGGCGCGGTCGGGGTGGAAAGGGAGTTCGCCTGGGAACAGCGCGCCCGGGACATCGGGTCCGCGGTGCCGGACACCGTGCTGATACTCGCCGTCACGGCCGTGGCCGCCGTCATCGTCGCGGTCAGCAGACGCAAGGGCCGCGCCGTACGGGACTGACTCGACCGGTCGGTCTTACGGCCGGGCTGCGGGTCGGGCGCCAGGCCGCTGGGACGCGGGTGTGCGGGGCCGCCGCGGGTGAAGCGCCGCATACCTGCTCCGCCTCGGCGCTGCCGAGCCGGAGCGCGCGGTGGCAGCGTTCAGAAGAGGTCGTCGCCGGGCAGGTCGGCGGCCTGCCGGAGCCAGCTCGCCACCAGCTCCTCGTCGAGCTCCTCGTCCTCGTGGATGTCGAGGTAGCGCACGTGCGGGTGCTTGGATTCGCCCGGCGGGAGCGGATCGAGTGACGTGCCGTTGAGCCAGGTCACCTTCACGTATCGGGCGAAGCAGTGGAAGCTGAGGAACCACCCGTTGCCCTCGACGCCGTAGAACGGCGAGTTCCAGCGGACGGCCTTACGCAGCCCGGGGCCGGGGACGGTGCGTACGATCAGGTCGTCCAGCCTCTGGCCGACCTCGTGTTTCCAGCCCGGCATCGCGTCGATGAATGCCCGGACGGGCTTTTCGCCGTCGCCTTTCGGGATCTGCGGATTGCCGCCCGACAGCAGCCGCGGCTTTCCTGAGGACTTTTCCGCCATGCAGCTCATGCTAGAGGGTGTCGGGTGGCCTGTATTCCGAGCGCAACGCGTCACGTGTGACGTGCGCCAGGGGCGCGGGCTCAGCGCGTGCGGCCCCGCGGCTTGAGGGGTGTGGGGCCGGCAGCGTGGGGGTGCTCGCGGACCTCGTCCGGCAGTGCGCCGAGCGGCTTCATGGTCGTGGGCATGACGGTGACCTCCTTCTCCGGGACGGGGGCGGCGTACGGCGTGGACCTCACTGTTATCGTGCGGTCCGGCGCGCCGTCACGGGAGGGCCACCCGTCCGTACGGCGGGGCCGTTCGGCGCGGCGCCCCGCTGGAGGTCGTCTACGCCGTCCGCGACCTGGACGAGGCCCAGCCCGTGCTGACCCTCGCGGTGGCGCGGGCCCGGCGCTGCTGCCCCGGACTGCGGGTCCGCGGTACGGCCGCCGTCGGCACCCCGACGCGGGTGCTCGCGCGGCGCGGCCGGGGGGCCGCGCTGGTCGTGGTGGGCGACCGTACGGGCGGGCTCGGCCGCCGGGTGCTCGGCTCGGCGCGCGGCGCGCTCTGACCGCGCGGACGGAGGGGACGGAGGGGACGGACGTACGCTCCGGAGGGGTGCCCTCTCCGGAGCTCATTCCCGGAAGAACTCCCGCAGGTGCGCCACCGTCTCCCCGGGCGCCTCCTCCGGCACGTAGTGGTCGCACGGCAGGGCCGTGCCCCGTACGTCCGCGGCGTACTCGCGCCACGCGCCCAGCACGTCGTAATGGCGGCCGACGAAGCCGAGTTCGCCCCAGAGGGCGAGCAGCGGGGCGGTGACGGTGCGGCCGGCCGCGGCGTCCTCCGCGTCGTGGGCGAGGTCGATCGTGGCCGCGGCGCGGTAGTCCTCGCAGGACGCGTGGATCGCCGCCGGGTCGGAGAAGCAGCGCACGTACTCGGCCTGGGCCGCCTCGTCGAACGGGGTGCCCCCCTGGTGCCGGGCGTCCATCCGCGCCCGTACCCAGAACCCGGGGTCCTGCCCGATGAGGTGCTCGGGGATGCCGTTGCCCGCGGTGAGGAAGCCCCAGTGGTAGTAGGCGCGGGAGAATTCGGCGTCGGCGTGCTCGTAGACGTGCCGGGTGGGCACCACGTCCAGCACCGCAAGGGCGGACACCGCCCCGGGGTGGTCGAGGGTGAGCCGGTGTGCGACCCGGGCGCCGCGGTCGTGGCCGGCGACCGCGAAGCGGTCGAAGCCCAGGGACCGCATCACCAGCAGCTGGTCGCGGGCCATGGCGCGCTTGGCGTACGGGGCGTGGTCGCCGTCGGAGGGCGGCTTGCCGCTGTCTCCGTAGCCGCGCAGGTCGGTGAGGACCACGGTGTGGTGCGCCGTGAGCGCGGGCGCCACGTGGTGCCAGATGAGGTGGGTCTGCGGATAGCCGTGCAGCAGGAGCAGCGGCGGGCCTTCTCCGGCGACGCGGGTGTGGATCCGTACGCCGTCGGCGTCCACGGTGTGCTGGGCGAAGGCGGCAGGCAGGAGATCGCTCATGGAGCGATCAGAGCAGTCCCCCGCGGTGCCCGTCCAAGAGATGATGGCGACAATGGTTATAGGCGTGACCTATCAGGGCCCCGCGGTGAGAGGCTCGGAACGTGGACGTGAGACAGCTGGAGTACTTCCTGGCCGTGGTGGACCACGGCGGGTTCAACAAGGCCGCCGCGGCCCTGTATCTCTCCCAGCCGTCCCTGTCCCAGGCGATCCGGGCGCTCGAACGTGATCTCGGCAGTGAGCTGTTCCACCGGATCGGCCGCCGGGTGGTGCTCACCGAGGCGGGGCAGGCGCTGATCGAGCCGGCGCGGGGCGCGGCGCGCAGCCTGGAGCTGGCGCGTGCGCGCGTCGAGGCGGTGCACGAGCTGCGGAGCGGCCGGGTGGACATCGCCGCGATGCCGTCCCAGGCGGTCGAGCCGCTGACCGGGATGATCCGCCGGTTCAGCGCCTCGCACCCGCAGCTCTCGATGGTGGTGCGGGCCGCGTTCACGCCTCCGGACGTGATCGACATGGTGCGTACGGGGCGGTGCGAGCTCGGCCTGGTGGCGTCGCCGGACGCGGTGGATGCGGCGAACGTGGAGGTCCACGACCTGGGCCGGCAGCGGTTCGTGCTGCTGGCCGCGCGGGACGGCCCTTTCCGGGGTCGGCGGGCCGTACGGAGTGAGCAACTCGCCGGGCAGCGGCTGATCGTGGGCCAGCACGGCACGGGGATGCGCCGCTACGTGGACGATCTGCGTACGCGGGGCTGCGACGTGACGCTGGCGGTGGAGACCGAGCACCGCGTGGCGATCCTGCCGCTGGTGCTCGAGGGGGTCGGCGTCGCTGTCGTCACCGAGGCCTGGCGGGGTCTGGCCGAACGGGCCGGGGCGCTCGTACTGGAGCTGGAACCGGAGGACGGCCTGCGCATCTCGCTCATCAGCCGGCGCGCCGCGCTCACTCCGGCGGCGGCCGCGTTCCTGGACGAGGTGACGCGGGACCGGGCGGCCGGGGACCAGACGGCCCGGGATCAGGCGCCCCGGGACCGGGACCGCCGATAAGCAGCCGCTATAAGGGGCATGGGAACTGCGTCTTGGACGCGGCGGCCCGCCCGTTGCTGGAATCCCGGCATGGTCCATCACCACATCGCACTGATTCCCGGCGACGGGATCGGCGCCGAAGTCCTGCCGCCCGCCCAGCAGGTCCTCCGGCACGTCGGCCGCCGGTACGGCGTCGACTTCACCTGGACGTCGTACGACTGGTCCTGCGAGCGGTACCTCCGCGAGGGGGCGATGATGCCCGAGGACGGGCTCGACCAACTCCGGGACAAGGACGCCATCCTGCTCGGCGCGGTCGGCTATCCGGGCGTGCCCGACCATGTCTCCCTGTGGGGCCTGCTCATCCCGATCCGCCGGGGCTTCCGCCAGTACGTCAACCTCCGCCCGATCCGCGTCTTCGACGGGGTGCCCAGCCCGCTGTCCGGCGCGCGGCCGGGCGAGGTGGACCTCGTCGTCGTACGCGAGAACGTCGAGGGCGAGTACGGCGAGATCGGCGGCCGTCTGAACCGGGGTACGCCGGAGGAACTCGCCGTACAGGAAGCCGTCTTCACGCGGGCCGGGGTGACCCGGGTCCTGGAGTACGCCTTCGGGCTCGCGCGGCAGCGCGGCGGCGGCGTCACCTCCGCGACGAAGTCGAACGGCATCGTCCACACCATGCCGTTCTGGGACGAGCTCGTGGCGGAGTGCGGCGCACGCCACCCGGACGTCGGCTGGGACCAGGAGCACATCGACGCGCTCGCCGCGAAGTTCGTGCTCGAACCGGGCCGCTTCGACGTCGTCGTGGCCTCCAACCTGTTCGGGGACATCCTCAGCGACCTCGCCGCGGCCGTCGCGGGAAGCATCGGCATCGCGCCCGCCGCCAACCTCAACCCGGAGCGCGCGCACCCGTCGATGTTCGAGCCCGTGCACGGCTCGGCGCCCGACATCGCCGGGCGGGGGACCGCGAACCCGCTGGGTGCGATCTGGTCCGCGGCGATGATGCTCGACCACCTCGGGCACCCGCGGGCGGCCGCCGAAGTCGTCGGGGCCATCGCCGCCGTACTGGCCGGGACCGACGTCCGTACGCCCGACCTGGGCGGCAGCGCGACCACCGTCGAGTTCACCGAGGCACTGCTGCGGCACCTCTAGCCTTCCTCGTAGTCAACGCCATAGACTACGAATCCCGACAGTGAGGGAACGCCAAGGTGAAGGACGCGATGTGATGCCAGACTCCGGCTGTGCGGACGGCCAGGCCCTCGAACGGCTGTCGCGACTCGTCAGCATCGAGTCCCCCACGGGCCACGCGCCCGGACTCCAGGCGTGCTACGACCTCGTGGCGGACTGGTCCGACGGCTTCCTCGGCACCGCCCACCGGGAGGTGCGCGACGGTGTCCCGCACCTGTACCGCGAGGAGCGGGACCGCTCGTCCGCCTCCGGCAGGCCCGTACTACTGCTGGGGCACATGGACACCGTGTGGCCGCTCGGAACGCTCGCGGCGTGGCCGTTCGCCGTCGACGGCGAACGGGTCACCGGCCCGGGAGTCTTCGACATGAAGTCCGGCCTGGTGCTGGCACTCCAGGCCCTGCGGGCCGCCGGCCGCACCGGCCACGTACGGCTGCTGGTCACGGGCGACGAGGAGGTCGGCTCCACCACCTCGCGCGCGCTCGTGGAGGAGGCGGCACGGGACTGCGCGGCCGTACTCGTCCTCGAACCCGGCCTGGACGGCGCGCTCAAGACCGCGCGCAAGGGCGGAGCGATGTACCGCGTGGAGGTCACGGGCCGGGCGGCGCACGCCGGCCTGGAGCCGGAGCGCGGCGTCAACGCGTTGCTCGAGCTCGCCCACCAGGTGCTCGCCATAACCGAGTTGGGCGACGACGACCGCGGCACCTCCGTCAGCCCGACGGTTGCACGGGCGGGCAGCACGCGTAACACCATTCCGGAGTCGGCGTACATCGAGGTCGACGTACGGGCGTGGGACCGGGACGAGTTGGAGCGCGTCGAGAAGGACCTGCGCTCGCTCCGGCCACGTACACCCGGGGCCGGAGTCGAGCTCACGGGCGGCGTCAACCGCCTGCCGCTGGAACGCCGCATGTCCGCCGGGCTGCTCGACACGGCGCGGCGCGTGGCGCGGGCGGAGGGGCTGCCTCCCGTACGCGAGGCGAGGGTGGGCGGCGCGTCCGACGGAAACTTCACCGCGGCCCTGGGCGTGCCCACCCTGGACGGGCTGGGGCCCACGGGCGGTGGCGCGCACGCGCGGGACGAGTGGGTGGACGCGGCGTCACTGGAGGGGCGTACCGCGCTCATCGCCGCACTCGTCCGCGCGCTCGCCCCTCCGGAGAGCTGAGTGTCCGCCGCGCCTCCTGTCGGCGGGCCGACCGGCCGGAAGAGCGGCGGGAGTTGACGGGAGAGGGCGCTCAGCCGGCCGAGGCGGCCCGGCGCGCGCGTACCTCGACCGCGTCGAGAAAGAGCTCCACGGCATTGTCGAAGATCCGCGGGTCCCCGATGGAAGTGAGGTGGTCGCCCATGGAAGCGATACGCGGATACTCCTCCGCGGAAACGCTCCGGTACTCCACTTCCCAGGCCAGCGCGTCCCGGTTCCTGGCCTCGGTGTCCAGCGCGTGCAAGCCGGATTCCATGCTGGACAGCGAGCGGATCACATTTCCGAACACGCGCATGCACGTGGCCGCCTCGTCGGGCGGAAGACCGGCGCGCAGGAAAGCGTCCAGGGCGAATTCGACGTTTGAGAACTCCATGGGGCGGCGGGTCGTTCTGGCGGCCATCTGGAGAGCGAGCTGTGGATAGCGCATGTAGTGGTCGTGGATGTGGCGGGCCTGGGTGCGCAGATCGTCCCGCCAGGATTCGGTGGCCTTCAGCTCCCCGCCGTAAGAACGGGAGCGTAGGGTGTCCACCAGTTCCAGCACCAATTCGTCCTTGTCGCGGAAGTGCCGGTAGATCGACGTCGGGTGCGCTTCCAGTTCCTTGCCGAGGGCCTGGAACGTCAGCCCGTCGAGTCCTTCGCGCATGGCGATCTTCTCGGCCGCCTCCACGATCATCTCCCGGCTCAGGCTGTGCCGGGCCCGCCGTCCTCCCCGTGCGTTCTTCGCCGCCGGAGGCTTCCTGTCCTGGTTCGGGCTCATCAAGACTCTCTTTCGGTCGGCGAGACGGTCTCGTTACTCGGGAACCCTGCCGGAAACCCCGCTCACGAATCAAGTCAACACCATTGACTATCGAATTGTCGAAGACTCTTGCTAACCGGGTTCCCGCTCCATACGATGCCTCCATCGCGACCACCCGGGGCCGCCAGGAAGAAAGGTGATGGCGATGAGCCAGCGCACCGAACAGCCCGCCCGGAAGCCCGCCGGACCGAAGCAGGCCACTGTCGTATGCGGGGTGGCCCTGGCCGTGCTCGTCGCCGGATGCACGGGGTCGGACGGGACGGAGCCCGGCGCCGCGTCCCACTCCGCGGTCCCGGTGAAGAAGGGCGGGAACCTGGTCATCGGCGCCGAGGCGGAGCCCGACTGCGCCGACTGGATCTCCGTCTGCAGCGGCTCCATCTGGGGCACGTACATGATGAAGACGCAGACGATCCCGAAGGTGTTCGACGTACGGCGCAAGGGGCCGGACTGGGTGGCCAAGGCCTCCGAGATGATGGCCGAGGAGCCCGCCGTGGCCCCCGGTCGGCAGCAGAAGATCACGTACAAGCTGCACCCGGACGCCGTCTGGTCCGACGGGAAGCCCATCACCTCGGCAGATCTGAAGTACACCGCGCTGCAGATCCGCGACGGCAAGGACATCTTCGACAAGACCGGCTACGACAAGATCGCGTCGGTAAGCACGCCCGACGCGAAGACCGCCGTGGTGACCCTGAAGGAGCCCTACGCCGGGTGGCGCACGCTGTTCAGCGGCGACTACGGCGTCCTCCCCGAGCATCTTCTCGGCGGCAAGGACCGGCACAAGATCATGAAGGACGGCTACCGCTTCAGCGGCGGCCCCTGGAAGATCCAGTCCTGGAAGCGCGGCAGCTCCGTCACGCTGGTGCCGAACGACCGGTACTGGGGCCGGAAACCCACACTCGACAAGGTCACCTTCCAGTTCACGGCGGACACCGCCGCCGCATTCCAGGCATTCAAGAGCGGACAGCTCGACGCCCTCTACCCCACGCCCCAGATCGACGTGATGGAACAGCTCGAGGGAATGTCCGGCACCAACAAGCTGGTCGACCCCGACACGGGGAACCTCGAGGCGCTGTGGCTGAACAACGACGAGTTCCCGTTCGACTCGCTGCCGGTCAGAAAGGCCGTGGCCTACGCGGTCGACCGCGCCGCCATCGTCAAGAAGCTCTACGGTTCCCTGGGCGTGGAAAAGCCCTCCCAGAGCTTTGTGACACCGATGGTGGGACAGTACGGCGGAAGCGACTTCTCGAAGTACACCCGCGATCTGAAGGCCGTCGACCAGGAGATGAAGGGCGCGGGATGGCGTAAGGACAAGGATGGCCTCTGGGCCAAGGACGGACGTACGGCGGCCTTCACCCTTGTCTCCCTGGCCGGGAACAAGCGGCGCGAACTCACCGAGCAGATTCTGCAGACCCAGTTGAAGCAGGCCGGTTTCCGCGCGGCCATCAAGAACACCAGTGCCGCCGAACTCTTCGGAAAGCGCGCGCCCTCCGGTGACTTCCAGATGGGCCTGTGGACACTGATCGACACGTTCCCGAACCCGGCGCTCAGCAACACCTTCAGCGAGGTCTCGATTCCCACCGAGGAGAACGGCCAGTCCGGGCTCAACTTCATCCGCTCCAAGGTGGACGGACTGGACCCGCTGCTGCGCGACGTCGACCGGGAGCTGGACGAGAAGCGGCGCGCGAGCGCTTCGCTGAAGGCCGACAAGGTGATCGCCGAGAACGTTCCGTCGATTCCCGTCGGGACCGTGCCGAACATCCTGCTCTGGAACAAGCGCGTGGGAGGCCGTATCAGCCTCAACCCGAGCGAGGGCCCCTGGTGGAACCTCGAGGAGTGGGGCGTCGCCAAGTGAGCGGGCTGCCACGGCTGCCCGCACGGCCGGCGACGGGCGGCCTCCGCTCCCGCCGCGGCCAGGGCAGGCAGGTGCTCGGCTACGCGCTGCGCCGGCTGATCTACTCGGTGCCCGCCGTCATTCTGGCGTCGTTCGTCTTCTTCTGGGCGGTCCGCGCCACGTTCGACCCGCTGACCAAGCTCCGGCAGGCCCGCGACCCCGGGGTCGTCCGGCGCGAGGCCGCCCGGCTCGGCCTCGACCGGTCGGTCGCGGAGCAGTACTTCCTGTGGATGAAGGCGTTCGTCACCGGGGACTGGGGCGTCAGCACCAGGACCGGCGACTCGGCGCAGAGCATGCTCGCGTCCGCGCTCGGTACGACGGTCCAACTCGTCTTCTGGGGCGTCCTGTTCGCCGGGGTCCTGGCGCTGGCCATCGGCACGTACTCCGCGGTACGGAAGTACTCCCTCGGAGACCACGTCCTCACCGGCTTCTCGTACCTCGGGGTGGCCATGCCCGCGTTCTGGCTGGGGCTCATCCTCATCCAGCTGCTCGCCGTGTGGCCGAAGGAGCAGTTCGGCCTGGCACAGCCGCCGCTGTACTTCGTCGGGCTCCACTCGCCGGGCCAGAGCGGCGTCAACGCCGACTACTTCCGGCATCTGGCGCTCCCCGTGCTCACCCTGACCGTGAGTCTGATCGCCAGCTGGTCGCGCTTCAGCAGGGCGTCCATGCTCGACGCGCTCGGCAGCGACTACGTGCGGACGGCACGCGCCAAGGGCGTGCCGCCGCGGCGGATCTTCTTCCGGCACGCCCTGCGCAACTCGCTGGCACCGTTCATCACGGTCGTCGCCACCGACTCGGCGCTGCTCATCGGGGGCCTGGTGGTCACCGAGCAGATCTACGCGATCCCCGGCATGGGCCGGCTGTTCCTCGACTCGCTGCTGGCGGGCGACGTGTACGTGCTGCTGCCGTGGATGCTCATCGTGGCGGTGGCCATGGTCCTGTTCAATCTGGCAGCCGACCTCGGTTACGCGCTGCTCGACCCGAGGGTGGCCCTGCGATGACCGTCCCCTTCCTCCGGTCCGCGAAGCCCGCCGGCGACACCGGCACCACGCCGGTGACGGCGGACAAGAGCCGGCGCCGCCTCGTCGTCGAGGGCTTCCTGCGGCACCGGATCGCCGTCGTCGGCCTCGTGCTGCTGCTGGCCGTCATGGTGTGCTGCTACGGCGCCGAGTGGATCGCGCCCTATCCGCGCAACGACCAGAACATCCTGACCGGATCCCTCCCGCCCTCGTCGGAACACTGGCTGGGGACGGACGATCTCGGCCGCGACTACCTGAGCGAAGTCCTCTACGCGGGCCGCGTTTCGCTCACCGTGGGGCTGAGCGTCGCCGTGCTGTCCACGGCGGTGGGCACCCTCGCCGGCGCCGTCGCGGGGCTGCTCGGCGGCTGGGCCGAGGAACTGATCATGCGCGTCACCGACCTGTTCCTGATCGTCCCCGCGATCGCCCTCCTCGCCCTGGCGATGCAGGCCCTCAGCCCTTCGCCCGCGACCATCGTCCTGGTGCTCGCCGGCCTCGGCTGGACGGTGATCGCCCGCGTGGTGCGCTCGCAGGTCGTCAGCCTGCGGGAGAAGGAGTTCGTCGACGCGGCGCGGGTGCTCGGCGCGTCGCAGACCCGGATCGTCGTACGGCACCTGCTGCCGAACCTCCTCAGCGTGATCGTCGTCAACGTCTCGCTGGCCGTGGCGACCGCGATCATCCTCGAGTCGACCCTCAGCTTCCTGGGCTTCGGCATCCAGCCGCCCCAGTCCAGCTGGGGCAACATGCTCAACCAGGCGTCCGGGCTCGTGGGCACGTCCAAGTCCCACCTGCTGTACGCACCCGGCGGGGCCATCCTGCTCACCGTGCTCGCCGTCAACTTCCTCGGCGACGGGCTGCGGGACGCGTTCGACCACCAGGGGAGGCAGCGATGACCCTCGTCCACCCGGACGCCCAGGACGGACCACCGCCGTCCGGAGCCTCGCCGCTGCTGTCCGTGCGAGACCTGACGGTCGAGTACAAGACGGACGCGGGCTGGGGCACGGCCGTACACCGCCTGTCGTTCGACGTGGGCGAGCGGCAGACGCTGGCCGTAGTCGGCGAGTCCGGATCGGGCAAGAGCGCCGCGGCCATGGCCATCATGGGCCTGCTGCCCTCGTCGGCACGCGTCACGGGCTCCGTCCGCTTCCGCGGCCGCGAACTCCTCGCGTACACCGAACGGGAGATGCGTACGGTGCGCGGGCGCCACATCAGCGTCATCTTCCAGGACGCGCTCGCCGCGCTGAACCCGATGATGACGGTCGGGGACCAGATCGCGGAAGCGATCAGCGTCCACGACCCCGGTGCCGGACGGAAGTCCGTCCACGCCTCCGCCGCCGAACTCCTCGACCTCGTGGGCATCCCCGCGCCTCAGACGCGGCTGCGCGACTACCCGCACGAGTTCTCCGGCGGCATGCGCCAGCGCGTGATGATCGCGATCGGGATGGCGAACGAGCCCGACATCCTCATCGCCGACGAGCCCACCACGGCGCTCGACGTGACCGTTCAGGCCCAGGTCCTCGAGGTCATCGAACGCGTCCAGGAGCGCACCGGCACCTCCGTCCTGCTCATCACCCACGACCTGGGCATCGTCGCGGGGCTCGCCGACCGCGTCATGGTCATGTACAGCGGATGCAACCTCGAAGAGGGCTCCGCGGAGGCCGTCTTCGACCGGCCGGCGCACCCGTACACCCGGGGCCTGCTCGGCGCGCTCCCGCGCATCGACCGCCGCGTCCCGCGCCTCGTGCAGATCCCGGGCCAGCCGCCCGCGCTGGGGGAACGCGCCGCAGGGTGCCCGTTCCAGCCGCGCTGTGCCCACGTACGGCCCACGCTCTGCGGCACGGAGCCGCCGGCGCCGCTACAGCTCAGCGCGTCCCACACGACCTCGTGCGTGCGGGCGCCCCAGATCGAAAGCGAGCCGACATGAGCACCCCGGCAGTCGACGTCAGAGGGCTGGTGGCCGAGTACCGCTCCCGCCGCCGTACGGTCGGCTCCCCGGCCGTGCAGGCGGTGTCCGGCGTGGACTTCCGCATCGGCCGCGGCCGGACCCTCGGCCTCGTCGGGGAGACCGGCTGCGGCAAGAGCACCCTCGGCCGCTGCCTGGTCCGGCTGCTGGCGCCCGTCGGCGGACAGGCGCTGGTCAACGGGATCGACGTCGCCGCCGCCGACCGCAAGGCCGTACAGCGGCTCCGCAAGGAGATCCAGCTCGTCTTCCAGGACCCGTACTCCTCGCTCGACCCCCGGATGAGCGTGGCGGAGATCCTCGCCGAACCCCTGCGCATCCACGGCCTTCACCGGGAGCGGTGCGGACAGCGCGTCCGGGAACTGCTGGAACAGGTCGGCCTCGACCCCGACCACGCGCGCCGCTTTCCGCACCAGTTCTCCGGCGGCCAGCGCCAGCGCATCGGGATCGCCAGAGCCCTGGCGGTCGAGCCGGGCGTGCTCGTGCTGGACGAGCCGGTGAGCGCCCTGGACGTCAGCGTGCAGGCCGGCGTGCTCAACCTGCTGCACGACTTGCAGGAGGAGATCGGCCTCACGTATCTCTTCATCGCCCACGACCTGTCCGTCGTACGCCAGATCAGCGACGACGTGGCGGTGATGTACCTCGGCCGGCTCGTGGAGAGCGCCCCCGCGGACACGCTCTACGGCGCGCCGCAACACCCGTACACACAGGCCCTGTTGTCGGCGGTCCCCATCCCGGACCCGCGGGCGGAACGGGGCCGCGAGCGCATCGTCCTCCGGGGCGACGCACCGAGTCCGCTCAACCCGCCGTCCGGCTGCCGCTTCCGTACGCGCTGCTGGAAGGCGCAGGAGATCTGCGCGGAAACGGCCCCGCCCCCGCGGGAACTCGCCACCGGCCACCGGGTGGCCTGCCACTTCCCGGAGCCCACGAACCTCCCGTAAGGAGTCAGCAGTGACCCAGGACTGGAGCCGCTTCTTCGAGGCCCGGCAGTGCGTCTCCGCCCGCCGGGGGCGCGGCAGGACGGACGACCTCGTACTGATGGTCCACGACGAGCCGGACGGATCGACGCTCACGGTCTGGAACGCCGCGGAAGGCGCCGGCCGGCGCGTGCTCGGCGAATACGGAGACCCGCGCAACGCCGTCCTGACCGCCGACGGGAGGGCCGTCCTCAACCTCCTCGACGACAACGGTTCGGAGGTGGGCCACGTGTGGTCCCTTCCGGTCGACGGTTCCCCCGCCACCGACCTCACACCCGGACTGACGCCGTTCACGCTCAGGGGCATCGACGTCGCCCGCGAGGGCACGTACGCGGTGCTCACGGCGGTCACCGCGGACGGCTTCGCCCTGTGGCTGATCGGCACGGGGGACGAACGGCGCCCGCCCCGGCGCCTGTTCAGCTCGCAAGCAGAGGCCTGGAACGGGCTCATCTCCGCGGACGGCCGCTGGGCCTGCCTGGACACCACGGACCACAACCCGGGCATCCGGCGCTTCGCCGTGACCGTCGTCCCGGCCGGCGGCGACACCCCGGACGGCCCCGAGCAGGGCGCCCCGGAAGGCGGCACCGCCCCGCGTACGCTGTCCGACGGGCCGGCGGAGCCGGTCCGCGGCATCCGTTTCTCACCCGTGGCCGGCGACGACCGGATCCTCGTCGCCACCGAGCGGACGGGATTCATCCGGCCCTGCCTGTGGCACTTCCCCGACGGTTCACGCACCGACCTGGACGCCTCCCACCTCCACGGCGACCTGGTGCCGCTCGACTGGTCGGACGACGCGCGGTACGTCCTGCTCGTCCACGTCGACCGGGGCGTTCACCACGTCATGGAGTGGAATGTCCGTACGGGCGCCCTCGATCCGCTCGTACACCCCTCCGGCGCCTTCTTCGAGGCCGACATCGCCGACGCCCACCCGAACTACTGGGCGTCCCACTACGGGGCGGACGGCCAACCCCGGCTCCTCCACCAGCGCTTCGACCTCCCGCTGTCCATGCTCCGTGCCGACCGTGCCGCACATACCGTCACACCCGTGTGGACGCCCGCCCTCGTCCACCCGGGCACACCCCTGACGTCCCACACCGTCACGTCCCTCGACGGGACGACGGTGCAGCTGTGGGCCGGGCGCCCGCGCGGCACCCGGGAGCCGCTGCCGACCCTGCTGAGCGTGCACGGCGGTCCCCAACTGGTCACGGTGGACCGGTACACGCCCGAGGCACAGGCCTGGCTCGAGAACGGGTTCGCCTACGCGGCGGTCAACTACCGCGGCTCGCAGACCTTCGGACGCCGCTACCGCGAGGGCTTCTGGCACACCATCGGCGAGCGGGAGCTCGAGGACCTCGCCGCGAGCGTCGAATGGCTGGTCGCGGAGGGCATCGCCGACAAGGACAAGGTGTTCGTCTCCGGAGCGTCCTACGGCGGCTACCTCTCCCTGCTGTCCGTGGGCCGGCTGCCCGGACTCTTCGCGGGCGCCATGGCGTTCGTCCCCATGGCCGACTGGGCCGGGGCGTACGACGACATGAACCCGGCGCTCCGCGCCGCCTGGCGCTCGTTCTTCCGCATCACACCCGACGAGGACCCCGGGGTCTTCCGGCGCGCGTCGCCGATCAGCTACGTCGAACACGTACGGGCCCCCGTCTGGATCAAGACGGGCACCCACGACACGCGTACGCCGCCCCGCCAGGTGCACCGCTATGCCGAGGCGCTGGAGAACGCGGGCGGCGACGTCACGCTGGAGTGGTTCAGCGGTGGCCACGAGACCACCAGCCGGAACGCCGAACTCGCCGACCAGCGGCGGATCATGGAGCTGGCCGCCCGTGCCCTGCGCGGAGAACGCTGGGCGGACGGGGCCGTCACGCCCCCGCCACCCGGCTCAGTGGGCACCGGGCCGGGCGGAGGGTAGGCGGTCGCGTACGGGCACGGGTCACGCGGGGCACGGCGGCACCCGCGCATCAGCTGTCGCGGAAGAGACCAGTGAACGCGGTGACCTGCCGCGATGAGTGGCTGGTGGTGGCTGACCTGGGCGAATGGCCTTTCAGGTGTTTCACGTTCGTGCCGGCGCAGCAGGCTGACAGCCAGCATCACGGCCGTCAGCGCGTTGGCCGTCGTGGCAGATCAGCGCGTGCGGCCCCGCGGCTTGAGGGGTGTGGCCGGCAGCGTGGGGGCGGGCAGGGGCGGGCCGGCGTAGCCCTCGACCGTGCCGAAGCGGCGGCCCGCCGTCCAGTCCTCGCGGGCCTGCTGGATGTCCTCGGTGCTGCGCCCGATGAAATTCCACCACATGATCAGCTTCTCCTCGAACGGTTCGCCGCCGAGCAGCAGCAGTTCGCTGTCGCGGTCCGCGCGCATCCGCAACTCGCGGCGTCCGCAGCCGAGATACAGCATCGAGCCGCTCTCCAGCGGCACCTCGTCCACCTCGCTGAGGCCGGACATCGTCAGCACCGCGTACTCGAAGTCCGGCTCCACCGGCAGCCGTACGTCCGTGCCCGCCGCCAGCGAGATGTCCGCGCCGACCAGCGGGGAGTACGTACGTCCGGGGGAGGCCGCGCCGTCCAGTTCGCCGAGGATGACCGTCGCGCTGAACCCCGGGTGCCGTACGCCCGCGCCGCCGCCCTCGACCACGGGCAGCGCGGCGTGGTGCTCGAACGCCGGGTCGGTGTGCCGGTGCGCGTCCGGGAGCGCCACCCACAGCTGCGCGCCGTGCAGGAAGCGGGCGTGCTCGCGCGGCGACTCCTCGGAGTGCGCGATGGCGCGGCCGGAGGTCATCAGGCCGAGCTCCCGCGGCCGTACGGTCTGCAGCGAGCCGAGGCTGTCCCGGTGCAGCACCTCGCCCTCGTGCAGCCAGCTGACGGTCTGCAGCCCGATGTGCGGATGCGGCGGCACCTGCATGCCCGGCTCGTCGGCGATGTCGTCGGGGCCGTAGTGGTCCACGAAGCACCAGGCCCCGACCATGCGGCGGCCGAGGTTCGGCAGCAGCCTGCGGACGACGGTGGACTCGCCGAGCGGCACGCTGCGCGGTTCCAGCAGTTCCCGTACGGGACGTGCGGCGACGTCCTCGCGTCCGCCGCACTCCGCCCGCGCCGGACGCGTATCGAGATTGCTCACGTCAGCTCCGCCTTTCCCGCCTGGCCGTTCATACGGGACCGCTCCGGCCCGTACCGGCCATCATCCCCCGGCGTCCGGCCTGGCGGCGGCGCGGGGTTCACCGGCCCGCGTGCCGGGCGGCCGCCGCGGGGGAGGTGACGAAGCTGTACGGGGGCAGCGGCCCGGCCACGCGCAGGTTCAGCTGCGGGTTGCGCTCCTGGAGCGTCCGTACGGCGGAGCGCAGCGCGTCGCAGCCCTCGCGCGGCAGCAGGAAGCAGAGGTTCACGAGGGAGGAGTCGTTCTCCGGGCCGGGGCAGTGCCGTTCCGCGCAGGGCGACAGGGCCTCCTCGACGAGGGCGGCGTCGCGGTCCTCGCGGGCCCGTACGGCCTCGGCGATCATCGTGCCGAGGCGCAGCCGGTCCTGGTGGCTGCCGCCGCCCGCGGCGTGGTTCGCGCTGCTCAGCGCGTGGATCTCGGGCTCCTCGGTGATCACCTGGTGGAGGAGGGCGTCCTGCCGGTGTGCGGCCTTCACATTGAACTCGACCCGGCCCTCCAGCTCGTCCAGCTGGGCCAGATAGTGCTCGGCGTGCTCGGCCAGGGCGTGCCGGACGGTGTCCTCGTCCCGCGAGACGCTGCCGAACCGCAGCGGCAGCACCACCTCCGCCGCCTCCGCCGTCGACAGCACGTGCTGATGGGCCATCAGGTGGTGCCGTTCGGGCCGGAGCCCCGGCGGGCAGTCGCTCACGAGCGCCGCGAGGGGGCCCTCGCGCAGCGCCCGTACGGGGCGCGGCGGATCGCCGACGCCGTCCATCCGCTCGGGGAGCGCCGGATGACCGGACCGGGCGACCCCGTAGACGTACACGCTCACTCCGGTTCCTCCTTCCGGCGGCGGACCGCGTCCGAGTGCCCGGCGGGTACCGCGCCTCCGCCCGCCCAAACGGCCGCCTGAGAAAGGTCCCCAGGCGCACCCCGGGGTCCATCCTCAGGCGCCGTACGGCGGCGGGCGCCGCCTACCGGACCCGGCCCGGCGCCGGCTCGCGCTCGGACCCGCCCGTACGGGACCCGGGCGACCCGGGCCCCGGCCCCGGCTCCCGTACGGCCGCACCGTCCCGCCGCTCCTCCGGTGCCGCCGCCTGCTCGCTGAGGCCGTAGCGGGCGTGCAGCCGCCGCAGCGGACCGGGCGCCCACCAGCACGCGCGGCCGAGCAGCCGCATGAACGCGGGGAGCAGCACGCCGCGGATCAGGGTGGCGTCCATCAGGATGGCGAGCGGCATGCCCAGGCCCAGCGCCTTCATGTAGCTGAGCCCGGAGGTGATCATGACGATGAAGACGAGGGACAGGATGACCGCCGCGTACGTGATCACCTTCCCGACCCGTTCCAGGCCGATCGCCACGGACAGCCGGCTGTCGCCGCTGCGGTCGTACTCCTCCTTGATCCGGGACAGGATGAACACCGCGTAGTCCATCGACAGCCCGAAGCCCAGCGCCGCCACCATCACGGGCACGGACCAGGTGATCGCGCCGGTGTTGATGAAGTCGCCGACCAGCCACCGCAGATGGCCGTCCTGGAAGACGAAGACCAGCGCGCCGAACGTCGCCGACAGGCTCAGGGCACTCAGCAGCATCGCGACGAGCGGCAGGATGACGCTGCCCGTGAGCAGGAACAGCAGCACGTACGTGCCGACCGCCAGGATCGCCAGCGACACCGGCAGCTTCTCCGCCACCGTGTCGAAGGTGTCGACGGAGACGGCGGGCTGGCCGCCGACGATCACCCCGCCGAACGGGGACTCCGCCGCCCGTACGCGGTCCACCACGTCGCCGCCCTCGGACGACAGGCCGTCCACGGCGGGCACCACCGAGAGGTAGGCGCTGTCCGCGGAGGCGTACCGGGCGGCGAAGCGGCCGGGCGGCACCGTACGCTCGCCGCCCGCGTAGCTGCCGGTCAGGCCGTCGACGCGGGCGACCCCGTCGAGGCCGGAGAGGTGCTTCGCGTACGCGTCGAGGTCGCGCCGCCGGCCGTCCGGGTCGCCGATGCCGCGCGCCACGACCTGCATGGCCTGGGCCTCGCGGCTGTCGAACCCGGCCCGTACGTCCTGCGCGACCCGCGCCGACTGCGTGGACTTCGGCAGCATCTGCTCGTCCGGCAGCCGCATGTTCAGGTCGAGGGCGGGCGCCGCGAGGACGCCCATGAGCGCGAGGACGCCCAGCATCAGCGGCACCGGCCTGCGCATCACCGTGACGGCCAGCCGGTGCCACGCGCCCTGGCCGCCCGCGGTGTCCGCGCCCGCCTCTGCCGTGTCAGCCCCGGCTGTCGGCGCCGTGCCGGGCCCTCCGGCCGTGCCCGGCCCTCCGGCCGTGCCCGGCCCTCCGGCCGGGCCGCCCGTACGGTGCCCGGCGCGCGCTTCCGTACGAGCCGCAGCCGGTCGATCCGCGGGCCCGCCCACGCGAGCATCGCGGGTACGACGACCAGCGTCGCCGCTGCCGCCGCGAGCGTCGTCGCGGTGCCGCCGACGCCGATGGAGCGGAGCATCCCGAACGGCATCGCGACCAGCGACAGGAACGCCACCGCGAGCGTGACCGCGGAGAACGTCACGGTGCGGCCGACCGTGCGCATCGTGGCCCGGATCGCGTCCGGAACGGGCGTGCCCTTCGCGGTGTGCTCGCGGTAGCGGGTGACGAACAGCAGGCTGTAGTCGATGGCGAGACCGAGCCCGAGGAACGTGCAGATGTTCACGATGAGGTTGTTCGCCTCGAAGAAGTGCGTGAGTCCCCAGAGCAGTCCGAAGACCGTCAGCATCGTCGCCAGGGCGACCGAGAGCGGCACCATGGCCGCCACCACCGAGCCGAAGATCAGCACCAGCACGATCAGGACGAGCGGGAAGACGAGCGTCTCCGCCTTCGCGGCGTCGTCTGCGGCGCGCTCCACGCTCTCGTGGTTCATCAGCGCGTTGCCGCCGAGGGTGACGTCCAGGCCGTACAGCGTGCCGGTGTACTCCGCGCGCAGCTTCGCCACCCGGTCGTTGACCTCGTCGAAGTCGCCCAGGACCCGGCCGCTGACCAGCGCTTCGCCGCCGCTCCCGGAACGGAGCGCGGGCGCCCTGTCCAGCGACCAGTACGACACCACGTTGCGCACCGTGTCCTCGGCGGCCAGCCGCTCCGTGAGCCGAGTACCGGCCCTGGCGGTGGCCGGGTCGTCCAGCCCGCGGGGCGCCCTGACCAGGAGGGTCAGATTGGGTTTCCCCTGCCCGAACTCCTTCTCCAGTACGGCGTCGGCCCGCGCCGCCTCCGTGTCCGGACTCTCGTAGCCGCCCATGGTCAGCCGGTCGTTCAGACCCATCGACAGCGTGCCCGCACCGAGCACGATGACCAGCACGGCCAGCAGGGTCCCGCGGGCCCTGCTGATGACCAGGTTCGCCAGTCGGTCGAGCATCGTCGCCCCTCTCCCGTGTTCCGCTCTCACACGTGCATGAGGCGGGCGGGAGCGCGGAATGTGACATCGGAGAGGGCGGGGAGGCGTACGTCACACCGCGGCCGCGGTCGGTACGGAGCACGCGCGTACGCGGCCCGTACGCCGGACCGTCAGACCGGGCTCAGACCGGGCTCGGATCAGGCTCAGGCCGGGATCAGATCAGGCCCTGCGCCAGCATCGCCTCCGCGACCAGCTCGAAACCCGCGATGTTCGCGCCGACCACGTAGTTTCCCGGCGAGCCGTAGCGCTCCGCCGTGTCGTGGCACGAGTCGTGGATGTGCCGCATGATCTCCGCCAGGCGCTCCTCGGTGTGCGCGAACGACCACGAGTCGCGGGACGCGTTCTGCTGCATCTCCAGCGCGCTGGTCGCCACGCCGCCCGCGTTGGCCGCCTTGCCCGGCGCGAACGCGACGCCCGCCTCCTGGAACACCCGCACCGCCTCCGGCGTGGCCGGCATGTTCGCGCCCTCGGCCACGGCCTGCACCCCGTTGCGTACGAGGGTCACGGCGTCGTCGGAGGTCAGCTCGTTCTGGGTGGCGCAGGGCAGCGCCACCTCGCAGGGCACCTCCCAGAGCCCGCCGCCGGCGACGAAGCGGGCGTCCCGGCCGCGCCGCCGCGCGTACTCCTCGACGCGGCCGCGCCCGTTCTCCTTGATCTCCTTGAGGAGGTCCAGGTCGATGCCCTTCTCGTCCACCACGTAGCCGCCGGAGTCGGAGCAGGACACCACGGTCGCGCCGAGCTGCTGCGCCTTCTCGGTGGCGTAGATCGCGACGTTCCCGGATCCGGAGACGACGACGCGCCGCCCGTCCAGGTCCTGGCCGCGGCTGCGCAGCATCTCCGCGGTGAACAGCACGCACCCGTAGCCGGTGGCCTCCGTACGGGCCTGGGCGCCGCCCCAGCCCACGCCCTTGCCGGTGAGCACACCGGACTCGTAACGGTTGGTGATGCGCTTGTACTGGCCGAAGAGGTAGCCGATCTCGCGGCCGCCGACGCCGATGTCACCGGCCGGCACGTCGGTGTACTCGCCCAGGTGCCGGTGCAGCTCCGTCATGAACGACTGGCAGAACCGCATCACCTCCGCGTCCGAGCGGCCCTTGGGGTCGAAGTCGCTGCCGCCCTTGCCGCCGCCTATCGGCATGCCCGTCAGCGCGTTCTTGAAGATCTGCTCGAAGCCGAGGAACTTGACGATGCCGAGGTTGACCGACGGGTGGAAGCGGAGCCCGCCCTTGTACGGGCCGAGGGAGCTGTTGAACTCCACCCGGAAGCCGCGGTTGACGTGGATGCCGCCCGCGTCGTCGGACCACGGCACCCGGAAGATGAGCTGCCGCTCCGGTTCGCAGACCCGCTCGACGATACGGGCGTCGACCAGTTCGGGACGCTTGGCGAGCACGGGGCCCAGGGTCTCCAGGACCTCCCGTACGGCCTGGTGGAACTCCGTCTCGCCGAGGTTTCGCCGCAGGATCTCGGCGTAGAGCGGTTCGATCACGCGCGTACCCGTGTCGTCCTGCGTGTGCGGTCGAGGTGTGGTCGCCATCTGTGCAAGCCCTCCACGTGGGGTGCTACGTCGCGGCGCCCCGCGGACACGGGACCCTGGCAGAGCTTAGGCGGTGCGCGTCGGCACCCCCTAAAGCGGTGCGCAGTGGGCACCCGCGTGCGGCGGTGCCCGCGCGCCGCGGCGTACGACCGGCCGCCGAAGGAGGGCGGGGTTCAGTCGGCCAGTTCGGGGTGGCCGAAGAAGGCCGCGTAGCCGGAGGGCAGGCGGCTGATCACCTTGTTCAGCTCACCGCCGGTGACCTGGTCGGCCACGGCCGTCAGCACCGTACGGGCGTACTCCTCGGCCGTCTCCGTGTCCGTGCCCAGCAGGGCGGCGATGTGGGCGCAGAACTCCTCCACGCCCCACGTCTCCGACCGGGCCGGGGCCTGGGCCAGGACTTCCGCGAGGGGCGGGGGCAGCTGGTCGCCCAGGTGCTCGGCCGCCTCCGGGGTCAGGCGGCGGCCGAGGGCGGCGATGACCGCCTCGGCGACCTCCTTCGCTTCCCCGGATTCGTACGAACCGCGCTCGCGGACGGTGGCCACGAAGGCTTCGTAAGGCATATCGGACTCGCTCATCTCGCCGGGGTCAGGTGCATCGCGAGGTACCACCGCCGGGCCGGCAGCAAACCGCGGCACCCGCCGTACGGCCCACGCCGGCCGGCCGCGGGCGCGGGCATCCCGGAAACCCCGCGCCCGCGGCCTCTCTCCAGCGGGCCGCTCACCCGGACGGCCCGGGTTCCCCGCGCTGCGGCGGTAAACCCCCGAGTGGTGCGCGGGCCCGCGGGCGGGGGGAGCGGGCGCCGTGTCTTGACCCCGGCCACGGCACCTGGCACCGTTCCCAGCTGGGATCGATGCCATAGAGCGGCGCAGTGCCCGTACGGGTGCCACGGAGCGCCGCGGCAGGGCGGACAGGGGCGGGAAGTGCTCATCGGCAGTGACGTGTTCCTCTTCCGGGACACCTGCAACGTCTACGTGCTGCGGGCCGGCCGGCAGGCCGTCCTGATCGACTTCGGCAGCGGCGATGTCCTCGACCACCTCGCCGACTACGAGGTCGACGAGGTCACCGACGTGCTCGTCACCCACCACCACCGGGACCAGGTGCAGGGCCTGGCCCGCGCCGCCGCGGCCGGCATCAGGATCTGGGTGCCGCCCGTCGAGCACGACCTCATCGCCGAGGTCGACGAGCACTGGCGCACCCGCCGGTTCGACAACGACTACGACGTACGCCAGGATCGCTACTCCCTGCTCGAGCAGGTGCCCGTCACCGGCACCGTCGCCGAGTACCGCACCCGGCGGCACGGGCCCCTCGACGTGTACACGCTACCGACACCCGGCCACACCGTCGGCTCCGTCAGCTATCTGGTGGAGCACGGTGGCCGCCGCCTCGCCTTCGTCGGCGACCTGGTGCACGGCGAGGGCCGGCTGTGGTCGCTCGCCGCGACCCAGTGGGCGTACACCGGCTTCCACGACCTCGCGGGCCGGGAGGGCGTGGCGGCGACCGTACTGTCCTGCATGCAGCTCCTCGCACACGAGCACCGGCCCGAGCTGCTGCTGCCCTCGCATGGCGAGCCCGTGACCGACCCGCCGCGCGCCGTCGACCGGCTCCGCACACACCTCCAGGAACTGATCGACAGCCGGCGCCGCGAACCCTGGGACCCCGAGCGCATGCTGCACCGGCCGTGGCGCGAGGTGACCCCGCACCTGCTGCGCAACACCACGTCCATGGCCAACTCGTACGCCCTGCTGTCCGACCACGGCACCGCGCTGCTCCTCGACTTCGGCTACGACCTGACCACCGGCCTGGCCGGCGGACAGGACCGCTCCGCGCGCCGCCCGCTGCTCGCGTCCGTCGAGGCGCTGCGCCGCGACCACGGCGTCGACCGCGTCGAGGTGGCCCTGCCCACGCACTACCACGACGACCACGTCGCCGGCTTCAACCTGCTCCGCGAGGTGCACGGCACCTCCGTCTGGTCGCCCGCGCACATCGCGCCCGTACTGCACTCGCCGACACACTGGGACCTGCCCTGCCTGTGGTACGACCCGATCCCCGTCGACCGCGAACTGCCGCTGGACACGCCCGTGCGGTGGCGCGAGTACGAGATCGGGGTGCACGACCTGCCCGGCCACACGCTCTACGCCGCCGCCTACTCCTTCACCGCCGACGGCCGCCGCGTCATCGCCACCGGCGACCAGCAGAGCACCGAGTGGGAGCCGGGGCTGCGGCCCGAACTGCTCAACTACCAGTACCGCAACCGCTTCCGCATCGACGACTTCACGCGCAGCGCCGAGCTGTACCGCGACTTGCGCCCCGAGTTGATGATCAGCGGGCACTGGCAGCCGTTAGAGGTCACCGACGCGTATCTGGACATGCTGCTGACCGAGGGGGAGCGGCTGGCGCGGCTGCACCGCGAAGTGCTGCCCCGGGACGTCGACTTCGGCGCCGAGGGCTTCGGCGCGCGCATCGCGCCGTACCGCAGCGCCGTCACGGCCGGCGGCACGGTGCGGCTGGAGGTCGAGGTGCTCAACCCGTTCCCGGGGCCCGAGAACGCCGAGGTGCGGCTGGCCGTACCGGCCGGATGGGCGGTCGAGCCGGACACGGCGCGGTTCGGGATCGGCGGGCACGCGGAGACGGTGACGACGTTCCTCGTACGGGTGCCCGCGGACGCGCCGGCGGTGGAGCGGCACCGCGTGGCGGCGGATCTCACCGTGGGGCGCATGCGGTTCGGGCAGCAGGCGGAGGCGCTGGTGAGCGTGCGCTGAGGGGCCGTCAGCGGCATGGAGGCGTGCCGCTCGCACTCGTCCGCGCACGGTCTGCACGCGGGACGGCCGTGTCAGCCATGACCCGCGGCCTGGCCTGGGCGAAGGGCGGTCTTGACGGGTCTGCGGCAGGCTGGCATCGTTCCCAGCTGGGATCGATGCCATATGCAGTGACCTGCTACAGACGGGAGTCGGCCGTGTCCACCGATACCGGCGGCAGTGCCGCCGTGGTCGTCCGATGAGCGGCGCGTCGGCGCCCGCCGTCACCGCACGGCGGCTCGGCGACGGTGCGGTCGAGGTCACCGCGCCCGCGTACCGGCTGACCGTGGCGGCCGACGGCACCACCGCCCGCCTCGCCGCCGCCGGTCCCGCGGGCGGCGGCCACCCCGTCGAACTCCAGCTGCCCGGCGCGCTGGACCAGATCGGTGTGCCGGACGAGACCCTGTCCGTCGCGACGCCCCGGCTGGAGACGGCGGCTGCCGTCCCCGTCGTCACCGTCGACCGGCGCAGCACCGCCTGGGAGCACGCCGAGACCCGTATCGCCTGCACCGCCGCCGGGCCCGAACTGAGCTGGCGCGTACGCGGACACGGCAGGCTGGACGCGGTGGCGCTGCTCGCCACCCGCTCCGCGCTCGGCGCCCGCGGCAGCGGGCTGCGGCCCAGCGGCCACGCCTGGCACACCCTCTTCACGCCCAACCCCGGGCCGCCGCGCAGGCTGCTGCGCGGCGCGGGCGAGAGCGCGGTGATCGGGGCGTGCGGTGACGCGCGGCCGGGGCGCGGCCACTGGTTCTTCACGCCTGCGCCGCTCTGTCTCGCCCTCACCGAGCGGTCGCCGGCGGACACCGCGGACCCCGCGGGCGCCGGGCCGGAGGACCCCGCCGGGGACGGCGCCGCGGCCCGGCGCTGGTGGACCGTCGGGCTCGGCTCGCCCGTACGGGAGCAGACGTTCACGCAGCTCGAGTACGTCCCCTCCGACCACGGCTGGCACCTGCGCTGCGCGTACGAGGGGCATACCGCCGTGGACGGCGACTTCCGCACCCCCGCGGTGCTGGTCTCGCCCGGTCACCCCGACCCGTACGCCGGACTGCGCGCGCACCGCGCCTGGCTGGCCGGCCACGGCTGGGCGCCCCGGGTGCCGGACGAGGCCGGGGCCCCGGAAGACCCCGCCTGGTGGTCCGAGCCCATGTTCTGCGGCTGGGGCGCCCAGATGGCGCGGGCCCGTGACACCGGCACCCCCGCGCCCGCGCTGAGCACCCGCGCCGAGTACGACGCGCACCTTGCGCATCTGGAGGCGCACGGGCTCGTCCCCGGCACCGTGGTCATCGACGACAAGTGGCAGCGCTCGTACGGCTCCTGGGAACCCGACGAGGACAAGTGGCCCGCCCTGCGGGAGTGGATCGCCGCACGCCACGAGCGCGGTCAGAAGGTCCTGCTGTGGTGGCGTGCCTGGGCCACCGAGGGGGTGTCCGACGAGCTGTGCGTCCGTACGCCCGACGGCACACCCGTCACGCTCGACCCCGGCAACCCCGAGGCCCGCGCGCTGCTCGCCGCGAACGTCTCCCGGATGCTCGCCCCGGACGGGCTCGGCGCCGACGGCCTCAAAATCGACTTCACCGCCGACACGCCCTCGGGCTACTCCCTGTCAACTCGCGGCAGCACATGGGGCATCGCGCTCCTGTACGATCTGTTGGCCACGATCCACGACGCGGCGAAGGGGGCGAAGCCGGACGCACTGGTCATCACGCACACCCCGCACCCGGCCTTCGCGGAGGTGACCGACATGATCCGGCTGAACGACATGCTGCGACTCGACGACCCGGACCCGTACGCGCCCGTCGTACCGCAGATGCGGTACCGCGCGGCCGTCGCCGCGGCCTCCTGCCCGCAGCTGCCGGTCGACACCGACGACTGGTGTGCGCCCGATCGCGAGCAGTGGCGCGGCTACGCCGCCGCGAAGACGGAGCTGGGCATCCCGGCGCTGTACGTGGCGACGCACCTCGACCGTACGGGCGAGCCCCTCGAGGAGCGCGACTACGCGGCGCTGCGCGAGCAGTGGGCCCGCTGGCGCGCGGGCCGCCCGCGGTGAAGCCGCCGTCGGCGGCCGGACAGGCACCGGTCCGGATGTCACCCGTAAGACCGGCACCGGCCGAACTGTCACCGTTGAGGCTGTCACCGAGGAAAGAGCGGGGTTGATGGGCAGGGACGCGCACGGCGGCAAGGGCAAGCGGGCACGGCCCCGCGTCACGCTGCGCGAGGTGGCGGAGGAGGCCGGGACCTCCCGGTCGACGGCCTCGCGGGCGCTGGCGGGGCACGGCTATGTCGCCGCGGGTGTCAAGGAGCAGGTCGAGGCCGCCGCCGTACGGCTCGGCTACGTGCCGGACGTCTCCGCGCGCAGCCTCAAGGGCCGCTCCAGCGGGCTCGTCGGGCTGCTCGTCTCCGACCTGCGCAACCAGTTCTACGCCCTGCTCGCCGCCGGTGTGGAGCAGACCCTCGCCGCCGCCGGCCACCAGATGGTGCTGGTCGACGACCACGGCAGCGACAAGCAGGCGCTGGAGGGCGCGCGCGCCTTCCTGTCCATGCGCGCCGCGGGCGTGCTGCTCGCCCCGGTGGGGCGGAGCGCGACCGGCCTGCTGGTCGAGCACGGCACGCCGGTCGTCGAGGTCGACCGGCGGTCCGGCGTACGGGGCTGCGACGCGGTGACCATCGACAGCGAACGCGGCGCGCGCGAGGCCGTGTCGCACCTGCTGGAGCTCGGCCACCGGCGCATCGCGGTCGTACTCGACGAGACCATGTGGGACACGGGCATGGGCCGCCTCAAGGGATACCGTGCGGCTCACCGGGAGGCCGGGGTGCCGCTGTCCCGGCGCCTGGTTCTGGACCTCGGGCTGCGCCCGGCCGACCCGCAGGGCGACGTCGCCGCCTTCCTGGACGCCAACCCGGGCATCACGGCGGTCTTCGCGGCGAACAACGTGGTCGCCGAGGCCGTCTGGCAGGAACTCCAGCGCCGCGGGTGCGCGGTGCCCGAGGACTGCTCCGTCGTCTCGTTCGACGACCTGACCTGGATGCGGATCGTGGAGCCGGGGCTGAGCGCCGTACGGCAGCCCGTCTACGAGATGGGCAGCCGGGCCGCCGCGCTGCTGCTGGAGCGGATCTCCGGCGAGCGGGGGCGGGCGCGGACGCACACGCTCGAACCGGAGCTGGTGCGGCGCGGCTCGACGGGGCCTTGTTCCTGACCTTGCGGCGTTCTTGACCTTGCGGCGTCGGGCCCGTTCGTTCCGGACCGGGCCGAGCCGAGTCCTGTCCAGCCCGTCCGGCGTTTGAGGACGGCCCTCGGGCACCGCGTGGGTGCGTCGTGCCGCGGGCTGCCGGGCCACTTGCGGCTTGTGGCCGCCTCGGTTCGTCCTCAATCGCCGGACGGGCTTGATGTGGTTGCTCTCTCGTCCTCGGACGGGGAGTTGGCGGGGGTCACCAGGGGATGGCGCCGCCGTCCTCGAAGAACGAACCCGTCGGGCCGTCGTCCGGCAGCGTCGCGAGGCGGAGCGCCGTGGCCGCGCCCTGCTCAGGTGTGCGGGGGCCCTGGAAGCCGGTGAAGTCGGTCGCGACCAGGCCCGGGCAGGCGGCGTTGACCAGGATGCCCGTACCGGCCAACTGCCGCGCGTACTGCACAGTGACGGCGTTGAGGAACGACTTCGACGGCGCGTACGCCGCCATGACCGGGCCGACCTCGGTGTCCGGGTCCGACTGCCGGGTCAGGGAGGCGACGGAGCTGGAGACGTTGACGATGCGTGGCGACGCCGAGCGCCGCAGCAGCGGCAGCATCGCGTTGGTCACCCGGATGACCCCGATGACGTTGGTCTCCACGACCGCGCGGACCACGTCGAGGTCGAGTGTGGTCGGGTCCTGGGCCCACCCGGGCCCCGTCTCTCCCGAGACGCCTGCGTTGTTCACCAGGACGTCCAGGCGCCCGGACCGCCGTTCGACCAGTTCCGCGGCGGCGGTGACGCTCCGGTCGCCGGTCACGTCCAGCGGCACCCCGAACGCGTCCGCCCCGGCCGCGCGCAGCTTCTCCACCGCGGCCTCGCGCCGGGCCCCGTCGCGGGCTCCCACCCCGACGCGGTAGCCGAGGGCGCCGAGCCCGGTGGCGATCTCGTATCCGATTCCCTTGTTCGCGCCGGTCACCAGCGCGGTCTTCGTTTCGCTCATGCCGTGATGCTCACTCGCGGGTGAGCGGCGCGGCCAACACCGATACGGTGCGCTGTGATACCCGGCAGGTATCACCGGGGTACGCTGGCGGCCATGGACGCCTTGGAGACCCGCGAGTTGAGGTACTTCCTGGCCGTTGCCGAGGAACTGCACTTCGGCCGCGCCGCCGAGCGCGTCGGCATGGCGCAGCCGCCGCTGTCCCGGGCGATTCAGCAGCTCGAACGCCGCCTCGGCGTCACCCTGCTGACGCGCAACCGCCGCGGCGTCTCCCTGACCGGCGCCGGAGAGGTCCTGCTGCACGAGGGCCGCGCGGCACTCGACGCGGCCACCGCCGCCGCCCGCCGTACGCGTCGCGCGGGCGGCGCCGACCGTCCGGGCGGCTCTCCCCACCGCCTGGTGCTGGCGGTGAAGGCGGCCGCGTCCCACGAGCTGCTGCAGAAGCTCCTCGACGCCTACGCGGCCGAGCCCGGCGCCGCCGAGGTCGAGGTGCTGCCGAGCGGCACGTGTGAGCAGGAGGAGATGCTGCGCGACGGCCGCGCCGATGTGGCGCTCATGCACAAGCCGTTCAACTCCCTCGCCGGGTTCGACAGCGAGGAACTGCTGACCGAGGGGCAGATCGCCGTCCTGCCCGCCGGGCACCCGCTCGCCGCGCGCAGGACGCTGTCCCTGGCCGAAGTCGGCGACATTCCAGGTCTTCCGCTCGCCCGCTGGTCCCGCCACGGTGTGTTCCCGCCCGGTCCGGGGCCCGAGATCCACGACCAGACGCAGCTGGCCCAGCTGATCGCCCTCGGGCGTACGGTCGCCGTGTTCCCCGACTCCGCCCGCGCCTGGCTGTGGGCCGAGCACGCCGCCGTACCGCTGGCCGACGCACCGCCGGTCGTCACGCACATCGCGTGGCCCGCGCACAGCCGCTCGCTCGCCCTTGCCGGGCTGGTCCGTACGGCCACGCGGCTCTGACCCGTACCGGCTCGTCGTAACTCCCGGGGCCGGGCTGCCCCGTCTCACCGCGGTGCGGCGCGCCCGCGCGGTGGCCGAGGGCCGTCCTCAATCGCCGGACGGGCTTGCTGTGGTTGCTCTCGTCCCAAACGGTCAGGCCCCGGGCGCCGGGTGAGGTGGATGCGCCCCCATCCCTTGACGGCCCACACCCATGTGGCTACGTTCTCATGTGGGAACGATGCCACATGGCCGGAAACCGCTCACGGCGCCCGTGGCGGCGCCGTATGTCCGGCCGTACGCCGTCCCCGTTCCGCTCCACCCCACCGTGTCGGCCACCACTCAAGGGAGAGCTCATGGCGGCACCACCATCCCCCCGGCGGCGACGCCGTGCCGTCGCCGTGCTCCTCGCCGCGGCCGGGCTGCTGCCCGCCACCGCGTGCGGTGGCGTGGGACTCGCCGGGACCTCGGACTCGATCACCACCATGGGCTTCGGCGCGGGCGACGCGCTCGCCACGGTCCGGGTCGAGGAGACGCAGAAGGCGCTCGGCTCCACGGACATCGAGATCAACGAAGGCGCCTTCGACGAGCAGCAGTTCCTGTCCGCCGTGGCCGCCGGCGAGCCGCCCGACGTGGTGCGCATGGACCGCACCCTCATCGGCGGTTACGCGGCGCGCGGCGCCGTGGTCCCGCTCACCGACTGCCTCGAGGACCGGAAGGTCGACCTGGGGCAGTACCGCGAGGGCGCGATCGACGAGGCGTCGCTGGACGGCGTCGTCTACGGGCTCCCCGACTCGTACGACAACCGCTCGCTGCTGCTCAACGAGGACGTGCTGAAGGCGAACGGGCACGAGGTGTCCGACGTCGACACCTCCGACTGGAAGTCGCTGCGGAAGCTGGCCACCGACCTGGACGGGCACAAGGACGGCAAGTTCACCCGTATCGGCTTCGACCCCAAGATCCCCGAGTTCTTCCCGCTGTGGGTGCGGGCCAACGGCGGCTCGCTGATCAGCGAGGACGGCCGTACGGCGAAGCTGGACACCCCCGAGGTCGTCGAGGCGCTCGAGTACACCGCCGGGCTGATCGAGGCGCAGGGCGGCTGGGGCGGGTTCAAGGCGCTGCGGGACTCGTTCGACCAGTTCGGCGCGGAGAACCCGTTCGTGCGCAAGCAGGTCGGCGCGTACCCGATGGAGGACTGGTACCTCAGCGTGCTGGGCGACGTGTCGCCGGACACCGGGCTGCGCGCGAAGCCGTTCACGGACCGGAAGGGCAAGCCGCTCAACTACGTGTCCGGGTACAGCTTCGTCATCCCCAAGGGCAGCCCGCACCCGGAGAAGGCCTGCCGGTTCATCACGGAGATGACCTCGCCCGACACGTGGGTGGCCGCCGCCAAGGCGAAGGCCGAGGACATCCGCGCCGACGGGTCGCCGTACATCGGGGACTTCACCGGCAACGAGGTGGCCGACCGGCGGATACGGCAAGAGGTCTGGAAGCCGACCGGCAATGCCGCGTTCGACGACGCCAGCCGCCAGCTGTACGCGGCGCAGGAGAACGCGTTCAGCGTGCCCGCCAACGCCGCCGGCACCGAGTTCCGCAAGGCGTGGCAGAGCGCCGTCAACAGCGTGCTGTCCGGCGACGCGAGCCCGCGGGAGGCGCTGGACGAGGGACAGCGGCGCGCCCAGAGCGCGCTGGACCGCGGCAACACGGAGAGGGAGTGACCCGGCCATGAGCACCCGATCCGCCACGCCGCCGGCCCCCGCACCGACGCCCGCACCGACGCCCGTACCGGCGCCGGAGTCGCCCGCCGCCGAGCGCCGCGCGCGCGTACGGCGCTGGCGCGCCTCGTGGCGGCGGCACGACACCCGCGCCGCCTACCTGTTCATCTCGCCCTGGATCTTCGGGTTCGTGGTCCTCACCGCGGGCCCGATGATCGCCAGCCTCGTCCTGTCGTTCACGAACTACGACGGCATCGGGCCCACCAAGGGTGTGGGCATGGAGAACTACCGGCAGCTGTTCGAGGACCCGCAGGTCGCCACGTCGCTGATGAACACCCTGCTGTTCTCGGCGATGCGGGTGCCGCTGTCCATGGCGCTCGCCCTGGCACTGGCCATGCTGCTGCTACGGGTCGGCCGGGCCGCCGGGTTCTTCCGTACGGTGTTCTATCTGCCGGTGATGACGCCCTCGGTGGCCGTCGGCATCCTGTTCCTGCTGCTGTTCAACGGCAACATGGGCCTGATCAACAACGTGCTCGGCTTCTTCGGCGTCTCCGGCCCGAGCTGGACGACCGACGGCACGTGGGTCAAGCCGGGTCTGGTGCTGACCACCCTGTGGGCGCTCGGCGGCACCGTCGTGATCTATCTGGCGGCGCTGCGCAACGTGCCGCAGGACCTGTACGAGGCGGCCGAACTGGACGGCGCCAGCCGCTGGAAGGCGTTCCGGCACGTGACGCTGCCGCAGATCTCCGGCGCCCTGTTCTTCACCCTGATCGTCAACACGATCGCGTCACTGCAGACGTTCACGGAGGCGTACACCGCGTTCTTCGGCACCTCGAACGCGCAGACGTACAGCCACGAGGCGGCGCTGTTCTACGTCGTCTACCTCTTCCAGCAGGCGTTCCAGTTCATGCACATGGGATACGCCTCCGCGCTGTCCTGGCTGCTGTTCCTGGTGATCCTCGTCATCACGATCATCCAGGTGAAGGTGAGCAAGCGCTTCGTCTACTACGAGGGAGACACCCGATGACCGGCCTCACCACCCTCCCTCCGGGCGGCAGCGAGCAGGCCGCGGACGACGCCGCCACCACCGCCGTACGGCCGCCGCGCCACGGTGCGCGGAAGCGGCCCGGGATACTCGGCCGGCCGCTGCGGCTGCTCGCGCTCACCGGCGCCTCCGTGATCTTCATCTACCCGTTCCTGTGGCTGATCAGCGCGTCGCTGAAGCCGTCCGAGCGCGTCTTCGACAACGAACTGATCCCGGACACCTGGCAGTTCGAGAACTACACGCGGATCTGGGACGAGGTGCAGCTGCTCACCTGGCTGGGCAACAGCGCCGCGGTGACGCTGGCCGCCGCGACCGCCGTGACGATCAGCAGCTCCGTGGTGGCGTTCGGCTTCGCGTACTTCCGATTCCCGGGCCGCAACGCGCTGTTCGGCCTGGTGATCGCCACGATGATGCTGCCCGCGGTGGTCACGATGGTGCCGCAGTACCTGATCTGGAACTGGCTGCATCTGGCCAGCAGCCAGATCCCGCTGTGGGCGCCCAACCTGTTCGGCAGCGCCTTCTACATCTTCCTGCTCCGGCAGTTCTTCCTCGGGCTGCCGCGGGAGCTGTTCGAGGCGGCCCGGCTGGACGGCGCCAGCTACTGGGCCATGTTCTGGCGGATCGCCGTACCACTGTGCCGCCCCGCCCTCGTCGTCACCTTCGTCTTCGAGGTGCAGGCGGCGTGGACCGACCTGGTACGGCCGCTGATCTACCTCCGCGATCCCGATCTGTACACCGTGCCGCGCGGACTCAAGGCGGTGCTCGACCAGTTCGGGGAGGGAGGCGAGATGCGCTGGGAGATCGTGTGCGCGGCCAGCGTCGTGGTCACCCTGCCGATGATCCTCGTCTTCTTCCTCGGCCAGCGGTACTTCGTCTCCGGTATCGCCACGACAGGACGGAAGGGTTGATGACGCACCACCGCACCACTGGGGAGGCCGAGCCCGGGGAGGCCGGGCCCTCGCCGGCCGGGCAGGCCGTACTCGCCCTGGACATCGGCGGCACCAAGCTGGCCGCCGGGGTGGTGGCGGCGGACGGCCGTGCGCTGTCCTTCGCCACCTGCCCCACCCGGGTCGAGGACGGTACGGCCGCCGCGCTCAGGCGGCTGTTCGAGCTGGGCGACAAGGCACTGGCCGACGCGGGGACCGCGGCCGGCGCGCTCCTCGGCACCGGCATCGGCTGCGGCGGCCCGCTGGACTCCGCCGCCGGCGTGCTGATCCGGCCGCCCCACCTGCCGGGCTGGGTGGACGTGCCCATCGTCCGGCTCGCCCGCGACCACTTCGGCCTGCCGACCGTGCTGGACAACGACGGCACGGCCGGCGCCGCCGGCGAGTGGCGCTTCGGCGCCGGCCGCGGCTGCCGCCACGTGCTGTATCTGACGGTGTCCACCGGCATCGGCGGCGGCCTCGTCCTCGACGGCCGCACCTTCCGCGGCGGCGCGGGCAACGGAGGCGAGCCCGGGCACGTCACCGTCCGCTCGGACGGCAGGCCCTGCAAGGGCTGCGGCCGTACGGGCTGCCTCGAGGCGTACGCCTCCGGCACCGCCATCGCCGAACGCGCCACCGAGGCCGTCGAAGCGGCACGCGCACGGGGTACGGCCACCGCGCTCGCCGCGTACGAACACCTCACCGCCGCCGAGGTCGCCGCCGCCGCACGGCAGGGCGACCCGGTGGCCACGCAGGTGTGGGCCGACACTGTGGACGCGCTCGGCAACGGCCTCACCTCCCTCGTCAACCTCTTCGAACCGGAGCTGGTGGTCCTCGGCGGCGGCGTCACCCGGGCGGGGGACCGGCTGCTGGAGCCCGTACGGCGGCTGGTCGCCGCGCAGGCCATGGGCCCGGCGGCACGGGCCGTACGCATCGTGCGGGCGTCCGGCGGCGACCGGGCGGGCGTGCTCGGCGCGGCGGCCATAGCGCTGGAACGGCTCGCCCCGGACTCCGCGCTCGCGCCGGACGGCACGCCCGCGCCCGTGCCGGGGACCGCACCGCCCGGACCGGAGCCGCCCGAACCGGCCGCCCCCTGACGCACGCCCGCGCCCGTGCCCGTACCGGCGCCCGTGCGACAGCACGTACGACGACAGCCCTCACTCGCTCTGGAGCACCATGCACGACGCCCTCACACGACAGCTCGCCGACCACCTCGACGCGGCGGAAGGCACCAGAGCGCTGCTGCCCGCGCTGGACCGGGTGGCACGCGACCTCATCGACGTGTACGCGCGCGACGGCCGCCTCTACACCTTCGGCAACGGCGGCAGCGCCGCCGACGCCCAGCACCTCGCCGCCGAACTGATCGGCCGCTACCTCCGCGAGCGCCGCCCGCTGGCAGCCGTCTCCCTCACCACCGACCCTTCGGTGGTGAGCTGTATCGCGAACGACTACGACTTCGACGAGCTGTTCGCCCGCCAGGTGCGGGCGCTGGCCCGCCCCGGCGACATGGTCATCGGCTTCACCACGTCGGGCCGCTCGCCCAACGTCGTACAGGGCCTCGCCGCGGCGCGCGCCGCGGGCGCGGTCACCGTGCTGTTCGGCGGCGGCGAGCAGGGCGGACGGCCCGCGGCGGAGCACGCCGACCACGCGGTGATCGTCCCCGCGACGGCCACCGCCCGCATCCAGGAGATGCACCTGCTGCTGCTCCACCTGCTCAGCGAGCGCGTCGACGCCTGGGCGGCCGCGACCGACGGCACGACCGGCGCCACGGCCGACGGCACGACCGGCGCTCCGCCCCGTACGACCGACACCGCGCCCGGCACCGACGGGACGGACATCAGCCCCCGGGCCGACGGGACCGGGCACGACTGCCAGGAGACCTCCGTATGACCAGCCAGAACCCCAGCTCGCGCGGCCGCACCCTGCACCTCGTCGGCAACGCCCACATAGACCCCGTCTGGCTGTGGCGCTGGCCGGAGGGGCTGCAGGAGGTGCGCGCCACGTTCCGGTCCGCGGCCGACCGCCTGGAGGAGTACCCCGACGCCGTGTTCACCTGCGACTCCGTGATGTACCTGGAGTGGATCGAACGGCACGACCCGGAGCTGTTCGACACCATCCGCAAGCGCGTCGGCGAGGGCCGCTGGCAGATCGTCGGCGGCTGGTGGATCGAGCCGGACTGCAACGTGCCGTCCGGAGAGTCGTTCGTACGGCAGGCGCTGTACGGCCAGCGGTACCTGATCGACCGGTTCGGGGCCGCCGCCACCATCGGCTGCAACCTCGACCCGTTCGGGCACAACGCCATGCTGCCGCAGCTGCTGCGCAAGTCCGGCCTGGAGGGCTACGTCTTCCTGCGCCCCGGGCCGCACGAGCAGGCGCTGCCCGGCCAGTTCTTCCACTGGGAGGCGCCGGACGGCTCGCGTGTGCTCGCGTACCGGCTGCCGCACGAGTACTGCAGCCCCGGCCAGGACATCGGCGGCCACCTCGACAAGGCGCTCGCCATCATGCCGCCGGACCAGCCGGAGCTGATGGTGTTCTACGGCGTCGGCAACCACGGCGGCGGCCCCACCCGCGCCAACCTGGACAGCGTCCGGCGGCTCGACGCGCTCGGCGGCCTGCCGAAGCTCGCGCTCAGCCACCCGGAGGCGTACCACGCGCGCATCCGCGACCGCGACGACATCCCCGTACACGTGGGCGAACTCCAGCACCACGGCCCCGGCTGCTACTCCGCGCACTCCGGCGTCAAGGCGTGGAACCGCCGCGCCGAGAACGAGCTCCAGCGTGCCGAGAAGTGGGCGGCGGTCGCCGGGGCGGTCGCGGGGGAGAGCTACCCGCACCGGGAGTTCGCCGAGGCGTGGAAGCTGGTGCTGTTCAACCAGTTCCACGACATCCTCGCGGGCACCTCCATCCGTTCCGCGTACGACGACGCCCGCGACGACTACGGCCGCGCCCGCTCGCTGGCCGCCGACGTGTTCAACCGCTCGGTGCAGGCCGTCGCCCGCCGTATCGACATCCCGCTGCGCGAGGACACGGTGCCGCTGGTGGTGTTCAACCCGCACCCGTGGGAGCTGCACACGGACGTCGAGGCCGAGTTCGGCCGCGCGGCCGTCTCCCGGCTCACCGACGACGAGGGAGAGGCGGTGCCGCTGCAGCAGGTCCGTTCGGAGGCCACGATGAACGGCAGCCGCGGGCGGGTCGCGTTCCGCGCCGCCGTGCCGCCGCTCGGCCACCGCGTCTACCACCTGGAGTCCGGCGCCGCGCCCGCGGCGGACTCGGGCCCCGTCTCGGTGACGGAGACGAGCGCCGGACACACGCTGGAGAACGAGCACCTGCGGCTCACCGTCGACCCGCGCACCGGCTGGCTCGGCTCCCTGTACGACAAGGACGCCGGCGCCGAACTCCTCCCGCCCGACCCCGCGCCGCACGCCGTCGTCATCGACGACCAGTCCGACACCTGGGGCCACCGCGTCCGCGCCTACGACCGGGTCGCCGGAGTCTTCCGGTGCCGCAGGGTGCGCGTCACCGAACACGGCCCCGTACGGGTCGCGGTGCGCGTCGAGAGCACCTACGAGCGGTCCACGCTCACCGAGGAACTCCTGCTGTCCGCCGGCTCCCGGCAGGTCGAGGTGCGGACGACCGTCGACTGGCACGAGCAGCTGAAGCTGCTCAAGCTCCGCTTCCCCACGGCGCTCACGGACGTCACCGCCACGCACGAGATCCCGTACGGGCATCTGGAGCGCACCCCCGACGGCACCGAGGAGCCCGCGCAGGGCTGGGTCGACGTCACCGGCACCCTGCCCGGCGGGCGGCGCGCCGGGCTGGCGGTGGCCAACGACGGCAAGTACGGGCACGACGTGACCGGCGGCGAGATCGGCGTCACCGCGCTGCGCAGCCCCGCGTACGCCTGGCACGAGCCGAAGCAACTCGACCCCGACGGCGTCTACGACTACCTCGACCAGGGCCGCCAGGACTTCCGGCTGCTGCTGCTCCCGCACGAGGGGGAGCAGGGGCGTACGGCAGGGCTGGCGCGCCGTGCGGCGGAGCTGAACCAGCCGCCGTTCGCGCTCCTGGAGACGTTCCACGAGGGGCCGTTGGCGCAGCGGGCCGCGCACGCGGACGACGGCGGCGGCAGCGTCCTCGTCACCGTGCTGAAGGGCGACGAGGACGGCGCCGGGGACCTGGTGGTGCGCGCGTACGAGTCGGCGGGTGAGCCGACGACGGCGCGGATCGCGCTGCCCGCGTACGGGGGGCGGGTGATCGAGAGCGCCTTCGGCGCGCACGAGATCAAGACGTTCCGGGTGCCGCGCGACACGCAACTGCCCGTCGTGGAGACGGATCTGCTGGAACGCGAACCCGAGTCCGCCGGGTCCGCGGGCGGAGCCTCCGACAGCGACGAGAGCGCGGGCGCCGAGGGGGACGGCGGGGCATGACGCCGAGTGCCCTCCCGCTCGACGGCGGCTGGCAGCTGCGCGGCTGTCTCGGGGACACCTGGCGCTGGCTGTGCGGGCCCGGCCGGCCGGCCGGCGAACCGGGCTGGGCCGACGCGCGCGTGCCCGGCTCGGTGCTGGACGACGTGCACCGCGCCGGGCTGGTGCCCGACCCGTACGCGGGCACCGGCTCGCTGGCCGCCGAGTGGGTGCCGCAGCGCACCTGGCTCTACCGCCGGACGGTCACCGCGCCGCCGCTGCCCGCGGGGACGCGCGCGCTGCTGCGCTTCGACGGCGTCGACCACGAGGCCACCGTCCTCGTCGACGGCGTCGAAGTGGCCCGGCACACCGGGATGTTCACGCCGTTCGAGGCCGACGTCACGGAGTGGTTCGCGGACGGCGGCAGCCGGCTGCTGGCCGTAGCCGTCCACCCGGCGCCGCCCAACGAGCCGCAGGTCGGCCGCACCGACCGGGTGCGGGTGCACAAGAGCCGCATGACGTACGGCTGGGACTTCTGCCCCCGCATGATCCACCAGGGCATCTGGCGGCCCGTCACCCTGGAGTTCGCCGGGCCGCTGCGGCTCGACGGGAGCCGTACGCGGGTGGGCGCGCTGCCGGACGAGGACGGCCGTACGGGGCGGGTACGCGTACGGGCCGCCGTGGAGGCGGGCGCGCCGGGCACCGTACGGGCGCGGGTGCACGCACCGTACGGTGGTGAACGCGACCCGTACGGAGGCGAGGGCGACCCGTATGGACGCCCCGTCGTCGCACGCGGCGAGGCGCCCGTGGCGGCCGGTGCCACGCACGCGGAGCTGGAGCTGACCGTCGAGGAGCCCCGGCTGTGGTGGCCGAACGGGCACGGCGAACAGCCCCTGTACGCGGTCGAGATCACCATCGAGGACGCGGACGGACGGACCGCCGGCGCCCCCGTGCGCAGGGAGACCGGTTTCCGCCGCGTACGGCTGGTGCCCAACCCCGGTGCCCCGGACGGCGCGCTGTCGTACACCCCGGAGGTCAACGGCCGCCGCGTCCACGTGAAGGGCTGGAACTGGGTGCCGCAGGACGCCTGTCACGGCGTGCCGCGCCCCGACCGCCTGGAGCATCTGCTGCGGCTGGCCGCCGACGCGCACGTCACGCTGCTGCGGGTGTGGGGCGGCGGACTGATCGAGACCGAGGAGTTCTACGGCCTCTGCGACCGGCTGGGGCTGCTGGTGTGGCAGGAGTTCGCGCTGTCCAGCTCCGGCATCGACAGCGTGCCGGCCGCCGACCCCGAGTACGTGGCGCTGATGGAACGCGAGGCGCGCGTCCTCGTACCCGCCCTGCGGCACCACCCCTCGCTCGCCGTCTGGGGCCCCGGCAACGAACTGCACGACACGGCCGAGGCCCGCCCGCTGGCCGAGGACGGCGCGCCGGTGATCGCCGCGCTGGCGGCCGTCGTCGCCGAACTCGACCCGGACCGCGGCTGGCTGCCCGGCTCGCCGTCCGGGCCCGCGTTCCTGAACCGCGCCGACATCGTCGCCGCCGACCCGGACGCGCAGCACGACGTGCACGGCCCCTGGGAGCACCAGGGGCACGGCGCGCAGCAGCGGCTGTACGACGCCGGAACCTGCCTGCTGCACAGCGAGTTCGGCGCGGAGGGCATGGCCAACCGGCGTACGTGGGAGGCCGTCGTACCGCCAGGAAGCCGCCGCCCGACCGGACGCGACAACCCCGTCATGGAGCACCTCGGCGCCTGGTGGAACAACACGCCGCTGGTCCGCGCCGCCTTCGGCGGTGAGACCGGTGAGACCGGTGAGACCGGTGGGGGCGGCCGTACGGCACCCGGCGGCCGGCTCGACGACCCCGACACGGTGCGGCGCGCCAGCCAGCAACTCCAGTACGACGGGCTGCGGTACGCCGTGGAGGCGAACCTGCGGCGGGCACCGCGTACGAGCGGGGCGATCCCGTGGCAGTTCAACGAGCCGTTCCCGAACGCCTGGTGCACCAGCGCCGTCGACCACCGCGGCGATCCGAAGCCCGCCTACCACGGGGTGCGGCGCGCGTACCGGCCGCAGCACGTGTGCGCCCGGTTCGCCACCCAGACATGGGGCAGCACACCGGAACGAGAGCTGTTCACCGTCGAACTGTGGTCCTGGCGGCAGGGGGTGACCCGCGACGACGGCGCCACGGTCACCGCGCGGATCGTCCGCACCGACGGCGCGCCGTACGCGGAGGTCACCTTCGCGGCGGGCGCCCCGTACGGGCAGGGCCCGGCCACCTCCGTACCGGCGGCGCGCGCGGGGGAGTGGCACGCCGAACTGCCCCGGCCCGCCGACGGCGTGTTCCTCCTCGAACTCACCCTGCGCGGCCCGGACGGGCAGCCGCTGGCCGGCAACCGCTACGTCCACACCACCACCCCCGACCTCGCCCCGCTCCTGGACCTGCCCGAGGCCCGCGTCGAGGCCGCCGCCGCACCGGACACGGCCGCCGTACGGCTCCGGCACACCGGCGGACCGGCGGCGCTCGGCCTTTACCTCACCGACGCGCGGCCGGTCGGCGCGCCCGGCTGGGCCGCGTTCGGCGACAACATGCTCGACCTGCTGCCCGGTGAGACCGCGCACGTCCCCGTCGACTGGCGCGCGGCACCGTGCGAGGGCCGCCGCGTACGGCTGGAAGGATGGAACACCCGTGCCCGAGAACTCGGCTGACGACCCGCCCGGGGCGCAGGAGGCGGTGCCCGCGCCTCCGGACGCGCCGCCCCCGGAGCCCGGAGCGCTGCCGCTCCGCGGCCCGGACGAGGGCGAGGTGCTGCTGCCGTACGTCGTCGCGCTGCTGCGCCCGGACGGCTCGTGCAGCGAAGTGCCCGTAACGGGACGGGAGTTCCGCCCGGACGGCGGCATCGAGGCGCACGGCGCGGCGGACGGCTTCACGGCCACGCTCAGCCTGGGCCCCCCGCAGCCGGACGCGGACGGCGAGGGTGAGCGCGACACCCCCGTACGCCGCGACGCCGTGCTCCGCGTGCGGCGGGACGGCGACCGTACGGCTGCCGACGCCGGGCTGCGCGTCGAGGCGCGGCTCGGCAGCACCGGTGACCCCGGCTGGCTGATCCCCGGCGTGTTCTACGGCGAGAACCGCCTCCCCGGCTGCGCCCGCGTCTACCCCCGCTACGAGCCCGGCGCGCACGACCCCGCGCACATGGTCGCGGACGCCTGGTCGTTCCGCGCCGACCGCTGCGCCACGCCCGCCGTGTTCGCCCGCGACCCGCGCGGCGGCGCCGCGCTTTCCCTCGCCGAGGAGGGCGAACTCGGCCGCCAAGGCGTCGGTTTCGCGCTGCTCCCCGGCGGCGTCCCCGCGCTGCGGCTGCACGCGCCGTACCGCGAGGAGCCCGTCACCTACTACGGCTCCGCCGAGCCGCTGCCGCCGCAGACACCCGCGTACACCTGGCGGCCCGGCGCCGAGCGGACGTTCCGCTTCACCGTCCATCTGCTCGGCCCCGACCCGCACGCGTACGCCCCGGTCCTCCGCTCCCTGCACCGCCGTACGCCGCCCTCCGCCGACGGGCCCGCCGCATGGGTGGGGCTGGACGAGGCCGCCGAGCTGTCCGCATACGGGCTGCACCGCTGGCACCACCGGCCCGACCCGCACGTGCTGCTGGAGACCGCCGCGTTCGACCGGGAGGCGCTCGGCGACAGCGGCGACCGCAAGGCCATGCACGTGTCCTGGATCAGCGGCACGCCGTACGCGCACGCGCTGCTGCTGTACGCCCGCCGCACCGGTGACGACGAGAAAGCGCGGGCCGCCACCGGCGTGCTGGACCACATCGCCGACAGCCTCGCCCCGGCCGGCACGTTCTGGGGGCAGTGGGGCGAGCGGCGCGGCTGGACCGCCGGGTGGACACCCGATCCGCACCGGCTGCACGCCCGTACGCTCGGCGACGCCACCCTGTTCCTGCTGCGCGCGCTGCGCGCCGAGCGGGCGCGCGGCCACGACCACCCGGCGTGGGAGCGCGCCGTACGGTCCAACCTCGCCGCCGCCGTCGCTGCGCAGCGCACGGGCGACGGACGCCTCGCGGCCGCCACGCACAGCGACACGGGCGCCGCGCTGTCGTACGAGGGTGCGGCGGGCATCGCCTGGATCGCGCCGCTGACCGAGGCAGCCGCGGCCTTCGGCGAGCCCGCGCTGCTGTCCGCCGCGCGGCGCGCCGGGGCGCACTACGCCGCCGAGGTGCACGCCGAGTTCCTGTGCGGCGCGCCCGAGGACGTGTCGCTGGCGCCCACGTCCGAGGACGGCTACAACGCGGTGATCGCCTACACCCTGCTGCACGAGGCGGACCCCGGCGACCCGCGCTGGCTCGACCTGGCGCGGCGCGCCGGCGACTGGATGCTCACCTTCCGCTACACCTACGACGTCGCGTTCCCGCCGCACACCCTGCTCGGCCGGTACGGCTTCCGCACCCGCGGCGGCGACCAGGCGTCGCCGTCGAACCAGCACCTGCACGCGTTCGGGCTCACCTGCCTGCCCGAGACCGTACGGCTGGCCCGCCACCTCGGCGATCCGTACTACCTGCTGTCGGCGCGGGAGAACCTCGACTGCTTCCGGCAGTTCGTGGCCCGCGAGGACGGCGACTTCAACGCGTACCGCGGCATGGTCAGCGAGCGCTTCTACCAGACCGACTGCTTCCAGGCGAAGGGCATGCTGCTCACCCTCTCGCACGCCTGGTCGGTGGGGCTGCTGCTGTACGCGTGCGAGACCGCGCGCGGCCTGCCCGAGTTCGCGCAGGGCACTGGACAGAACGCCCGGGACGCACCGCAAGGACTGTACGCACCGCACGAACCGCAAGCACCGCACGAGGAGTTCCAGTGACGGACCCGCACGCCACCCCGCCCACGCTGCGCTTTCCGGCGGACTTCCGCTGGGGCACCTCCACGTCCGCCTACCAGGTCGAGGGCTCCGTACGCGCCGACGGCCGCGGCGAGTCCATCTGGGACCGCTTCTGCGCCGTGCCCGGCGCCGTCGAGAACGGCGACACCGGGGAGACCGCCTGCGAGCAGTACGAGCGCGCGGGCGAGGACATCGCCCTGATGGCGGAACTCGGCCTCGGCGCACACCGGTTCTCGCTGGCCTGGCCCCGCATCGTGCCGGACGGCACGGGCCCGGTGGAACGCCGCGGCCTCGACCACTACGACCGCTTCCTCGACACCCTCCTCGAACACGGCATCACCCCGCTCGCCACCCTCTACCACTGGGACCTGCCGCAGCCCCTCCAGGACCGCGGCGGCTGGCGGGACCGCGACACCGCCGCCCGGTTCGCCGACTACGCCGCCGTCTGCTACGACGCGTTCGGCGATCGCGTACGGGACTGGGTGACGGTCAACGAGCCCTGGATCGCGGGCGTCCTCGGCCACCAGCTCGGGCTGCACGCGCCCGGCGAGAAGGACCTGCCGGGCAGCGTACGGGCCATGCACCACCTGCTGCTCGGGCACGGGCTCGCGGCAGGCGCCCTGCGCGCGTACGGGCGTGAGGACGCGCGGGCCGGCATCGCGTACAGCCTGTTCCCGCACACGCCTGCGAGCGACAGCGGGGAGGACCGGGCGGCGGCATACGCCTCGGACGGGTACGTGAACCGCTGGTTCCTCGACCCCGTACACGGCCGCGGCTACCCCGACGACATGCACGCCCACTGGGAACGCGCCGCCGGGCCACTGGACTTCATCGAGGACGGCGACCTGGACACGATCGCCGCGGGCAGCGACTTCATCGGCGTCAACTACTACACGCGCCGCATCGTCAGCGCCCGCCCCGCCGGCGGCGACGGGCCCGGCGACGGGCCGTGGCCGTGGCGCGTCGAGCCGGGGCGGCCGGAGGTGGCGCGTACGGACCTCGGCTGGGAGATCGTTCCCGACGACCTCACCGCGCTGCTGCTCCGCCTGCACGAGGACTACCCGGGCGTGCCGCTCGCCGTCACCGAGAACGGCGCCGTCTTCAACGACACGCCAGGGGCGGACGGTGCCGTGGGAGCCGACGGCGCGGTCCACGATGAGCGGCGGATCGCGTTCCTCCAGGCTCATCTCGCCGCCGTCCACCGGGCGATGGAGGCGGGCGCGCCCGTCGAGGGCTACTACCACTGGTCGCTCATCGACAACTTCGAGTGGGCCATGGGCTACCGCCCCCTCTTCGGGCTCGTGCACGTCGACCGCGCCACGCAGCGCCGTACGGTCAAGGACAGCGGGCACTGGTACGGGCGCGTCGCCCGTAGCGGCGCGGTGCCGGGGCTCCCGGCGGTCCCCGGGGCGCCTGCGGCGGCGGTCGAGGGGAGCCGGTGAGCACCGGCCAACGGGCGGGCGGGACTGCGTGGTTGCCCCTCGCCGCACCCGTACGGCTGCCGGGGCGCGCCCTGCCCGTACCGCACGACGTGGACGTGGCCGTCGTCGGCGGCACCCTGGCCGGTACGGCGGCGGCCGTCGAACTCGCCCGCGCTGGGCGGCGGGTGCTGCTGCTGGAGCAGGGGTACGCGCTCGGCACCGACCTGACGGCGGCCAACCGCCCCTGGCTGACCGTGCCCGCGGACGGCCCCGCCGCGGCCCCGTCCCTGCTGCGCCCGCTGCTGCCGTCCGGCGCCGCGGGCGGAGCCCGGCTGGCGCTGCGCCCGGCCGCACTCAAACTCCACCTGGAGAGCGCGCTGCTCGACGCGGGCGGCCTGCTGGTGTACGGCGTGCGCCCGCTCGCCGTACACCACCGCGACGGAGCCGTACGGGGGCCGCTCGCCGGACTCGTCATCGCGAACAAGTCCGGGCGGCAGCTGGTGCGCTGCACGCAGGCGCTGGACGCGACCGGCGCGGACCCGGTGCTGCGCGCCGCCGCCGGGCTGCCGCCGGTCGCGGAGCCCGAACGGGCGGTGTGGAGCGTGGAGTTCGACGGCGTGGAACCCGATGAGCCCTTCGCGGACGACGTGGTCTCGACGGCAGGCTGCCGCGGCCCCGGACACCTCTACGCGCTGCTCGCCACGTCGGGCGGCCGCCGCGCGGCCGTCCGTGCGGCGGGCCGACTGCTCCGGCAGCACCCGGCCTTCGCGAAGGCCACGCTGGGCGCGGTGGCGACGGACCCGCTCTCGGGCCCGCCCCCGCCGACCGCTGACACGCGGACGCCCCTTCCGGGCCTCCACGCCACACCGGCACCCCCACACACCGCGACCCCGGCCGATCCGCTGCTCGACCCGCCGGCCGCGCTCCACGAGGGCACACGCCTGGGCCGCGCGCTGGCGACGGCTTGCGACGGCGAGCCGAACAGGGGGCGCGCGGCCCAGGCGCCGCCCCGGCCGGGTGGGTCGCCACCGAGCGGCCCGGAGCCGAACGCCGGGGTGGTCGGGGCCGGTTGGGTCGCGCCGGGTGGTCCGGCCGATTCGGCAGGCGGCGTGCCGGGCGTGCCGCCCGGCGGAGTGGTGCCGCGCAGTCCGTCGTACGCCGTCGGCGAGCAGGACGCGCCGCAGCGCGGGCGGGGGCATCCGCGGGAAGTCGTGCGGGCGTTGGACGTGGACTCCTGGGGCGAGGCCGACGTGCTCGTCGTCGGTGGTGGGACAAGCGGCGCGTCCGCCGCGCTGGCGGCGGCGCGCGAAGGCGCGCGCACGGTGCTGGTGGAGGCCGGGCCGGGGCCCGGCGGCACCGGGACGTACGGCGGCGTGCACAGCTACTGGTTCGGCCGCCGCGAGGGGCACGCGGCGCAGCTTCAGCAGGCCACCCGGCTGACCCACCGCGAGCTGGGCCTGCGCGGAGGCGTCGGACAGTGGAACATCGAGGCCAAGGCGCTCGCCCTGCACGACGCCCTGCGCGAGGCGGGCGTCCGTACGGTCTACCACGCACGCGCCTTCGCCGCCCTCCACGACGGAGGCGGGGAAGAGGCGGCGGACGCGCGGCGGCGCGTGACGGGCGCGCTGTTCAGCGGGCCCGGCGGCCCGTTCGCCGTGACGGCGCGCGTCGTCGTCGACGCCACCGGCGACGCCGACCTGGCCGCCTGGTGCGGCGCGCCGTGCGAGGTGGGGGCGGCGGGCGTACACACCGTCATGTGGGCGTCGCTGGCGCGCTTCGACACGCCCGGCACCACCCGCAACCAGTTCGGCGGGCTCGCCGACATGACCGACGTCGCGGACACCACCCGCGCCGTGCTGGCCGCCCGGCGCCGCAGCGCCGACATGCACGACCACGGCACGCAGCCCGCCGCACGCGAGACCCGCCACCTCGTGGGGGAGACCGTGGTGACCCTCACCGACCAGCTGACCGGGCGGCACTGGCCGGACGTCGTCAACGTGCACTTCTCCAACCACGACCTCAAGGGCAAGGGCGAGGCCCTGTGGCCGCAACTCGGCCTCGTACCGCCGAACCTCGAGATCGAGCTGCCCTACCGCGCGCTCCTGCCCCGCGGCCTCGACGGCCTGCTCGTCACCGGCAAGGCCCTCTCCGCCACGCACGACGCCCTGCCAGCGCTGCGGATGCAGGCGGACCTGGAGAACCTCGGCGAGGTGACCGGCCTCGCGGCCGCGGCCTGCGCCGCGACGGGCCGCACCCCGCGCGAGGTGGATGTGGCCGCCCTCCAGCGGGAGTTGGTACGGCGCGGCAGGCTCCCGGCGGAGACCGTACGGGCCACACACCCGGCCCCGGCGGCCCGGCCCACGCTGGCCGCCCTCATCGCGGAGCTGGCCGAGCACCTGCCCCTCCACTCGTACTCCGACATGGGCCGCCGCGAGGTGTTCCGCGGGCACATCCCGTTCGTGCGCCTCGCCCTGGACGCCGACCCCGCCGTCACGCCCGCCCTGCTGGGCGCGCTGCGGGCCGAGACGGCGCCCGCTGTCCGTATCGTGCTGGCCCAGCTGCTGGCCCTGCGCGGCCGCCCCGAGGGCGCCGACGTGCTCCTCGGCCATCTCGCCGAACGTCTCGCCGGGGACCGGCTGCCGCCCCGCACGTCCCGCATCCGGGAGGCCCAACTGCCGCCCGACCAGTCGGCGATGCCCGACGAGGCGTACCTGCTGCACACCCTGGGCTACGCGCGCGAGCCGCGCGCCGTGCCGCTGTGGGAGCGGGTGGCGCTGCTGGTGGACGCGCGCGAGGACGCGTTCCGCGATCCGGCGGCAGCGCCGTTCGCCTGGGTGGACGCGGTGTGCGCGGGCGCCGAACGGCTCGGCTCCGCCGACGCCGTACCCGCCCTCGAACGGCTCCACGACCGGCCCGCGCTCCACGGCCAGCACCGCACCGGCGGCATCGAACCCGACGACGTGCAGGAGCGCCGCGCGCTCCTCGAACTCGCCCTCGGCCGCGCCCTGGCCGCTTGCGGCAGCCCGCGCGGCCCCCACATCCTCGTCCGCTACCTCGACGACAACCGGGCGCTGCTCGCCGAGCAGGCCCACAGCAGGCTCGCCGCCTTCACCGGCGCCGACCACGGCAAGGACGGCGCGGCCTGGCTGCGCCACCTCGCCGTACACGGCGTGCCCGGGCCCGCCCCGCTCCCGTACGCGCACGACCCGCACGCCGCGGACCTGCCCGGCGTACGGGCGCCCGCGCCGCCGCGCGCCGCTCAGGTCGCCGTCCAGCCGACCGCCCAGCCGCCCTCCCAGAAGCGCCGCGTGTCCCGCGGCGCCGCCGTCCCCCAGGAGGACCGACCATGACCGTGCGCCGCCGTAACTGGATGGCACTGCGGACCGCCTGTCTCTCCCGGCTGAAGCCGGGGGTATCCACGAAGGAGACCCCATGAGCGTGAGGCGGGAGAGCTCTGTGGGGCAGCCGGAGGCGGGCGGTGCCGCGCTGGCCGGGGTGGACGTCGGCACCACCCGTACGAAGGCCGTGGTGTGCGCGGCGGACGGCACGGTCCTCGGCGCGGCCGTACGGCCCACGCCCCTCGGCGAACAGGACGCGGCGGCGCTCGCCGCCGCCGCACTCGGCGCGCTGGCCGAGGCCGTTGCCGCGTCCGGGCGTTCGCCGGAGGCCGTCGGCCTCACCGGCATGGCCGAGACCGGCGTACCGCTCGACGCGGACGGCCGCCAGACCGGCCCGCTGCTCGCCTGGTCCGACCCGCGCGGCGCGGACCAGGCCGCGCGGCTCGCCCGTACGGCCGGTGCCTCCGCCCTGCACGCCACCACCGGCGTACGGCCCTCCGCGAAGGCCACGCTCGCCCGCTGGTGCTGGCTGGCCGAGCGGCACCCCGACGCGCTGCGCCGCATGCACGTGTGGTCCGGCGCCGCCGACCTCGTCGGCCACGCGCTCACCGGGCACGTCGCCACCGACGCGACCTTCGCCCAGCGGACCATGGCCTACGACGTGCACGGCCGCCGCTGGGACCCCGGACTCACCGCGCTGGCCGGGCTGTCGCCCCGCCGCCTCCCGCCCGTACGCGCGCCGGGCGAACCCGTCGGCCCGGTCAGCGCGGCGGGCGCCGCACGCGTACCGGGCCTGCGTACGGGCGTACCCGTGACCGTCGCCGGACACGACCACCTCGTGGGCGCGTGGGCGGCGGGCGTCCGTACGGCGGGCGCCGTCGCCGACTCCATGGGCACGGCGGAGGCCGTGTTCACCCTGAGCACGGCCGCCCCCGACGCGGCCCGCGCCCTCGCGGAGGGCATGGGCTACGGGCGGCACGCCGACGGCCGGCACTGGTACGTGATGGCGGGCTCGGGCAGCTGCGGCGCGCTCGTCGAGTGGTACGCCGACCTGCTCGGGCTGCCCGGCGGCGCCGAACGCATCCGGCGCTTCGGCGCACTCCTCGACACCGCCGGAACGGGGCCCACCGGCCTCGTCGTCGAGCCGTACCTCAACGGGCGCGCCGCGCCCGCGCCCGACCCCCGTCGTCGCGTGGCCGTCCACGGGCTCGGGCCCGACGACGGGCCGGCGCGGCTCGCGCTGGCCGTCGTCGAGGGCACCGCGTACCAGGCGCGCTGGATGGCGGAGACCCAGGCCGCGCTGAACGGCGCCGCGCCGCGCGAAGTCACGCTCCTCGGTGGGCCCGTGGCCCAGCCGCGCTGGCCACGCGTGAAGGCCGCCGTGACGCGGTGGCCGACACGCCTGCTCACGGAGCCGCGTGCGCCCGCGCTGGGCGCGGCCCTGCTCGCGGGCACCGCGGCGGGCCTGCCGGTGCCCCCGCCACTGGGGACGGTGGCGGGGGCACCGGGGGAGAGCGAGGACGCGGCGGCGTACGACGTGGTGTACCGGGGGGAGTTTCTGCCGCGGGTGGCGCGTGGGGACGGCCCCGGGTGACGCCAACCATCCAAGCCCGTCCGGCGTTTGAGGACGGCCCCCGGCCACGGCGAACGCGCGCTGGGCCACAGGCTTTTGGCCCACTTGCCGAGTGTGGCCGCTCCGGTCCGTCCTCAAGCGCCGGACGGGCTGGATCGTGGCCGCTTCGGTCTGTCCTCAGGGGCGGGCCGTTGGATCACGGCGGCGCTGAACGAATGAACCCGACCTTGGAGTTGCGAGCGTGAATACCGAACACTCACCCGTCGCCCCCCTCTCCCGCCCCAGCGGGACCTTCGCCATGGTGGCCATGGATCAGCGGGACTCCCTGCGGACCATGATGGCCGAGCGGACCGGCCGGGACCGGGACCGTGTCGGGGACGGCGACATGACCGGGTTCAAGCTGGCCGTCGCCCGCGAGTTGGGGCCGTACGCCTCCGCCCTGCTGATCGACCGGCACTACGGCTGCGACCGCATGCTCGCCGAACGCGCCCTCCCGGACAGCTGCGCGCCGATCCTCGCGGCCGACGCGCTCACCCAGGAGCCGGGCGGCCCCGTCACCGGCACCGCGATCGACCAAGCCGTCGTTCCCGACGCCGCCGCAGCGGACGGTATACGCGCCCTGAAGCTGCTCGTCATCTGGCAGCGCGACGGCCTCCGCGCGCACCGTACGGAGATGGCCGAGCGCTTCGTACGGATGTGCCGCGCGGCGGGGCTGGCCTCCGTACTGGAGCCGGTGGCGCGCCCCACCCCCGGCGAGGCGGCGGAAGGCACCTTCCGCCTGAACGACGCCATCGTGGAGGCCGCCACCGAACTCGCCCCGCTGCGGCCCTCCCTCTACAAGTGCCAGGTGCCGGACGGCGGCAAGGGCACCGTGGAGCGGATCGCCGCCGAGGCGGCCCGTATCCACGCGGTGGTGGACGTGCCGTGGGTCGTGCTGTCGCAGGGCGTCGAGCCGGACGACTTCCCGCGTGCCGTCGAGGCCGCCTGCCGCGCCGGTGCCTCCGGCTTCCTCGCGGGGCGCGCCCTGTGGACGTCCGCGCTGGGTGCGCCCGACCCGGTGGCCGCCCTGCGGGGCGAGTGCGCCGAACGGCTGCGGCTCCTCGGCGAGATCGTCGACCGGCACGGACGGCCCTGGTGGTCGGCGGTGCGGGAGGCTCACGACGCGGAAGGGGGAGCGGCATGACGGCGCCCGGCACACCAGCCGTACGCGACGCGGGAGCCGGGGACCGCAAGGGGCCGGGAGACGGGACGCCGCGCATGTGCGTCCTGCACACCGTCGCCGCACTCCCGGCGGTGTTCGATCCGCTGCTGCGGGAGGAGGCGCCCGGCGTGCGCCCGTACCACATGGTGGACGAGAGCCTGCTCGCCGACACCATCGCCTACGGGCCGCTGCCCCGCACCACCGCGCGGCTCGCGTCGCACATCGCGCAGGCGGAGGCGGCGGGCGCCCGCGCCGTGCTGGTCACCTGCTCCTCGATCGGGCCGGCGGCCGAACAGGCGCGGGCGCTCGTGGACATCCCGGTGCTGCGGGTGGACGCGCCGATGGCGGCGGAGGCGATCCGTACGGGGCCGCGTATCGGCGTACTGGCCACGCTCTCCTCCACGCTGGAGCCCACCGCCGAGCTGATCCGCCGTCAGGCGGCGGACGCGGGCGCCCGCATCGAGCTCACGACGTCCACCTGCGAGGGCGCGTACCGGGCTCGTACCGAGGGTCGGCCGGAGGAGCACGACGCGCTGATCGCCGCGGAGGCGCGGCGCCTCGCGGCCGGGCACGACGTACTGGTGCTGGCGCAGGCGTCGATGGCGGCCGCGCTCCGGTCGCCCGGAGCGGACGGCGGCGAACTCGGCGTACCCGTGCTGACCTCACCCCGCAGCGGCACGGCGCAGCTCGCCGCCCTCGCGTCGCCGCCGCCCGACGGGCACGGGACGGCGCGGACATGAGGGGTACGGCCGCGACGGCCGGCGGCCGGATGTCAGGGCCGTATCTGGGCTGTATCGCCGACGACTTCACCGGCGCCACCGACCTGGCCGGGAACCTCGTACGGGCGGGCCACCGCACCACACTCACCGTCGGCACCCCGGCCGCCCCCGCCGCTCCCGCCGCTCAAGGGGAGCCGGCGGACGCCGTGGTCGTCGCGCTGAAGACCCGTACGGTGCCGCCCGCCGAGGCGGTCGCCGCCGCGCTCGACGCGCACCGGGGGCTGGCCGGACTGGGCTGTACGCGCTACTGGTTCAAGTACTGCTCGACCTTCGACTCCACGCCCGAGGGCAACATCGGCCCCGTCACCGACGCGCTCCTCGAGGCCACCGGGGCGCCGTGGACCGTGGCCTGCCCCGCGTTCCCCGACAACGGCCGCACCGTCTACCAGGGCCATCTCTTCGTCGGGGACCGGCTGTTGAGCGAGAGCGGCATGCGGCACCATCCGCTGACGCCGATGACCGACCCGGACCTCGTACGGGTACTCGCGGCGCAGACCCGGCACCGCGTGGGGCTGCTGCCGCACCACGTGCTCCGTGCCGGGGACGCGGCCGTACGCGCGCACCTGGACGCCGTCACGGGCGGCGGCGCCCGAATCGTCGTCACCGACGTGCTCGGCAACGACGACTTCCCGCCCCTCGTACGCGCCACCCGCCGGCTCCCGCTGCTCACCGGCGGCTCAGGGCTCGCGCTGGCCCTGCCGCCGCCACGAGCGCACCGTACGGGCAGCGGGCCGGACCCCGACGGTGCCGCACGTATCGACGTGGCGCACGGCCCCGGCGCAGTCCTCGCGGGCAGCGTCTCCGACGCCACCCTCGACCAGACCGCGTACGCGCGGCGCGTCCTGCCGTCCCGCAAGCTGCCCGTGGCATCGCTGCTCGCGGACCCGGAGGGCACGGTCGCGGGCGCGCTGGAGTGGGCGCGGGGGCACGCCGGGCCGAGGCCGGTGCTGCTGTACAGCGCGGACGACCGCGAGGAAGTGCGCGCCGTCCAGGGCCGGTTCGGCGCGGCGGACGCGGCGGAGGCGGTGGAGCGCGCGCTGGCCGCGTGCGCGCGCGGCCTCCTCGGCTCCGGTTTCCGCCGCCTGGTGGTGGCCGGAGGCGAGACCTCGGGAGCGGTCGCCTCGGCCGTCGGCATCGAACGGTTCCGGATCGGACCCGCCATCGCCCCCGGCGTCCCCTGGACCGCCGCCGAGTACGGCGGCCGCACCGTCAATCTGGCGCTCAAATCCGGCAACTTCGGCGGCGAGGACCTCTTCGTGACCGCCGAGGACGCACTCGTCACGGGAGGCCTCCACGCATGACCCAGCCCAAGACCCCGACCCAGCCCCAGACCCAGACCCGGACCGGCGACCCGGCCCGCGCGTCGCACGACTGGTGGCGTGACGCCGTCATCTACCAGATCTACGTCCGCAGCTTCGCCGACTCCGACGGTGACGGCGTCGGCGACCTGCCCGGCGCCACCTCACGGCTCGGCCACATCGCCGGACTCGGCGCCGACGCCGTCTGGCTGACCCCCTTCTACCCCTCCCCGATGGCCGACGGCGGCTACGACGTCAGCGACTACCGCGACGTCGACCCCCGCTTCGGCACCCTCGCCGACGCCGACGCGCTCGTACGCCGCGCACACGAGCTCGGCCTGCGCGTGATCGTGGACATCGTCCCCAACCACACCTCCGACGAGCACCCGTGGTTCCGCGAGGCGCTCGACTCGCCGCCCGGCAGCGCCGCACGCGCCCGCTACGTCTTCCGGGACGGCCGCGACGGCGGCGCCGAACCGCCCAGCGACTGGCAGTCGGTGTTCGGCGGCAGCGCCTGGCGGCGGGTGCCGGACGGGCAGTGGTACCTGCACCTGTTCGCCGCCGAGCAGCCCGATCTGGACTGGCGCAACCCCGAGGTCACCGAGGAGTTCCAGGCCGTACTGCGGTTCTGGCTCGACCGAGGCGTGGACGGGTTCCGCTTCGACGTGGCGCACGGCATGGCCAAGGACCTCGACGAGCCGCTGCGGGACCTCGGCGACGGGCAGCGGCACCACGGGATCGTCGGCGCGGGCGCCGAGGGCGGCCACCCGGTGTGGGACCGCGACGAGGTGCACGCCATCCTGCGTTCCTTCCGGCGCGTACTGGACGCGTACGAGCCGCCGCGCGTCGGTGTCGCCGAGTCCTGGGCGGAGGGACACCGGCGGGCGCTGTACACGCGGGCCGACGAGCTGCACCAGGCGTTCAACTTCGACTTCCTCGGCACCCCGTGGGACGCCGCCTCGCTCCGCGCCGTCGTGGACCGTTCGCTGGACGCGGCCGCGTCCACCGGCGCGGCACCGACCTGGGTGCTGTCCAACCACGACGTCGTACGGCACGCCACCCGTCTCGCGCTGCCCGCCGGCACGGACCTCGACGCGTGGCTGTCCGGCGGCGGCGCCGCGCCGCCCGCGGACCACGCCGCTGGGCTGCGCCGTGCCCGCGCCGCCGCGCTGCTCATGCTGGCGCTGCCCGGCTCGGCGTACCTCTACCAGGGCGAGGAACTCGGCCTCGCCGAGGTGCCCGACCTGCCCGACGGCGTGCTCCAGGACCCCGTACGGTTCCGGTCCGGCGGACGCCGCAAGGGACGTGACGGGTGCCGCGTGCCGCTGCCGTGGACGCGCGGCGGGCCCTCGCTCGGCTTCGGTCCCTCCGGCGGGTGGCTGCCGCAGCCCGGCGGCTGGGCCGGCCTGTCCGTGGAGGCGCAGTCCGGCGACCCGGACAGCACCCTGGAGCTGTACCGCACGGCCCTGCGGCTGCGCCGCCTGCACGCCGGAGGCACCGCGCTGCGGTGGCTGGACGCGCCGCCCGGCGTGCTGGCGTTCGCCCGGGACGGCGGCCTGCGGGCGGCAACGAACCTGACCGGTACGGCAGTCGAGGTCCCGGCCACCGCCGGTTCCCGCGTGCTGCTCGCCAGCGGGCCAGTCGACGCGCCCGAGGACGGCGGCGCGGTGACCGTGCCCGCCGACACCACGGTGTGGCTGCTCGGCTGACGGCGGCCCGCGACCGGCGGCCCGCGACCGGCGGCCCGCGACCGGCAGCCCGCAATCCGGAGACGTGCGCTCCGCCGCCTGTTAGGGTCACAGGGTGGAAAGGACTATTACATACCTGGAGATGACCGAGCCCGGACAGCTGCGGCCCGGCCGCGTTGTGCCCGGCCTCGCGCTGCGGCGTACGGACAGCACCTCGCCCCTCGTCCGTACGCTGACGGCGCGCATCGGCACCCCGTACGGCTGGCGCAGTGCCGCCCGCACGCCGGAGCAGTGGGACGAGTGGCTGGCCCACCCGCTGCGCCGGTACTGGGTGATCACCGCGCAGGACGAGACGGCCGGCTTCACGGCGCTGGAGCCGCAGGCCGACGGCGACCTGCGGATCACCACGTTCGGGCTGCTGCCCGAGTACGTGGGCCGGGGCCTGGGCGGGCACGCCCTCACCCTGGCCCTCCGGCAGGCGTGGGCCACCGAGGCGGTCGGCGCGCCGCGCGTACGGCGCGTGTGGCTCAGCACGAACAACCGCGACCACCCCAATGCGCTCCGGAACTACGAGGCCCGCGGCATGCGCCCGTTCCGTACGGAGACACGGCAGGACTGAGGCGGCGGGACTCACCGGGGCATGGCGGTGAGCGAACAAGGGAAGAACCGGGCGGCGTTGAGGCGGTTCAGCCGTCGGCCTCCCCACCTCTGGACGGCCGCCCCCGAGTCGGTACGGTGGTCGCCACGCGGCGCCGCCGGGCACCGCTCACGGGCCGGCGAGGGGGATGATGCGCGATGGCCGAGGACAGTCCGCAACAACGCGACGTGGCACCCGAGATCGACAACACCGTGCCGCACTCGGCCCGGATCTGGAACTACTGGCTCGGCGGCAAGGACAACTACCGCGTCGACCAGGAGGCCGGCGACAGATTCGCCGAGACGTTCCCCGGCATCATCGACGCCGCCCGCGGCGCACGGCACTTCCTCGGCCGCGCCGTACGGCATCTGGCGGGGGAGGAGGGCATCCGGCAGTTCCTCGACATCGGCACCGGGCTGCCCACCGTCGACAACACCCACGAGATAGCTCAGCGCGTCGCGCCCGACGCACGCGTCGTCTACGTCGACAACGACCCGCTCGTGCTCTCCCACGCCCGCGCGCTGCTCACCAGCACGCCCGAGGGTGTCACCGACTACGTCGACGCCGACCTGCGCGACCCCGGCCCGATACTCGAAGCGGCCGCCCGCACACTGGACTTCGACCGGCCCGTCGCCCTGATGCTGCTCGGCGTCCTGGGCCACATCCCCGACGACGAGCTGGCGCGGTCGCTCGTACGCCGCCTGCTGGACGCCCTGCCGCCGGGCAGCCATCTGACGCTCAGCGACGGTACGGACACCAGCGCCGCCCGCCGCGACGCGCACGAGCGCTACAACAGCAGCGGCGCCGCCCCGTACCACCTGCGCAGCCCGGCGGGGATCGAGAGCCTGTTCCACGGCCTGGAGCTGCTCGAGCCCGGCGTGGTGCCGGTGACGCAGTGGCGCCCGGATCCGTCGCCGTTCGAGCCGGTGCCGGTCACGACGTACGGCGGCGTCGCCCGCAAGCCGTAGCGGAACGGCGGTGCCGCCGGGAGGGCCCGGCCGGCGCAGGGGGCGCTCCCCGCCGGCCGGGGCCCGACCCGTGCCGCGAGCGGCCCCTTCCGTCAGGCCCGGACCGCGGTGTGCAGTGCGAGCCGGTGCGCGCCCGCGTACACGTTCATGGAGGTGCCGCGCAGGAAGCCGACCAGCGTCAGCCCCGTCTCCGCGGCGAGGTCGACGGCGAGCGACGACGGCGCGGAGACCGCGGCCAGCACGGGGATGCCCGCCATCACCGCCTTCTGCGCCAGTTCGAAGGAGGCGCGGCCCGAGACCATCAGCACGCCGCCGCGCAGCGGGAGTTCGCCGCGCCGCAGCGCCAGGCCCACCAGCTTGTCGACGGCGTTGTGGCGGCCGACGTCCTCCCGTACGTCCAGCAGCTCGCCCTCCGGGGTGAACAGCGCCGCCGCGTGGAGTCCCCCGGTCCGGTCGAATACCCGCTGCGCCGCGCGCAGTCGGTCGGGGAGGCCCGCGAGCACCTCGGGTGCCATCCGGATCCGGACCGGGGTGCCGGTGTCCGCGCGGGCGGCTCCGCCGTCGCCGGCGTCCTCCGTGCCGTCGCCGCGGTCCTCGAGCGGCCAGCGCGCCGTCGTACGCACCGCGTCGAGGCTGGCCTTGCCGCACAGGCCGCACGACGAGGTGGTGTACACGTTCCGCTCCAGGCTGATGTCGGGCACGGGCACGCCCGGGGCCAGCCGTACGTCGACGACGTTGTACGTGTTCCGGCCCCTCTCGTCCGCGCCGCCGCAGTACACGATGTTCGCGACCTCTCGCGCGGAGCCGATCACGCCCTCGCTGGCCAGGAAGCCCGCCGCCAGCGCGAAGTCGTCGCCCGGCGTGCGCATCGTGACGGCCAGCGGCTTGCCGTTCAGCCGGATCTCCAGCGGCTCCTCGGCGACGAGCGTGTCGGGCCGTACGCTCACCGCGCCGTCCCGTACCCGTACGACGCGCCGCCGCTCGGTGACCCGTCCCATGCTGCCCACTTCCCGTCGGTGCTCGTACGTCCCGGTGCTCGTGCGTCCCGGTACTCGTGCGTGTCAGTGCTGCTGGACGTGCTGGTAGCCGAAGCGGCCCTTGATGCACAGGTTGCCGTGCGTCACCGGATTGTCGTGCGGCGAGGAGACCTTGACGATGTCGTTGTCCTGGACGTGCAGCGTGAGGTTGCAGCCGACACCGCAGTACGCGCAGACCGTCGTCGTCTCCGTCTGCCGTTCCTCGTCCCAGGTGCCCGCCTCCCGCATGTCGAACTCCGTCTTGAAGCTGAGCGCGCCCGTCGGGCACACCTCGATGCAGTTCCCGCAGTACACGCAGGCGGAGTCGGTGAGAGGTGCGTCGTGCTCCGTGGAGATACGGGCGTCGAAGCCGCGCCCGGCGACGGCGATGGCGAACGTGTTCTGCCACTGCTCGCCGCAGGCGTCCACGCACTTGTAGCAGAGGATGCACTTGTCGTAGTCCCGGACGTACAGGTCGTTGTCGACCTTCGGCTCCTCCGCGACCGTCGCCGCGTCCTCCCCGAACCGGCCCGGCTCCGCGCCGTACTCCTCGATCCACTCGGCAGCACGCGGGGTCGTCGACAAGTCCGTTGAGGACGCGAGCAGTTCGAGCACGAGCTTGCGGCTGTGCCGCGCGCGCTCGCTGTCCGTACGCACCTCCATCCCCGCCTCGGCGCGCCGCGAGCAGGCGGGCGCGAGCGTACGGGCGCCCTCGACCTCCACCATGCAGACGCGGCAGGCGTTCTTCGGCGTGAGCGTGTCGCCCTGGCACAGGGTCGGCACGTCCTTGCCTGCGGCACGGCAGGCGTCGAGGAGCGTCGAGCCCTCCGGGACGCGTACGGGCTCGCCGTCCAGCGTGAACTCCACGAGGCGGCGCGGGGGCTGAAGGGGGACGGCACTCATGCGTACGCTCCCAGTCGGTCGATGGCGGATTCCACGGCGTTCCACGCGGTCTGGCCCAGCCCGCAGATCGACGCGTCGCGCATGGCGGCGCCCACCTCGCGCAGCAGCGCCACATCGGCGGCGGTGTCGGCGGCCTCGCCGTTACGGCGGTCCAGCAGGCGCGTCAGCGCCTCCTCCTGGCGGACCGTGCCCACGCGGCACGGCACGCACTGGCCGCAGGACTCGTCGCGGAAGAACTCCGCGATGCGCAGCAGTACGCGCGGCAGCGGCACGCTGTCGTCCAGCGCGAGCACCACTCCCGAGCCGAGCGTGGTGCCCGCCTCGCGGGTGCCCTCGAAGGTGAGCGGGATGTCCAGCTCGTCGGGGCGTACGAAGCCCCCGGCGGCGCCGCCGAGCAGCACGGCGCGCAGCCGCTCCGGGTCCGGCTGCCCGGCGAGGCGCAGCAGTTCGCCGAGGGTGGCGCCGAACGGCAGCTCGTACAGGCCGGGTCGGCTGACGCTCCCCGACACGCAGAACAGCTTGGGGCCGGTGGACGCGCCGGTGCCGGTCGCGGCGTACGCCTCGGCGCCCATGGTCAGGACGGGCAGCACGTTGACGAGCGTCTCGACGTTGTTGACGACGGTCGGCTTGCCGAACAGGCCCTTCTCCACCGGGAACGGCGGCTTGCTGCGGGGCTCACCGCGGTACCCCTCCACGGAGTTGAAGATCGCGGTCTCCTCGCCGCAGATGTACGCGCCCGCGCCGCGGCGCACTTCGATGTCGAACGCGTAGCCCTGGCCGAGCACGTCCGGGCCGAGCAGCCCGCGGGTGCGGGCGGCGGCGAGCGCGTGCTCGATGCGGCGGCGGGCGCGCGGGTACTCGCCGCGGAGGTAGAGGTAGCCCCGGTGCGCGCCGGTGGCGTACCCGGCGATGGTCATGGCCTCGATCAGCGCGTACGGATCGCCCTCCATCAGCACCCGGTCCTTGAACGTGCCGGGCTCGCTCTCGTCGGCGTTGCACACGAGGTAGTGCGGGTGGTCCGGCTGCGCGGCGGTGGCCTGCCACTTGCGCCCGGTGGGGAACGCGGCCCCGCCGCGCCCCAGCAGCCCCGAGTCGGTCACCTCGCGGATCACCCCGGCGGGCCCGAGGGTGAACGCGCGGCGGAGGGCGGCGTAGCCGTCGAAGGCGCGGTAGTCGTCGAGGGAGGCGGGATCGACGCGGCCGACACGGTGCAGAAGCGCGAGGCGGTCCCGCCCCGGCCCCCCGGCCTGGGGGACGGCGCCGACCGGCGCCGGCTCCGCCGCCGCGGCCCCGGGGTCGCGTGCGGCCTCGACGAGCGCGTGGGGGGTGGCGGGGGCGACGACGGCGTACGCCCCGCTTTCGGCCGCGACGGCGGGTCGTTCAACGGCGGTCTCCGGCGGTGCCGAACCGGCCGAACCGGCCGAACCGGCCGAACCGGCTGAACCGGCCGAACCGGCCGAACCGGCGGCGTCCGCCGCAGCCGCCACCGCATCCGCGTCCGTGCCCGCGCGGATGACCAGGGCCGCGGGGGCCCGTTCGCACAGGCCCAGGCACGGGCTGCGTTCCCACACCGCGCCGCCCTCCACCGGCGTGTCCGCCGGGCCGAGGCGGGACTCCAGGGACGTGCACAGGTCCGCCGACGGGCCCGCGCACGCGATGTCCGTGCAGACGCGGACGACCGTACGGGGGCGGGGCTTGAGCGAGAACATCGAGTAGAACGTCGCGACCCCGTACGCCTCGGCAGGCGGCACCGTGAGGCGGCGGCACAGGTAGTCGAGGCCGCCCTCGCTGATCCAGCCCACGCGGTCGTTGAGCGCGTGCAGCCCCGGCAGCAGCTGGTCGCGCCGGCCGCGTGCCGTGTGGCCGCCCTTCGCCCAGCGCAGGTCCGTGTCCGTACGGTCGTCGGAGCCCTCCCACGCGGAGTCGGGCGGCCCCAGGAGCGCGTCGACGGCGGCGCGTTCCTCGTCCGTCGGCTTGCTGTCGCCGAAGTGCAGGTCCATCGGGCCTCAACTCCTCACGGATTCCGGTGCGACGGGGGCCGCCAGCTTCTCCACCCGGATCGCCGACGCCTTGAACTCCGCCGTCCCCGCGATCGGGCAGTTCGCCTCGATCGTCAGCTGGTTGGTGTCGACCTCGTCCGGGAAGTGCATCGTCATGAAGGCCAGCCCCGGCCGCAGCCCCGGATCGACCCACACCGGCGCGGTGACGGAGCCGCGCCGCGACGTGACGCGGACCGTCTCGCCGACGGTCACCCCGTACCGTTCTGCGTCCTCGGGGCAGAGCTCGACGTACTCGCCGCGCCGCAGCGGTGACGCGTAACTGCCGCTCTGCACACCGGTGTTGTACGAGTCCAGGCGGCGGCCCGTCGTCAGCCGCAGCGGGTACTGCTCGTCGGTCAGATCGACGGGCGGGTCGTGCTTCACCGGGCCGAAGACCGCGCGCGGCGACGGTCCGTCCGGGCCGTTGTCCGCCCAGAGCCGGCCGTGCAGATACGTGGGCTCCAGCCGGTCCTCGCTCGGGCAGGGCCACTGGATGCCCTGGTGCTCCTCGAGCCGCCCGTACGTCATCCCGGCGTGGTCCGGTGACACCGAGCGCAGCTCGTCCCACACCGCCTGGGCGTCGGCGAACTTCCAGTCGTGGCCGAGGCGTCCCGCGAGGTCGCAGATGATGTCGATGTCCTCGCGGGCCTCGCCGGGCGGGTGTACGGCCTTGCGGACGCGCTGGACGCGGCGTTCGCTGTTGGTGGTGGTGCCGTCGGTCTCGCACCAGGCGGCGGTCGCGGGGAGCACCACGTCGGCGAGTTCGGCGGTCTTGGTGAGGAAGATGTCCTGCACCACCAGGTGGTCGAGGGCCCGCAGGCGTTCGACGGCCTGTTCGCTGTCGGCCTCGGACTGCGCCGGGTTCTCGCCGATGCAGTACACGGCGCGCAGAGCGCCCGACTCCATCGCCTCGAACATGTCGGTGAGGTTCAGCCCGTAGCGCGGCTGGATGGCCGTGCCCCAGGCCGCCTCGAACTTCTCGCGGGTGGCCGGGGTGAGGATGTCCTGGAAGCCGGGCAGCCGGTTCGGGATGGCGCCCATGTCGCCGCCGCCCTGCACGTTGTTCTGGCCGCGCAGCGGCTGGAGGCCGGAGCCGTGGCGGCCGACGTGGCCGGTGAGCAGGGCCAGGTTGATGAGGGCGCGGACGTTGTCGGTGCCGTTGTGGTGCTCGGTGATGCCCAGCGTCCAGCACAGCTGGGCGCGTTCGGCGGTGGCGTAGGCGTGCGCGAGTTCCCGTATGGCCTCCGCGGGCACGCCCGTGACCTTCTCCGCCGCGGTCGGCGTCCAGGGCTCGACCTCGGCGGCGTACGCCTCGTACCCCTCCGTGGCGCGCTCGATGAACGCGCGGTTGGCCAGGCCCGCGTGGATGATCTCGCGGCCGACCGCGTGGGCGAGGGGGATGTCGGTGCCGACGTTCGGGCCGAGCCAGCTGTCGGCCCACTCGGCGGTCGAGGTGCGGCGCGGGTCGACGGCGTACATCCGTGCCCCGTTCCGTATCCCCTTCAGCACGTGGTGGAAGAAGATCGGGTGCGCGAAACGGGCGTTGGAGCCCCACATCACGATGAGGTCGGTCTCCTCGACCTCCGCGTACGAGGACGTGCCGCCGCCGGAGCCGAGCGCCGCGGTCAGGCCGGCGACGCTGGGGGCGTGGCAGGTGCGGTTGCAGGAGTCGACGTTGTTGGTGCCCATCACCACGCGGGTGAACTTCTGCGCCACGTAGTTCATCTCGTTCGTGGCCCGCGCGCAGGAGAACATGCCGAACGCGTCGGGGCCCGACTCGGCGCGCACCCGCCGGAACCCGTCCGCGGCCACGGTGAGGGCCTCTTCCCAGGTGGCGGGCCGCAGTTCGGCGTCCTTGCCGTCCCGTACGAGGGGTTGCGTCAGCCGCGGGTACCGCTTGGGGGAGCGGTCGCGCCGCTCGGCCTTCCCGGCGGGCGCGCCCGCGCCCGTACGCGCGCTCCGCTCCGTACGTGTCGTGCTGTCTGTGCCGGTCTTCATGCCGCGTCGCTCCCGTATGTCGTCTGTGCCAGCAGGTCGGTGACGGCGTGGATCGCGCAGAGCTTCGGCACGGGCGTACGCGTCAGGGCGGCGAGTTCGACGACCGCGGCGAGCAGCACGTCCAGCTCCATCGGACGGCCGCGCTCCAGGTCCTGGAGCGTCGAGGTCTTGTGCTCGCCGACGCGTTCCGCGCCCGCCAGCCGCCGTTCGACGGAGATTTCCGGGCGGCAGCCGACGGCCTCGGCGACGGCGAGGGTCTCGCGCATCATCGTGGCGACGAGCGCCCGGGTGTCCTGGTGGCGGCAGATCTGCGCCATCGTCGCCCGCGACAGCGCGCTGAGCGGGTTGAACGCGATGTTGCCGAGCAGCTTGATCCAGATGTCGTTGCGGAGGTCGGCCTCGACCGGGCACTTGAGGCCGCCCGCGCGCATCGCCTCGCTGAACGCGAGGCAGCGCGCGGAGACGGTCGAGTCCGGCTCGCCGACGGAGAAGCGGGTGCCTTCCAGGTGCCGTACGACGCCGGGGGCTTCGAGTTCGGTGGCGGCGTACACGACGCAGCCGACGGCGCGTTCGGGCGGCAGTACGCGGCTGACCGCGCCGCCGGGGTCGACGCTCTCGACGCACCGCCCCTCGTACGGGCCCTTGAGCGCGTGGAAGTACCACCAGGGGATGCCGTTCTGGGCGGCGACCACGGCGGTGTCCGCGTGCAGCAGGGGGTGTACGAGAGGGCCGCAGGCCGCGTAGGCGTGGGCCTTGAGGCCCAGGAAGACATAGTCGACGGGGCCGATCGCCGACGGGTCGTCGGTGGCGTGCACGTGCGCGGTGAAGTCGCCGCGCGGGCTGAGCACCTGGACTCCGTGCCGCCTCATGGCCGCCAAGTGCGGTCCACGGGCGATGAGATGGACGTCGGCGCCCGCGCGGTCCAGCACGGCTCCGACATAGGCGCCGATCGCTCCGGCGCCGACGACTGCGACTCTCACGTGTAGCTCCTCTCCGGCCGGCTGAGGGAGGCCGGTCGTGGGGTGAGCTCATATGGACGACAGAATACTGTATACAGTCGTCAGGCTGGGGGCGGCAAGAGCCGTGCGCAACCGAAGTTCGCCAGGAGCGCGAGTGAAGTCCGTTCAGCCGGAGAAGAGTTGGGCGGCCTTGCGGATCAGCTCGTACAGGCCGTAGGCCAGGGGCAGTCCGACCCACAGCCAGGCGAAGAGGGTCAGCGCGGTGCGGTCAGGTGTGCTGCTGTCGCGGCTCGTCACCGGCGTCCTCCCGTGTGCTGTCCTGTGCGGTGTCGTTCTCGGGCTCCGGCTCGTTCTCGGGCTCCGGCTCGTTCTCGGGCTCCGGCTCGTTCTCGGGTTCCGGCTCGGGCTCCGGCTCGGGCTCCGCCTCTGGTTCGTGGTACCGCGGATGTACGGGCCGCACCAGCTCGTTGGCGACGAAGCCGACGGCCAGTAGTCCGATCATGATGCCGAGCGAGAGCCCGTACAGCCCAGGCCCGCTGCGCCCGGCCTCCTCCTGGGAGTCGGCCACCCTGTTGACGATCAGCGGCCCGAGGACCCCGGCCGTCGACCAGGCCGTGAGCAGCCGCCCGTGGATGGCGCCCACCTGGTACGTGCCGAACAGGTCCTTGAGGTACGCGGGAACGGTCGCGAACCCGCCGCCGTAGAACGACAGGATCACCAGCGCGCACGCGATGAACAGCGGCTTGGACGCGTCTCCGAGCTGCGCGATGGCGAGGTACATCAGCGCGCCGGCGCCGAGGTACACGCGGTACATGTTCTTGCGCCCGATGAGGTCCGAGGTCGACGACCACAGGATGCGTCCCGCCATGTTGGCGAGCGACAGCAGCGCGACGAAGCCCGCGGCGGCGGAGGCGCTGACGGGCGTGTCCGTGCCGGAGAAGAAGTCGGTGATCATCGGCGCCGCCTTCTCCAGGATGCCGATGCCCGCCGTGACGTTCATGCACAGCACCACCCACAGGCACCAGAACTGCGGCGTGCGCACGGCGTTGCGCGCGGACACCTGCGCCGTGGAGATCAGCGCGCGCGGCTTGCGCTCCAGCACCTCGGCGGGTGGCCGCCAGCCCTCGGGCGGCACGCGTACGAGCAGCACGCCGAGGCTCATGAACACCGCGTACGTCAGTCCGTGGACGAGGAACGCCGCGGCGATGCCGCCGCTGTCCGTGCCGAACGTCTCCAGCATCTGCGCCGACCAGGGCGAGGCGATCAGCGCCCCGCCGCCGAAGCCCATGATGGCGATGCCGGTCGCCATGCCCGGCCGGTCAGGGAACCACTTGATCAGGGTCGAGACGGGCGAGATGTAGCCGATGCCGAGTCCGATACCGCCGACGAAGCCGTAGCCGAAGACCACCAGCCAGTACTGCTCGGTGAAGGCGCCGAGCGCGGCGAGCAGGAAGCCGGACGAGAAGCAGAGCAGCGACACGGCCATCGCCCAGCGCGGACCGCGCCGTTCCACGAGGGTGCCGCCGAACGCCGCGGACAGCCCGAGCATCACGATGCCCAGCTGGAACGGGAGCGCGCTCTGCGTGCCCGACAGGTCGAGCGCCGACTCCAGCGGCGGCTTGAACACGCTCCACGCGTACGCCTGGCCGATCGAGAGGTGTACGGACAGCGCCGCGGGCGGCACCAGCCACCGGCTCCAGCCGGGCGGGGCGACACTGCGGGAGCGGGCGAGTATCCCTGGCGTCATGGTCACGAACCCTAGGCAGCCCCGGCGGCCAACGGGAATACGCTGTACCGGATTTCGTCGACGGTATACAGCGGGCGTCGCGCGTAAGGGAATTGGCGGCGGACGAACTGTGAAGGAAGTCACCTGCCCTGCACGAATACTTCGCGCTGCATTTCGTAGACTGTAGACGATAACCGGGCACCACCGATGCGCGAACCACGCTGAACCCGCACCACCGAGGATGACCGTGCCGTCGAGAGGGTCACAGATGCTGTCCGCAGGGCTGCCACAGGGCGCTGTTCCCAAGCTGGAGCGGCCGGGTCCGCTGCGCGAGAGGGTCTACGAGGCACTGCTGGAACTGATCACGACGCGGGCGCTGCGGCCCGGCCAGCACCTGGTCGAGAGCGAGTTGGCGCAGCATCTGGGCGTCTCTCGGCAGCCGGTGCGCGAGGCGCTGCAGCGGCTGAACACCGACGGCTGGGTCGATCTGCGCCCCGCGCAGGGCGCGTTCGTGCACGAGCCGACCGAGGAGGACGCCGACCAGCTGCTGAGCGTCCGCACCCTCCTCGAGGCCGAGGCGGCACGGCTCGCCGCCGCCAACGCCGACAAGGCGGGGATCAGAGCGCTGGAGAAGCTCTGTGCCGAGGGCGAGGCGGCGGTCGCCGCGGAGGACATCGAGACCGTCGTGGAGACGAACACCAAGTTCCACGCGAAGGTCATGGACCTCGCGGGGAACGCGGTGCTGGCCGAGCTGGCGGCGCATGTCGGCCGCCGCGTGCGGTGGTACTACACGCCGATCGCGCGGCAGCGCGGCGCGCAGTCCTGGATCGAGCACCGGGCGCTGATCGCGGCGATCACTGCGCGGGACGAGGACGAGGCGACGCGGATCATGCGCGAGCACACGGAGCACACCCGCCGCGAGTACCACGAGCGCGAGTCCGACTGACGCCGCACGGGCGTGGTCCGTACGGGCGCCCCTGCGCCGGGCTCTCCAGGGGCGGCCTGTACGCCGGGCCGCCCCTGGGGAGCGGGCGGCCCGGACGCCGTCACATCGCCTCGCGGCTGATCGGGTACGGGTTGGGCTCGATGTCCTTGTTCCGCGGACGGCCCGGCGGGTGCAGGAACAACGCCATGAACCCGGCGAACAGCGAGATGCAGCCCGCGAGCGTGAAGGCACCGGAGTGCCCCCAGGCGCCGACGACCACGGAGCCCATGCCCGCGCCGAGTCCGGAGACGAGCTTGGAGCTGTAGATCATCCCGTAGTTGGTGGCGTTGTTGTTCTCGCCGAAGTAGTCCACCGTCATCGCCGCGAACATCGGGAAGATGGCGCCGCCGCCGAAGCCCGAGATCGCGGAGAAGACCAGGAACAGCGGCAGGCTCTCGATCCCGGCGGACCAGATGATGCCGAACTGGGCGAGGCCCAGGATGACGCAGACGTAGATCAGGCACTGCTTGCGGCCGTAGCGGTCGGAGAGCCAGCCGATGACGCCGCGCCCGGTGCCGTTCACGATCGCCTTGAACGACATCGCGGTGGCCACGATCCCGGCGGAGAAGCCCGCCTCCTTGCCGATGTCGACCTGGAAGGCGATGCCGAAGATGTTCACCCCGGACGTACACGCCAGGCAGAACCACATCAGTGCCACCCGGCCGGTCTTCAACGCCTCCATGGGGCTGTACTGCTTGACGGCCGGCGGGTTCTTCTCCAGCGAGCGGCGGGCCCGCGGGTCGTCCGGCGGGTTCAGCGGGTCGATCGAGGCCGGCCACCAGTTCTTCGGCGGGTCCTTGAAGTAGAAGCCCGCCACAGCCACCACGGCCGCGAGGAAGACGCCCACGGAGACCAGCACCCAGCGGAAGTTGCCGACGTCCATGTACCCGGTGAAGATGAAGACGAACGGGACCGAGCCGTAGGCGAAGCCGCCGTTGACGAAGCCCGTCTTGCCGCCCTTACGCTCCGGGTACCACTTGCCCACCATGTTGACGCAGGTGGCGTACACCATGCCGGCGCCCATGCCGCTGAACATGCCGAAGCCGAGGTAGGCGAAGACGACGTGCGGCGCGTAGGCCAGCGACAGATAGCCCAGCAGCGTGCCCAGCGAGCCGAGCATCATCGCCCAGCGCGCCGGCAGCTTGCCGCTCTCCCGCAGCCGGCCCGCGGGGAAGGCCACCGCGGCCTGGAAGAAGATCCAGACGGTCATCATCCAGAAGATGTGGCCGCTGTTCCAGTGGTGTGCGTTGTGCAGGGTGTCCTCGGCGGAGGCGAACGCGTACTCCGCCGAGGAGATCCCCATCATGCCGATCCAGGGCAGGATCACCATCCACTTGCGTGGCCGGCCCATGATGTCGATGTCGGTCTCACCGAGCCGGTAGACCCGCCCGTTGCGGTCGGTCACCTCCCGGTAGGGAGCCGCCGATGGAGCTTCGGTTGTAGTCATGCGGTGCACCCCTTGCTTCGAAAGAGTCTGGTCAGCGCCCCCTGTCCGGACCTTTTGCGGGTGGTGCGTGCTGCATGTGGTGCGTGTGCCGCGTGCGGTGCGTGTACGTGCCGTGCGCGGCAGCGTGCTGCGTACCGCGGAGTACGGCTAGAGCAGCCCCGCCGCCCGTGCCCAGCGGTACTTCGCGCCGAGCGCCGCGACCGGCTTCTCGGTCGTGTACGGGTACGCGACGACGCCGCGCTCGAAGAGGTAAGCGCACGCCTCCTCGACCTCCGTGTCGCCTGCGAGCGACGCCACGACGGGCTTCTCTATGCCGCGCTCCCGCGCCTCCGCCACCACGCGCGCGGTGAGTTCGGCGAAGACCATCGGCGGGGTGACGATCGTGTGCCAGTAGCCCAGCACCAGCGCGTGGATGCGCGGGTCCTCCAGGCCGAGCCGGATCGTCGCCTCGTACGTGCTCGGCGGCTCGCCGCCGGTGATGTCGACCGGATTGCCCGCGGCCCCGAACGGCGGGATGTAGCGCCGGAAGGCCGCGTCAAGATCCGCCGGAATCTCCATCAGGGACAGGCCGTTGTCGACGATCGCGTCCGACAGCAGCACACCCGAGCCGCCCGCGCCCGTGATGATCACGACGTTGTCGCCCCGCGGAGCGGGCAGCACGGGCAGCGCCCGCGCGTACTCCAGCATCTCGTTCAGACCCGGGGCGCGGATGACCCCGGCCTGCCGCAGTACGTCGTCGTACACCGCGTCGTCCCCGGCGAGCGCGCCCGTGTGTGAACCGGCGGCCTTCGCGCCCGCGCTCGTACGGCCCGCCTTGAGGACCACGACCGGCTTCCTGGGCACGGTCTCGCGCGCCGCCGCCACGAACGCCCGGCCGTCCTTGAGGTCTTCGAGGTGCATGGCGATGCACGTGGTGTGCGGGTCGTCGGCGAAGTACGTGAGGAGGTCGTCCTCGTCGATGTCCGACTTGTTGCCGAGCCCGACGATGGCCGAGACGCCGGTCTTCGTGGTCCGCGCGAAGCCGAGGATGGCCATGCCGATGCCGCCGGACTGAGAGGTCAGCGCCACTCCGCCCTTGACGTCGTAGGGGGTGCAGAAGGTGGCGCACAGGTCGTACCACGTGGAGTAGTAGCCGTAGATGTTCGGCCCGAGCAGCCGCACACCGTGCCGCCCGGCGATCTCCACGATCTCGTCCTGGAGGGCGTGTTCGCCGGTCTCGGCGAAGCCGGACGGGATCAGCACCGCGTTCGGTATGCCCTTCCGGCCCACCTCCTCCAGCGCCGCCGCCACGAACTTGGCGGGGATCGCGAAGACCGCCACGTCCACGTCGCCGGGCACGTCCCGCACGGAGGCGTACGCCTTCCGCCCGAGGATGTCGTCGGCCTTCGGGTTCACCGGGTGGATCTCACCCGGGAAGCCGCCGTCGACGAGGTTCCGCATCACCGAATTGCCGATCTTGCCCTGCTCGTTGGAGGCCCCGATCACCGCGACCGACCGCGGCTGCATCAGCCGGCGCATCGCGGTGCCGATCTCCGTACGGGACCACTGCCGGCGCGGCGCCGGCTGCTCCCCGGCCAGCAGGACGCGGATGTCGGCGGCCACCACGCCGCCGGCGGAGGCGAAGACGGGGTTGAGGTCGACCTCCGCGATCTCCGGGAAGTCGTGCGCGAGCCGCGAGACCGAGACGATCAGCCCGGCCAGCGCCGTACGGTCCACGGCGTCGCCGCCGCGCACCCCCTTCAGCACCTCGGCCGCGCGGATGCCGTCGAGCATCGACAGCGCGTCCTCCTCGGACGCCGGGGCGAGCCGGAAGGTCACGTCCTTCAGCACCTCGACCAGGACGCCGCCCAGCCCGAACGCGACGACCTTGCCGAAGGTGGGGTCGGTGACGGTGCCGACCAGCACCTCCTGCCCGGGCTCCGCCATCCGCTGGACCTGCACGCCGTCGACGCGGGCGTCAGGTGCGTACGTACGGGCGTTGCCGACGATCGCGACGAACGCCTCCCGTACGGCCGCGGCCGAGGACAGCCCCACCCGTACGCCGCCCGCGTCGGTCTTGTGCAGGATGTCCGGCGACACGATCTTCATGGCGACGGGGAAGCCGATCCGGTCGGCCAGCGCCACCGCGCCGTCCGCCGACTCGGCCAGGCCCTCCTCGGGCACGGGGATGCCGTACGCGTCGGCGATCCGCTTGCCCTCGGGCGCGGTCAGCACGGTACGGCCCTCGGCGCGGGCGGCGGCCAGCACTTCACGTACGGCCGTGAGGTCGGGGGAGTTGCCGTTCTCTCCGGTCATCGTTCAGATCACTCCGTCCGTCTTGAGCAGCCGTACTTCCTCGTCGCCGAGCCCGAGTTCGCCGACGTACACCTCCTCGTTGTGCTCGCCGAGCAGCGGCGAGGCGGTGACATCCACGGGGGAGTCGGAGAGCTTCATGGGGGAGCCGACGGTGGTGAAGCTGCCGCGCTCGGGGTGGTCGACCTCGACCACCATCCCGTTCGCCGCCAGCGAGGCGTCCTCGATGATCTCCCTGGTGGAGAGGATCGGGCCGCAGGGGATGTCGTGCGCGTTGAGCGCCTCCAGGACCTCCCACTTGGGGAGCGTCGCGGACCACTCCTCGATGAGCTGGAACATCTTGCCGAGCTTCGGCAGCCGCGCCTCGGGCGTGTTCCAGTCGGGGTCGTCGGCCAGTTCGGGGCGGCCGATCAGCCGGGTCAGCGGGGCCCAGCCGACAGGCTGCACGATGACGTACACGTAGTCGTTGGGGCCGCCGGGCGCGCACTTGACCGCCCAGCCGGGCTGGCCGCCGCCGGAGGCGTTGCCGGAGCGGGGCACCTCGTTCGCGAAGGCCGTGTCCGCGCCGTTTGGGTACTCCGCCAGCGCCCCGTGCGCCAGCCGCTGCTGGTCGCGGAGCTTGACGCGGCACAGGTTCAGCACGGCGTGCTGCATGGCGACGTTCACGCGCTGGCCGCGGCCCGTGCGTTCGCGCTGGTAGAGCGCGGCGAGGATGCCGGCGACCGTGTGCACGCCGGTGCCCGAGTCGCCGATCTGCGCGCCGGTCGCGAGCGGCGGCCCGTCCTCGAAGCCCGTGGTCGACATGGACCCGCCCATCGCCTGGGCGACCACCTCGTACGCCTTGAACCTGGTGTACGGGCCCTCGCCGAAGCCCTTGATGGAGGCGTAGACGAGCCGCGGGTTGATCTCCCGTATGCGCTCCCACGTGAAGCCCATCCGGTCCACGGCGCCGGGCCCGAAGTTCTCCACGAGCACGTCGCTGCGCCGGATCAGCTCGGTGAGCAGCTCCTTCCCGCGCTCTGTCTTGGTGTTGAGGGTGATGCTCCGCTTGTTGCAGTTGAGCATCGTGAAGTACAGCGAGTCGACGTCGGGGAGGTCGCGCAGCTGCCGGCGCGTGATGTCGCCGGCCGGCGCCTCCAGCTTCACGACGTCGGCGCCGAGCCAGGCCAGCAGCTGGGTCGCCGAGGGCCCGGACTGCACGTGGGTCATGTCGAGGACGCGTACGTCCTGAAGTGCCCTGACGGTGCTGCTGCGGTCGGACGTGCTGGTGCGTTCGGACACCGGTTCACCTCACTTGTACATCGTCTGGTTCATGGTTCCTGGGGCGTACGCGTCCGGGTCGATCCAGACGTTGACCAGCGACGGCTTGCCGGACTCGCGGGCGCGCTCCAGCGCCGGGCGGATCTGCCCCGGCTCGCGCACCTCCTCGCCGTGGCCGCCGAGCATCCGCGCGAACTCGTCGTACGGCACGTCCCCGAGCGTGTTGCCGAGCCGCTCGCGCTCCTCGCCGTACTTGGCCTTCTGGCCGTAACGGATCTGGTTCATCGAGGAGTTGTTGCCGACGATCCCGACGAACGGCAGGTCGTAGCGGACGAGCGTCTCGAAGTCCCAGCCGGTGAGCGAGAACGCGCCGTCCCCGAAGAGCGTCACGACCTCCTTGTCGGGCCGCGCCTGCTTCGCCGCCAGCACGAACGGCACCCCGACGCCGAGCGTCCCGAGCGGCCCCGGGTCCATCCAGTGGCCCGGCGAACGGGGCTGGACGACCTGCCCGGAGAAGGTGACGATGTCGCCGCCGTCGCCGATGTAGATCGAGTCCTCGGTCAGGAAGTCGTTGATCTCGCTGACCAGCCGGTACGGGTGGATGGGCGACGCGTCCGAACGCAGCTGCGGCAGCCGCTTCTCCGCCGCCGCGTGCTCCGCCGTGCGCAGCTCCTCGAGCCACGCGGCGCGCTTGTCGGAGCCGCCGTTCAGCCGCCCGGAGGCGGCCTGCGTGACGGCGGCCAGCACCAGGTCGGCGGAGCCGACGATGCCGAGGTCGATGTCGCGGTTCTTGCCCACGGTGCGGTAGTCCAGGTCGATCTGCACCACGGTCGCGTCGGCGGACAGCCGCTTGCCGTAGCCCATCCGGAAGTCGAAGGGCGTGCCGACGATGATGATGAGGTCCGCCTTGTTGAACGCGTACCGGCGGGACAGCTGGAAGTGGTGCGGATCGCCGGGCGGCAGCGTGCCGCGGCCCGCGCCGTTCATGTACGCGGGCACGTTGAGCGTGCGTACGAGCTCCGCCGCCGCGTCGGTCGCGCGGCACGTCCACGTCTGGCTGCCGAGCAGGATGGCGGGCCGTTCCGCCCGTACGAGCAGGTCCGCGAGCTGCTCCACGGCCTCCGGGTCGCCCGCGGCGCGGGTGGAGGCGCGGTAGTGGCCGGGCGCGGGGAGCCGCGCGTCGGCGCGCGGCACCTTGGCGTCCAGGACGTCGCGCGGGATCTCCAGGAACGAGGGCCCAGGCGCGCCGTGGAAGCACTCGCGGAACGCCATGGACACCATGTCGGCGGCGCGCGCCGTGTGCGGCACGGAGGCCGCGAACTTGGTGATCGGCGTCATCATGTCGACGTGCGGCAGGTCCTGGAGTGAGCCCATCTTGTGCTGGCTGTGCGCCCCCTGGCCGCCGATGAGCAGCATCGGGCTCTCGGCGCGGAAGGCGTTGGCGACGCCGGTGACGGCGTCGGTGGTGCCGGGGCCGGCGGTGACCACGGCGCAGCCGGGCCGACCGGTGAGGCGGGCGTAGCCGTCAGCGGCGTGCGCGGCGACCTGTTCGTGGCGGACGTCGACGACCTCGATGCCCTCGTCGGCGCAGCCGTCGTAGATGTCGATGATGTGGCCGCCGCAGAGCGTGTAAATGACGTCCACGCCCTCCGCCTTGAGCGCCTTGGCGACCAGATGACCGCCGGAGATGAGGTCCTGGCTGTTGTCGTCGGGCGAGTCGGGCATGGCGCGATCGCATCCCTTCACACGGGTGGTGAGGCTGGGTCAGAGCAGATTGCATACAGTCGACGAATACTGTATGAACCTTGTTATCCCGCATCACGCCACCGATGTCCAGGGGGCGTGCAGCGATCGTCCTGAGGAGTGCGGATGGATCTGTACGAGCACCAGGCGAGGGAAATCTTCGAGAGCTACGGGGTGTTGGTGCCGGCCGCGGAAGTCGCCGGCACCTCGCGCGCCGCCCGCGACGCCGCACGCCGGCTCGACGCCGACGGGCGCGGCGTGGTGGTCAAGGCGCAGGTGAAGACAGGCGGTCGGGGCAAGGCGGGCGGGGTCAAACGGGCGGCCGACGCGGCCGCCGCCGAACTGATCGCGCGCCAGATGCTCGGCATGGACATCAAGGGCCACACGGTGCGCTCGGTGATGCTCGCCCAACCCGTCGAGGTGGAGCGCGAGTTCTACGTGAGCTACGTGCTGGACCGCACTGACGGCCGTTTCCTCGCCATCGCCTCGGCCCGGGGCGGCATGGAGATCGAGGAGGTGGCCGCCGCCGACCCGCGGGCCGTCGCCCGTGTCCATGTCGACCCGGCCGCCGGGGTCGACGAGGAGACCGCCCGCCGCATCGCCGACGCCGCCGGACTGCCCGCCGGCACCGCGCCCGTACTGCGGCGGCTGTGGGCCGTACTGGAGGGCGAGGACGCGCTGCTCGTCGAGGTCAACCCGCTGGTCCGCACGGCCGACGGGCGTTTCCTCGCCCTCGACGGCAAGGTCACGCTCGACGACAACGCCCGCTTCCGGCAGGCCCGCTGGGGCGGGGAGGACGGCTGGTCCTCGACGGAGCACCGTACGCCGCAGGAGGCCGAGGCGGCGGCGAAGGGCCTGAACTACGTCAAGCTGGACGGCGAGGTCGGCGTCATCGGCAACGGCGCCGGACTCGTCATGTCCACCCTCGACGTCGTCGCGGGCTGCGGCGCGCGCCCCGCCAACTTCCTCGACATCGGGGGCGGCGCGTCCGCCGCCGTGATGGCGGACGGCCTCTCCGTCGTCCTGGGCGACCCGGACGTACGGTCCGTGCTCGTCAACGTCTTCGGCGGCATCACCGCCTGCGACGCCGTCGCCGAGGGGATCGCCCTCGCGCTCGACCGCGTACGGCTCACCAAGCCCCTGGTCGTACGGCTCGACGGGAACAACGCCGAACGGGGCCGCGAGATCCTGCGCGAGCACGCCCACCCGCTGCTGGAGCAGCAGACCACGATGGACGGCGCCGCGGAGCGCGCGGCACGCCTGGCCGGAGGCGGGGCCGCGCGGCCGCCGGACTCGGCCGCCGCCGAGTCCGCCGCCGAGTCCACCGCCACGGCCACGGCCGTCTGAGGCCGGACGGGAGACGGGAGTTCACCATGGCGATATTCCTGACCGCGGAGAGCAAGGTGGTCGTCCAGGGCATGACCGGCGCGGAGGGCCTCAGGCACACCCGCCGGATGATCGCGGCGGGCACCGCCGTCGTCGGCGGCGTCAACCCGCGCAAGGCGGGCCGTGACATCGACGTGGACGGGCGCTCCGTGCCCGTGTTCGGCACGGTGCGCGAGGCGCGCGAGACCACCGGTGCCGACGTGTCGGTGGTGTTCGTGCCACCGCGGTTCGCGCGGGGCGCGGTGGAGGAGGCGGCGGACGCGGGGACACCGCTCGTCGTCGTCATCACCGAGGGCATCCCCGTACACGACGCCGTGGCCCTGCGCGCGTACGCACGCGAGCGCGGCACCCGCGTCATCGGCCCCAACTGCCCGGGGCTGATCAGCCCGGGGCAGTCCGTCGCCGGCATCATCCCCGCCGACATCGCACCGGCCGCGGGGCGCATCGGCCTCGTGTCCAAGTCGGGCACGCTCACGTACCAGCTGATGTACGAGCTGCGCGACACCGGCTTCTCCTCAGCCGTCGGCATCGGCGGCGACCCGGTCGTCGGCACCAGCCACATCGACTGCCTCGCGGCCTTCGAGGCCGACCCCGACACCGGACTTATCGTCATGATCGGCGAGATCGGGGGAGACGCGGAGGAGCGCGCGGCCGAGTACATCGCGGCCGAGGTCAGCAAGCCCGTCATCGGCTACGTCGCCGGGTTCACCGCACCCGAGGGCAAGACCATGGGCCACGCCGGCGCCATCGTCTCCGGCTCCGCCGGCACCGCCGCCGCCAAGCGCGAAGCGCTCGAGGCGGCGGGTGTACGGGTGGGGGCGACGCCGACGGAAACGGCCCGGCTCGTACGGGAGTCGGCCTGACGGGCCGTCCGTACGACCGGCCGTCCCTGCGTCTGACCGTCCGTACGACCGGCCGGCCGTACGCACGCGGCACCCGCCGCGCCGACCCCGCGAGACACGCAGCGCCCCGAGACACGTCCCGATCGGCTCACGAGAGCGGAGAGACACCCATGGCACAACCGAACGGCGCGCCCGCCGCCAGCGGCGGACTCGCCCTCAAACCCGGCACCGCCTGGTCCGACGCGTGGCGGCGCTGCCTCGCCCGCGCGCCCGAAGCCTTCGCCGAGGACCGGGTGCTGAACCTCTGGAACGGCACCTGGCACCGCGACGGCGCCCCCTCACCCGCCGTCAGCCCCGTGGACGGCGGCCCGGTCGCCGGCCCGCCCCGGCTGGACGCGGACGCGGCGCGGCACGCCGTACGGGCCGCGCTCGACCAGCACCGCGGCTGGCGGCACGTACCGCTCGAGGAGCGCCGGGCCCGGGTGGCCGCCGCGCTCGATGCCCTGGCCGAACACCGGCAGCTGCTCGCCCTGCTGCTGGTGTGGGAGATCGGCAAGCCGTGGAAGCTGGCACAGGCGGACGTGGACCGGGCCATCGACGGAGTGCGCTGGTACGCGGACCACGCCGAGCGGATGACGGAGGGCCGCGCGCCGCTGGACGGCCCGGTCTCCAACATCGCCAGCTGGAACTACCCGATGAGCGTCCTCGTCCACGCCATGCTCGTACAGGCGCTGGCCGGGAACGCGGTGATCGCCAAGGCCCCGACCGAGGGCGGCGTGTCCTGTCTGACCCTGGCGAGCGCCCTGTGCGTACGGGAAGGGCTGCCGCTCACGCTGGTCAGCGGCAGCGGCGCCGAACTGTCCGGGGTGCTGGTGCGGTCGGCGGAGGTCGGCTGCGTGTCGTTCGTCGGCGGCCGCGACACCGGCGCGCGGGTGGCCACGGCGGTGGCCGACGTCGGCAAGCGGCACATCCTGGAGCAGGAAGGGCTGAACTGCTGGGGCGTGTGGGAGTACACCGACTGGCCGACGCTGACCCCGCTGATCCGCAGGACCTTCGACTACGCCAAGCAGCGCTGCACCGCCTACCCCCGCTTCGTGGTGCAGCGCACGGCCTTCGCGGAGTTCCTGGCCGCGTACCTGCCCGCCGTACGCTCCCTGCGCTACGGCCACCCGCTGGCCGTCGCCGCCCCCGAAGACCCGCTGCCCGAGCTGGACTTCGGGCCGCTGATCCACGCCGCCAAGGCACGCGAGCTCGCCGGCCTGGCCGCCGAGGCCGTCGACCGGGGCGCCGTGCCGCTGCACCGCGGCAGCCTCGCCGACGGGCACTTCCTGCCCGGGCAGGACACCTCCGCGTACCTCCCGCCGGTCACCCTGCTCGGCCCGCCCGCCTCGTCGCCGCTGCACCACGCGGAGCCGTTCGGGCCGGTGGACACCCTCGTGCTGGTCGACACCGAGGCGGAACTGCTGGCCGCCATGAACGCCAGCAACGGCGCCCTCGTCGCCACCCTCTCCACCGACGACCGCGCCACCTTCGACCGGCTGGCCCCGCAGATCAGGGCGTTCAAGACGGGGCACGGCACGCCCCGTTCCCGCGGCGACCGCGACGAGCTGTTCGGCGGCTACGGGCACTCCTGGCGCGGCGCGTTCGTCGGCGGCGACCTCCTCGTACACGCCGTCACCCAGGGGCCGCCCGGCGAACGGCTCCCCGGCAACTTCCCGGACTACCAGCTCCACCCGGCGGCGGCCTGACCGCGGGGAACGGGAGCACCCGCGGGCGGCGTCACGGCGCGGGCGCGTGCAGGGCGGCGAGCACGCGGTCCACGTCGGCGGCGGTGTGGAACAGGTGCAGGGACACCCGCAGGGCGCCCTCGCGGAACGCGGTGTCGACACCGGCGGCGGTCAGCTGCCGGTGCCGGGCCTCCGTGGCGGCAGTGGCTTCCGTACGGGCGGCGCTGCCCGTACGGGTCGTGCCTTCCGCACCGTCCGCGTTGTCCGCGGCCGCCCGGTCGTCCGCCCTGTCGCGCAGCACGACGAGGGTGGAGCGGCCCGCGCCCCCGGCCGGGCTGACGAGCCGGTACCGGTCGCGGTCCAGGCCCGCGACGAACCGGCCGACCAGCGCTTGGTCCCAGGCGGCCACCTCGTCCACGCCGGCTGCCAGGAGCAGCCGCAGGGACGCCGTCCAGGGCAGCACGTTCAGGAAGTCCGCCGGGCAGAACACGTCGAACGCGCGGACCCCCAGGTCGTCCCGGAGCACGGTGTCGCGCATCCGGTCCAGGCCGCCGTGCCCGTACCGCATCGCCAGCCAGTACGCGTGCTGCGGTGTCAGCCGCTCCAGCAGGTCCGGACGCAACCAGCTGAAGCCCGTACCGTACGGGCCGCACAGCCACTTGTAGCCGCAGGACACCACCGCGTCCACGGGGGTGCGGGAGACATCGAGCGGGCGGGCGCCCAGCGCCTGCGACGTGTTGACGACGAGGAGGACGCCGGAGCGGCGGCAGACCGCGCCCAGCGCGTCCAGGTCGAGCGCACGGCCCGTGAAGGAGTCCACCCACGTGACGGCGGCGACCCGCGTACGCGGCGTGATGGCCGCCTCCAGTTCGGCGGCGGTCAGCAGGCCGCCGGCCGGGCGCAGCGCGGTGGTGCGGACGCCGTACGGGGCGAGGCGCCGCCAGGGCAGCACGGTGGCGGGGTAGTCCCCGGCGAGCACGAGCACCTCGTCACCGTCCTGCCAGCGCAGGCCGTTCGCGATGAGGTGCATCCCGTGCGAGGTGCTGTCGCCCAGCGCGATCTGCTCCGGCGAGCCGCCCACCAGCTCGGCGAGCAGCGCCCGCAGCTCTTCGGGGACCTGCCGGAAGTCCTCGTCGGCGATGCGGTGCGGCACGGCCTTGAGCGCGACGGCGTGCCGTGACGCCTCGACCGCGGAACGCGGCAGCGGGCCCTGGTGCGCGGTGTTGCACCAGACCCGGCCCTCGAAGGGCCCGAACTCGGCCGCCGCCGCGGCGATGCCGGGCGGTGCGGTGTCAGGGTCGGTCATGCCGACCAGTATCGGCGTGCGGCGGCGTTCGCGGCGTCCGCGGCGGAGTCCGCGGGGGCGGCGTCCGGCGGCTCAGCGCAGGTGCGTGAGGAACGCGGTCCACGCGTCGCGGCCGAACCCCAGCACCGGCCCCTCGGGGCGCGCGCTGTCCCGCACGGGCACCACACCGGGCACGCCGTCCGCGACCTCGACGCAGTTGCCCTGCCCGCCGCTGTGGCTGCTGGTGCGCCAGGCCGCGCCCGGCGCGTACGGCACGCCCGGCGTGTACGGCGCGCGCGCCGCCGGGGCCGGGTGGTCCGGCGGTACGGAGCGGTGGTCACGGGTCATGGTCGGAACTCCTTCGCGATGCGGCGGATCAGCGCGACCGATTCGGTCGGCGGCAGCGCATCGGTGCGTGCGTCGTCGAAGAGCGTGCGGTAGTAGGCGACTTCGTGCTCGCGCTCCACCCAGATGTTGCCGGACGGCGTCTCCGTCAGAACCAGGTCGAGTGAGGGAACCCGGGGGAAACCCAGCACCACGTACGGGCCGAACATACCGCTGTGCGCGCCGCGTGAGAACGGCAGCACCTGGACGTACACGTTCGGCAGCGCCGCCTTGTCCGCGAGGTGCTCGAGCTGCGCGCGCATCACCGCCGGTCCGCCCACGTGCTGCCGGAGAACGCCCTCCGCGAGCACGACCCGCAGCTCCAGCGGCTCCTCGCCGACGAGCCGTTCCTGGCGGCCGAGCCGCACCCGTACGAACTGGTCCACCTCGTCCGGCGTCTCCCAGGCCCGCGAGGCGACGGTCACCGCGCGGGCGTACTCCGCCGTCTGCAGCAGGCCCGGCACGAGCTGCACCTCGTACGTCCGCACGCGGTCGCAGATGGCCTCCAGTTCGATCTGGTCGCGGTACGAGTCGGCGAGCACGGAGCCGTACCGGTGCCACCAGCCGTCGCGGCGGCGCCGGTTCGCGCGCTTGGCCAGGGCGGCGAGGCGGTCGAGCACGCCGCGGTCATCGACCTGGTACGCGTGCATGAGCGCGTTCAAGTCGGGGGTGCGGACCGGCACATGGCCGTTCTCGAGGCGGCTGATCTTCCCCTTGGTGCAGTCGAGTACGTCCGCGGCCTCCGCCATGGAAACGCCCGCTGCCTCACGGAACCTCTTGAGCTCATCTCCCAGCTGTCGGCCCAGCACGGTGGACGGTTTCACAGAAGGCATGGGGAACTCCCTATCAGGCGCCGCGGCGGCAGAAGCCCCGGACGACCCGAAAGAGTGAACCGCGCCGACGGAGCATCGTGCAACGTTGCTTCGATGCATATCCTGCGGAGGCTGGATGCGGCGTGCGGCTCAACTCGCCCCGCATCGGGGGGAATTCGAATCCGTCGCGATAGCCAGGGGTCGTCATGGCCGTGCAGCGTGAGCAGCCCGTCACGTACGAGATCACTCACAGCTTCCCCCGAAGCCGTACCAGCGTGCCCAGGGCGCGATCGTTGCTCAACGCGGCACTCGACGACTGGGGCGTCGGCCGCACCGCCTGCGAGACGGCCGAGCTGGTGCTGTCCGAGCTGGTGACCAACGCCGTTCGGGTGCCCGTTCCGTGGGACCGGGAGGTGGACGTGCGCATCGCGCGCCTGGCGGAGCGGGGGCAGGCGGAGCAGCAGGAGCAGGAGCAGGAGCAGGGCCGGGAGCGGGGGTTACTGCGGCTGGAGGTCAGCGACGCCGGGGACGGCAAGCCGGAGGTGCGTATGCCCGGTGACGACGAGACGAACGGCCGCGGCCTGCTGCTGGTCGAGGCGCTGTCCCGCAGCTGGGGCGTGTACAGCCGCGCGTGCGGCACCGGAAAGACCGTGTGGGCGGAGCTGGAGGCACCGGGCTGCCGCACGCCGGAGGCGCCGGGTTGAACGGCACCGTACGGAGCGCTGTTCGGTGGCGGCGCGGGACCGCCGGAAGGAACGCGCAGGCGTACCGAACGCGTACGGGAGCGCGTACGGCCGGGGCCGGCCCGTGCGGTCGGCCCCGGCCGTACGACCGGTGCTGTGTGTCACTCGTCGGGTTACGTGTTCCAGTGCCGGCTCACTTGATCCAGTTCGCGGCCCGCGCGGTCTCCCACGCCCGGACCTCGGCCCGGTCGGCGATGATGTTCAGGCGCACGTCCACCCCGTCGGCCCGGCTGGCGCGTGCCGCGGCGTCCCACGCCTGGCGGGCGGCCTGACGGGCGGTCAGGTCGGCGCCGTCGTAGCCGCGGTCGTTCGTCGGGGCGAAGACGACGAAGCCGCCCGGGCCCATCGCGGGCGTGGCGGAGCCGCTGAGCGTCGCCGCCTCCTGGGAGGAGCGGAACGCGTAGCCTGCCGCCCGCTTGACGTCCTGTGTGGAGTTGGCCTTCTCGGCGTAGTCGGTGGCCAGGTTCGGGGCCTTGCGGCTCCACTCCTTGGCGACCGCGCCGGGCGCGTTGCCCAGGACGGCCTGGGCGCGCTCGGCGGCACGGGCCGCGCGCTTGCCGTGGCACTCGGCGAGTGCCTGCGTGTTCTTGAACGACCACACCTGCTCGTTGATCTCCGCGCAGGTGGCGGTCTGCCCGGCGGGCGCCGGCGCGACGGCCTGTGCGGACCCGGCCGCCACCGTGCCCAGCGCCAGTCCGGAAACGGTCAGTGCGGCCACCGCCACGCCGCGGTACTTGCCAGTTCTTCGCATCTCTTCCTCGTTCCTCAGGGGTGATGTCAACGGCCTCTGCACGGCCGGCGCTCGGATCTTCGGACCGCCGCCGCGGCGACACCAAGGAGCAGCGCCGCCGGGTCGTCCGAACGGCCGCCGACAGCCCCACCGACGGCCGACCGCGGGCGACGCGGTCGGCCGACGGCCGGTCGGGCGCCGGGCACCGGAAGGCCCCCTCGCCCGACCGGCGTAAGCGGTCAGGCGCTCAGCCCTGAGCCGTCAAAGCGTCAACCACCGTCAACTGCCGCCGTGGACGCTCTCCGTGAACGACGTCGTGACCGTGGGGCTGCACAGCACCCCGTCGAACGCCTCCCCGACGGGAGTCGGCATCTCGGCGCTCTGCGAGCGGATGCTGTCCAGCCCGGTGGGCGGACCCTGCCGCAGGCTGGTGAGGGTGACGGCGCCGCCGAGGCCCGCCCCGGCGAGCGCGGCTTCGACGCTCCCGGGCGTGGGCTCGCCGAGGCGCTCCTCGACGACCTCGAAGCCCGCCTCGTGCTCCGGGTCCGGGTGCATCTCCGGAACGTGGTCCGCGGTGTGGGTCAGGGCGAGCGCGCGGTAGCCGTCGCCCAGGGCGCGGTGCAGGTAGTGGCCCATGGGCAGGGCGATCAGTTCGCCGCCGAACGACACGGGCGTCTTCTGGATGTGGTTGTTGTGTGCGTCCAGGACGACGCGGGTGCCCGGCGCGGCACGGTCGAGGTGCCAGTGCAGCGACTGGGCCATGTACGCCTCCCGTACGGAGGTGTCGCCCGGTGCGCCCTCGCCCGCGAACAGGTCCCGCATCGCGCCGAACATGTAGTCCGTGTGCGCGGCCGCTTCCAGATGCCGCAGCGCGGTGTCGTACGCCGCCTGGTCGCTCCGCTCGACGTAGAGCGGCGCCAGGGCGCGGAAGCGCAGCAGCAGCCGCGCCAACGACGCGGTCAGCGCGTCCTGTTCGGCCGCCGTCAGCCGCGCCCAGCGCGGGGCGGCCACCGCGCCGGAGCTTCCGGTGACCCCGTCGGCGACGGCGAGCGCGCTGTCGACACGGGCGACCGCCGCGGGATCGACCTCCCGGAGGTAGCCGGCCAGCGGCTCCAGTGCCGGGCGGAGTTCGCCGGCGGCCGTGGGGAGGTCGACGCCGACGAAGCGCAGGGGGTGCCCGCTGGTGCGGTTGTGCCGACGGAGCCGGCGGACCAGTTCGCCGTTCACCCCGGCGTACGGGGTGCCGCCGAGCGCCGCGAGACCGGCCTCGTCGGCCTCGTCGCCGTCGCGGCCGTCGTCGCTGAGCCAGCGGTCCAGGGCGAAGGCCTCCGCGAACCCGAACTCGAAGGCGAGGACGGTGAATCCGCAGCGCTCCGCGAGGAACCGCAGCACCCGCAGCCGGGCGTGCGTGAACTCGCGTACGAAGTGGGCGCCCTCGCCCACGGCCACGACTCGGGCGTCGCCGACGAGGTCGCGCAGCGGTTCGAGGTCGTCCAGGGGTGCGTCGGGGTCGAGGCCGCTCAGGGCGCTGCTGTGGGCGCGGAACCAGTCATGCATGCTCGTTCGCTCGATTCTCGGTGGGGAGACGGTGTGAGAGTGACCGGGGAGAGGGTGCGGAAGCGTGCCGACAGGCCGCGGCGGATCGGGCGGCGGGGTTCTGCGACCACACGTCACCCGGCCGGAGGAGGGTTCACTCCGGCCGTCGTCCGCACCTCATCGAGAGGAGCGCGTCAGAGGAAGAGACTGCCTGGCGCCATGCGGACGAGCGTAACACCGCCTGGCCTGCGCCGACTTGGCAGCCGGGGACCCGGAGCAACGTGCCCCGTACGGGCGCGGAGCACGACGGCGGCGGGACGCGGACGCCGTTACGCCCGCACCCCGCCGCCGCGTTGGTGCCCGTGTTCCTGATGCTCCTCCGCTCAGCCGGTACGGGTCGTACGGATCGCGTCGAGCCCGGCCAGATAGCCGGTCGCGTCCGCGTCCTTGCCCGTCACGGTCAGCGTGAGCCGGTGCTTGCCCTTTGCCAGCTTCCGGTTGCCCAGGTCGACCCAGTCCGTCTTGCCCACCTTCGGGTCGTACCCGCGGAACGCGTCACCGAGGGCCTCGCCGTCCACCCCGAACGCCGCGTTGCCGTAGTCCGGCGCCTTGGTGAGCACGGTGGCCAAGTCGTACGTGCCGTCCCGCGGCACGCTGAACTCGACCGTGACCTGCTGGTCCGCCTTGGTGGCGCGGAACCACAGCTGCGCGTCGCCGGACCAGACCACGCCGCAGCAGTTGGCCTGCGCCTCCACCGGAGCGTCCGCGCTGACCGGCGGCAGCAGGTCCTCCGCCTCGTGCACGAGCGCGTTCCCGCTGGTGCCCGAGGCCACGGCGGACGCCTTGCCCTTGTGCCCGGCCGCGTCGACGGCCCGCACGCGGTAGTGCCACTTCTCCTCCAGACCCAGTCCGCTGTGGCGGAACGCCAGGTGCCGGGTCTCGCCGAGCAGCGTGCGGGAGTTCACCGGCACGGACGGGTCCTTCGAGGCGTACACCTCGTAGGCTGCCGCGCCCACGTCGTCCCGCGCGGGCGACCACTGCACGTCGACGGCGTTGGTTCCGTCGCCTGCCGCGCGCACGCCGCCGACCTGCTCCGGCGCGGCGCCGTCGGCGAACGGCGGCACGTGCGACGCCACGTCGTAGCGTGCGGCGCTCCAGGCGGGGGAGCCGTCCTCCGGGGTGAGGGTGATCTCCAGCTCCGAACGGCCCTCGGCAAGGGCCGCCGGGATCTCGAAGGTGTCCTCCAGCCAGCGGGACGTGCCGTTGCCGCGGGTGGTCGACCATACGCCCGCCGGCTTGCCGTTCACGGAGACGGCCGCGCGCTGGTAGCCCTCCTTCTGGTCGCCGAGGCGCCGCAGGCGTACGCCCGAGTTGTCGCCGTCGGCGGCGACGCGGAACGACACGGCGCCCTCGGCGGCGGTGACGCCGGAGGTGTAGCTGACGTCGTCGTCATCGCCCTCGAACGTGGAGGTGAGGGACGCCTCCGACTCGCCTTCCGCGCGGTAGCCGTGCGCCTCGCGGCTCTCCGGGTCGGTGACGTCGACGGTGTCGCTCTGGCGCGCGGCCGCGGTCTCCTGGCCGTACCAGTACGCCGTCGAGCTGTAGTCGCCCGGCTCGTTGGAGGCGGGCCCGTGCTCCATGCCGAACTTCAGCCCCGAACCGAAGCTGACGGCGTCGCCGATCTGCAGCCGGTACGTGCCGGTGCAGTCGTACTTGCAGCCGTCGCCGTCCAGCTCGTACGCGGGGTTGCCCGCGACCGGCATGGAGAAGGTGGTGCCGCCCATGAAGTACCAGCCGGACTCGTAATAGTCCTCGCTGCCCGTGCCGTACATGGCCGGGCTGAGCCCGCCGTCGACGTACACGCGCTCGTCGCCCTCCAGGTAGTTCCGCCGGTTCCCGGAGGTGATGAGGCCGCGCATGCTGTGCGTCGCGCCGTAGTAGACGCCGCGGCCGCCGGTCTCGAGGAACGACCAGTCGCGTCCGTCGGTGGTCTCCTTGCGCTTGCCCGTGGCGTGGAAGTAGCCGGAGCCGCCCTGCGGGTCGAGCCGTTCGGGCGCCGACGCGTCCGGCGCGTGCGTGACCTCGGCCGTGCCGCCCTCGATCTTCTGCACGCTGGAGTTCACCAGCTCCACGACGGCGCTCTTCGCGTACGGCATCGGCCACCACGCCGTGTACCAGCCGTCCGGGGCCGTATCCATGGAGAACATCAGCGTCCGCACGTCGTACTCGCCCAGTCCCGAGCCGAAGAACTCGCCGAGCGGTGCGTCCACCGTGCGCCTGCCGTCGAACGTGACGCGCAGCCGCGCGTCCGCCAGCAGCTCGTCGGACGCGGTCAGCTGCTTCTTCTCCTTGTCGGTCAGCGGGTAGCGGCCGTCGCGCGGCCCCTTCCACGTCTCGCCGCTGATGCGGTAGCCGTGTGACTCCTCCTCGCCGGGGCGCCCCTCGCCCAGGTCCAGCACGTCCGTACGGGTCCAGTCGCCGCCGACGCGGCTCGCGGCGTCGTACCGGAACTCGTTCACGTCCCGCTCGGAGGACACGAACTCGTGCTTGACGGTGATCCGGTCCTTGCCCTTGGTCAGCGCGGCCGGGATCTCCAGGGTCTGGTCGGCCCAGCGCCCCTCGGGCTGCGCCTCACCCGTCTTCCACTGGCCGGCCTCCTTGCCGTCGACCAGGACGCGGGAGGTCTGGCCGCCGATCACGGGGTCGTAGCGGCGGGTCAGCCGTACGCCCTCGTTGTCCGGGTCGACGGCCATCCGGAAGGTGCTGCCGCCGCCCTCGCCGAAGGCGCGTCCGTCGTCGCGGTAGCGCGGGGAGCGCAGCACCTGCGGCAGCCGCACCCGGAGCTGGGATATCTCGCCGGGGCCGCGCAGCCGGGCCAGGGTGGCGCTGCCGCCCGCGGGCACGTCCAGCTCCTTGCGGGCCGTGCCGGCGCCCTCGGCCCGCGGCTTGGGGTCCGCGGTGCCGAACGCGCGCATCGTGCGCAGCACGTCCTCCGCCTTGTCGGACGGGTCGAACCGCTCGACGCCGTCGGCGTCCGCGAAGCTGCGGTACGTCACGTGGTGGAACAGCGGGTTCTTCTCGACGGTGACCTTCATCGACTCGCGGTACGGCATCGGCACCTTGATGACCGCGCCGCCGGAGGTGTCGAAGTTGTTGCCGACCAGCGGCCAGCTGAACGGCGCGCCCTTCTTGCCGCTGACGATGTCCTGAAGGTTGCCCTCCAGCACGGTCTCGCCGTCGAGTTCGATCGTGATGTTCCCGGTGTCGCTCACGTCGCCCGGCACGTCGTTGGACAGCCGCGTGAACCAGATCGACTGGAGCTCACCTGCGCCCTCCGACTCGGCGATGACGCAGCCGTCACCGCTCTCGCGCAGGCAGGAGTACGTGCCCACGAAGCCGTCGTCGTTGCCGCCGGACCGGTCGTAGCTGGAGGACTGCCGGATCTGGCCGCCGCGCCGCAGCTGGTCCATGCCGTCCAGCTTCCGGTACGTGTCCCAGCCGACCGGCCCCTTCTCCGAGGCCACCGAGGACACTGTGGACGGCTTCCCGGCGGCGGGGGAGCCGTCGTCGCCGGAGGCGCCGGGTGCCGCCGTCGCGAGCCCCGGCAGTGTGACCAGTAAGGCGGCCGCGAGGAGCGCCGCCAGATGCTGCCGTGCGGCCCGCGGGCCCGGCCGCCGCCCTCTTCGGAACTGCCTTCTTCTCAACTGCATGTGTGATCGACTCCGTTCAGTCCTCGATGATGACCGTGCTGTCCCAGGGCCCGAGTTCCAGGCCCGTTCCGGCAGTTGCCTGCCGGCCGTCGAACAGGTCCCGCCCCGCGACCGGTGGGTCGGCGAGACGGTGTGTGTCGAACGACCAGTTGCTGAGGAACCACAGCCGCCTGCCGTCGCGCGCACGCGCCCGCGTGACGCGTACGGACTCCGGCAGCCCCTCGCCCAGCGGCGCCACCCCGGACGCGCGCAGCACCCAGTCGGCGAGCGCGCGGCTGAAGGCCGCGTCGGGGAGCGTCCCCACGTATGTGACCCGGCCGGCGCCGAACTGCCGCGTCGTCACGGCCGGGTAGCGCCCGAAGTGCGGGTGGTCGTAGTACGCGAGCGGCTGCGCGCCCTCCAGCTCCAGCTCGTCCGCCCAGGCGTGGGCCTGTACGCCGGCGGGCAGGCTGAGGCCGCCGTACGGCTGCCCGGCTCCGTCGGCGGCGCTGACCGGCAGCGGGGTGGCGAGGTTCGAGTACAGTCCGTAGCTCAGCCCGGCCGCCTTGCGCAGCGGGCCGGGGGCGCGGTCGGCCCAGCGGGCGCGGCCGTGCTCGTCCCCGTAGCCGGAACGGAACGTCAGCACCAGGTGCCCGCCACCCTCCGCGTACGCCGTGAGCCGTTCCAGCAGCGCGTCGTCGGCGACGTACAGCATGGGCGCGACCAGCACCGGGAAGCCGTCGAAGTCCTGCGGCGGGTGGACGACCGCGGTCTGCGCACGGGCGTCGAACAGGCCGCGGTAGAACGTGTCGAAGACACGCTGGTAGCAGCCGTGGTCGGGGGCGCCCTGCGGCGTCTTCAGACACGGCTGGAACTCGAACGCGTACCGGCTGTCCTGCGAGTACAGCAGCGCGGCCTCGGCCTCGGGGCGCAGCCCGGTGAGCAGTTCGCCGTGCTCCTTCAGCTCGGCGCCGACGCGGGCGATCTCGTTGTAGCAGCGGTTGGGCCCGAGGTCGTGGTTGAGGATGCCGTGCGAGTACGTCTCGGCGCCGTAGTGGAGGCTGTGCCAGTGCCAGTACGCGACCATCTCGGCGCCGCGCGAGATCGTCGCGTACGCCGCCATCCGCCACTGGCCGTCGTAGCCGGGGAAGGTGTTGTCGGCGCCGCCGACGCTGATGGGGTTCATCTCGGGGATGAAGAAGTTCTCCTGGCGGCCGCTGCGGGCCATGTCGGCGCGCTGGTAGAGCTGTACGGCGCCGGTGCCCGCGCGGTCGCCGGGGAAGGCGACGGTGTGCTCGGGCGCCGGGTGGGCCAGGGCGTCCTGGGAGGCGTGCGGGAAGTTCTCCGCGACGACGTCGACGATCTGGGACACCTGGTGGCGGTCCACATCGGAGCGGCCGTGCCCGCCGACCATGTCCTGGATGACGAACTGGTCCTCGCGTGCGTACTCCCGCACGATCCCCTTCTGCCACCGCAGGAACCCGTTGACCAGGGTGGCCTGGAAGCGGCGCCACTCCAGGTCGTAGCCGGGGTTGGTGTTGCCCGACATGCCGCAGCCGATCGGCACGCGCGGTGCGGGGCGCCACAGATCGGACCAGTCGCCGAGCCGGTGCGACCAGTAGTTCAGCCCCCAGATCTCGTTGAGCCGGTCGACGCTGCCGAACCGCTCCTTGAGCCGGCTGACGAAGCTGTCGAAGACGTCGTCGTTGTCGACGAAGCCGGAGCCGGTCTCGTTGTCCACCTGGAAGCCGATGACCGCCGGATGCCGGGCGTACTCCGACAGCAGGGCGCGGATTACCCGTTCGGCGTGGAAACGGTACGCGGGGTGCGCGATGTTGACGTTCTGCCGGCCGCCGAACGACGCCCGCCGCCCGTCCGTGGCCCGTGCCAGCACCTCGGGGTGGCGCCGCGCCAGCCACGCCGGTATCGCGTACGTGGGCGTGGTCAGCACCACCTCGATGCCGCCCTCGTGGAGGGCGTCCAGCACCGGCCGCAGCCACTCCGTCTCGAAGCGGCCCTCGGACGGCTCGCACAGGGCCCACACCGAGTCGCCGACGCGGGCGTAGTCGATGCCGGCGTCCCGCATCATCGCGACGTCCTCGGCGAGCCGGTCGTAGGGCTGGTACTCGTGGTAGTAGGAGACTCCGAACAGCATGACGCTCCTTGATTTCAGCCGCGGACAGCGCCGGCGACGCCTTCGATGAAGTAGCGCTGCAGCACCAGGAAGACCAGGACGATGGGCAGCAGGCTGATGGTGGAGGCGGCGGCCAGGCCGGACCAGTCGGTCAGGTTCTGGCCCTCGAAGGAGTAGACCCCCACCGCCAGGGTCCGCAGGTCGGGGCGGGCGAGCGTGAGCACCAGCGGGATCAGGAAGCTGTTCCACACCCGCATCAGGGTGAGGATCACCGCGGTGGCGACGGCCGGCTTGGCCAGCGGAAGCATCACCGTCCAGAACGTCCGCAGGAAGCCCGCCCCGTCGATACGGGCGGCCTCCTCCAGCTCCTTGGGCAACTGCCGGAAGTAGCCCGCGAACAGCAGGATGATGATCACGTGGGCGCCGCCCGACTCGGCGAGGACGATGCCCGCGAGCGAGCCGGACAGGCCGAGCTGGTTCACCAGCTCGAAGACCGGGATGATCGTGTAGCCCTCCGGCAGGAACAGCGTGCCCACCAGGCAGACGATCACCAGCTTCTTGCCGGGGAAGGGGTAGCGCCCCAGTACGTAGCCGATCATCGCCGTGGTGACGGTCACGATCGCCACCGTGGCCACCGTGACGATCAGGGTGTTCCAGAAGTACGGGCCGATGTTCGCCTCGTACCAGGCGCGGCTGTAGTTGTCCCACTGGAACTCCTCCGGCAGCAGCGACGTGCTGCCGAAGATCTCGTCGTCGGTCTTCAGAGAGGCGCTGACCATCCACACGAACGGGTAGAGCCACACCAGGCAGACCGGGATCAGGACCAGCGTCACCACGATCTCGCGGGCACGCGGCCGGCGTGGCAGACGTATCCGGCGCGGGCGGTCCGTACGGTCCCCGGGCGCTGTGTGCTCCGTGCGGTCCGTACGCGTACGGGCCGCGGCGGGTGTGCCGACTGCCGTCATGACGCCTCCTCCGGTTCCCGCGCGTCCGCGGCGTCCTTCGCGTCCCGCCGGGTGACGTGCAGCCGGCGGATGCCCCACGCCTGGAGCAGGGTGAGCGCCAGCACGGTGACGCCGAACACGACGGCGACGGCGGACGCGTAGCCCAGCCGCGGCTGGTGCTCGGCGGCGAACGCCAGCCGGTAGATGTAGACCTCGACCAGCTCGGTGGAGAACGCGGGCCCGCCCTGCGTCATCGCCTGCATCAGCGGGAACGTCTGGAGCGCCCCGACGAAGGCGATCAGCGAGATGATCACGCCGAACGGGGCGATCAGCGGCAGCGTGATGTGCCGGTGCGTGTGCCAGCGGCCGGCGCCGTCCACCCGGGCCGCCTCGTAGACGTCCTGCGGGACGGTCTGCAGGGCGACCAGCCAGTAGATCATCGAGATGCCCATCCACTTCCACACGAAGACGCCCGCGACCGACCACATGGCCAGATCCGGGTCCCCGAGGAAGTCCACGGGCGCGTCGATGAGACCCAGGTCGAGGAGGAAGGCGTTCAGCGGGCCGTCGAACGGATTGAGGATCATCGACAGGACCACGCCGACGATCGCCGTCGTGGTGACGACCGGCAGGAAGAAGACCGTACGGAACACCGTACGCAGCCGCAGCGCCTGGTCGTTGACGACGATCGCGATGACCAGGGCCAGCACCAGCATCACCGGCACGGCTGCCGCCGCGAAGGCGAAGGTGCGGCCGAACGCGGCCCAGAAGTACGGGTCCTCGACCACTTCCCGGTAGTTGTCCAGGCCGACGAACTTCCGCTCGGAGTCCAGCCCGGACCACTCCAGGAAGGAGATGTACCAGGAGGACGCCAGCGGATAGAACGTGAACAGCAGGGCCAGCACCAGGGACGGCGCCATGAAGAGGTAGCACCAGCGGGCCTGCCAGATGCGCTGCCGGAGCGAGCCGCCGCCGGTCCCGTCCCGGACCAGCGCGGAGGTCTGTGTGAAGGCACTCATCCGTACGGTCTCCTGTGGTCGTGCAGCGGGCTGGGCGGCGGGCGGTCCGGCGGGCGGTTCGGGCGGTCCGGGCGGTCCGGGCGGTCCGGGCGGGGGAGTTGAGGCGGCGTCACTTCGGCTTGGGCCCGGAGCCGGTGTAGTCGCGGGACGGGTCCCAGTCCGGGAACACGAAGTCCTCGCGGGAGACCTTCACGCCCTCCTTGCGCGCGTCCGCGACGGCCTTGTCGAGCAGCCGGTCGCTGCGGTCGCTGAGCTTGCGCAGCTCGCCCCGTACGTCGTCGGTCTTGCCCAGGAACAGCGCCTGTACGACCTCGCCGAAGCTGGGCGTGACCTGCTTCTGCTTCTCGGCGAGCAGCGTGACCTGGGAGTTGCGGGTGACCGGCTCGGGCCGGGAGCGCATCGCGTCGGCCAGCTTGAGGCACTGCCGCGCCTGCGGGCTCGCGCCCTTCTTGGCGGCCTCGCGGGCCTGTTCGTTGATCGGCGGGTTGCCCGCGCCCACGATCTTGCCCCACGCCTGCTGGCCCGCGAGGCTCCCCAGGTACGACAGCACGTCGCCGACCACCGGCTTGGCCTTGCTCTTGGCGAAGACGACGACGCCGTCCGTGCCGAACATCGGGTAGCTCATCGGATACCCGTCGGGCCCGGCGACCGGGTGGCCGGCCACACCGAAGTCGAAGTCCGGCTTCTCCTCCTGCCACTGCTCGGTGACCCAGGGGCCCGCCGCGACCATGCCCGCGTGCCCGCGCAGCACGCGCGGCCACGCCTCCGGCGCGGTCAGCGAGCTGGAACCGGGGAAGACGCTCCCGTCCTTCTTCAGCGCCAGCAGCAGCTCGATGGCCTCGGCGAAGGCGTCGTCGGTGTACGCGAACTCGCCCTTGCGGGGGTCGATGAAGCCGTGCGGCCGGTAGTTGACGGACGCCGAACGGGCCGAGGAGGCGAGGTAGTGCACGAGGAACTCCAGCCGCTCCGGCTGCGCCACCTCGAGCACGAAGCCGTAGCTGCGCCCGTTCCCCTGCTTCGTGATCTTCTTTGCGGCGGCCCGGAACTGATCCCACGTCAGGGGCTTCGCCTGCGGGTCGTAGCCCGCCTCCTCCATCAGCCGGGTGTTGTAGTGCAGCAGCGCCTGGTGCCGCTGCTCGCTGGCGGGCGGCACGGCGTACAGCTTGCCGTCGAAGACCTGCACGCCCTCGACGAACGTGCCCTCGGGGAAGCCCGCCCGCCACTTCTCGAAGTCGGGGATGAGGTCGTTCACCGGCGCCACCCAGCCCTCGGCGACCGCCTTCGCCAGCGGCATGCTCTGCGGCAGCTGGAGGATGTCGTGCGCGGTGCCGTTCCGGATGCCGAGGGGGGCGACCTCCTCGATGCGGTTCCAGGGGAGCGCGGCGTAGTCGACGGATATGTTGCCGTGCTTCTTCTCGTATGCTGCTGCGAACTCCTCCCAGAACGCGGCCTTCGTGTCGCCGCTGTCCATCACTCTCAGGCTGACGTCGCCCTTGGGGAGTTTGCGCTTCGGGTCGGGGACCTTGATCACGTTGGAGCTCTTGCCCTGTGACGGGTCGGAACAGCCGGTGAGGCCGAACGCGGCGCCCGCCGCCAGGGCGCCGCCCGCGGCGAGGAACGTACGTCGAGTGCTGCCGTCTGCGGACCACGCGTTGCTCATGTCGAGGCTCCTGTCGTTCCGCTTCTGTGTCGCTGCGCGGCTGCCCGTCGATCGCGCGGGCTTGGATAAGTGGTTTGACCTCTGACCGATCCGCAGATCTTAGGAAAGGCCCGTACGGGCGTCAACGGAAAACGATTTCGAAGTCAGAACGGGCGCCACGCGTGCGCCTGCCGCCCCCGGACGCCGGGCCGGATCCGGAACAGCGCGCCGGCCGCCGGCTCCCGCGCCACCTCGTCGTCCGTCATCCCGAACCGCCCGCTGGTCACGTACAGTTCGGCCAGCTCCGGACCGCCGAACGCGCAGCTGGTGACCAGCCGCGCGGGCAGCCGTACGACCTCGTCCAGCCGGCCGTCCGCGGTGTAGCGGCGCACCTCGCCGCCGCGGACGAGCGCCACCCACACCCCGCCCTCCGCGTCGACCGTCAGCCCGTCCGGGCGCCCCGGGGCGTCCCGCAGATCGGCGAACGGGCGGCGTCCGGTGGCCAGTCCGCACTCGGGGTCGTAGTCCAGGACGTCCACGGCGAGGGTCGGGGTGTCGGCGAAGTACAGCCGGGTGCCGTCCGGGCTCCAGTCCAGGCCGTTCGACACGGTGACCCCGGAGATGACCGGAGTCACCCGGTCCGGGCCGTCCAGCCGGTACAGCGCGCAGGCGCCCGGGTCCTTGCGCTCGGTGAGCGTGCCGACGAGGAAGCGTCCGTACGGATCGCACTTTCCGTCGTTCGCCCTGTCCCCGGTGGGCAGCCGGGCCAGCGGGTGCCCGGATCCGTACGGCTGCCGGGCTCCGTCGCCGGGCAGCAGCCGTACGGTGTCGCCGACCGCCGCGAGCAGACCGCCGCCCGCGGCGGGTGCGAGCGCGGCCACCGGCCCGCCGACGCGCTCCGCCGTGTCCCGGCCGGTGCGCGGGTCGAAGCGGTGGATCTCGTGCCGCAGGATGTCCACCCAGCGCAGCACGCCCGCGTCCGCGTCCCACACGGGCGCCTCGCCTAGCAGGGCTCCGCCCGCGACCACGGTCTCGACGTCAGCCGTCATCGCCGTCTGCTCCCTCTGGTCCGTCCGCCGCGGTCGCCGCGTGCGGAACGTGCAACTGTCGTCTGCGATGCGCCCGTTGTGGCTGCCCGGCGCGCCCTGGCCGCGCGCTCCGTACGGTGCGACCGACGCGTTCGGCACCGGCCGTACGAGCCTCCGGCGCGGCCCCGTGGGTGCGCCCTCCGGCGACGCCCGGCACGGCGCCACACAGGGGCCCGAACGATCGCTCCCGCCGCGTCGGCCGCCGGATGCTCCGTCAGCAGCGCGCCCGGAGCCGTCCGCGGGCTGATGGGCGTGCGGAGAGCCACGGTCCTTCCGTCGAGCGGGACGTACGCGGAAGGGGTCGCCGCGCCCGCTTCGACGGCAAGTGGCCGCGCGCTCCGCCCGCGGCTCCGCTCGCGGCTCCGGTCTGGCGGGCGGGGCTACCATTCGGCCGTCCGCCCGTCCGGGTGCCGCCAATCGGGGTCGGGTAGTGTCCAGGCACCGTCGCGGGCGCGTACGGCGGCCTCGTCCACCTCGATGCCGTTGCCCGGCCCGTACGGCACCGGGAGAACGCCGTCGGCGGGTGTCAGCGGAGCGGGATCGGCGAGGTAGTCGCCCATCTCGCCTGCTGGCAGCCCCGCGTAACCGGAGTGGTAGTGCAGTCCGAGCGACTGCTCGTGCAGCGGGACGTTCAGACAGGCCGCCGCCACCTGCAGTGAAGCGGCCAGCGACACCGGGCCGTTGGGGCAGTGCGGCACGACGGCCACGTCGTACGACTCGGCGAGCCGGCAGATGACGGCCAGCTCGTGCAGCCCGGTGAGGGACACGTCCGGCTGGAGCACATCCACCCCGCCCCGCTGGAGCAGCAGGCGGAACTCCCAGCGCGAGGTAAGGCGTTCACCGGTCGCGATCCGCGTCGCGCCGGCCAGCCCCGCCACCTCCGGCAGCAGGTCCTCGTGGCCGGGTGCGAGCGGCTCCTCCACCCACAGCAGGCGGTACTGCTCCAGTTCCGCCAGCAGCGGGCGCAGCGCCGTACGGTGCACCCGGCCGTGGAAGTCCAGAGCGATGTCCAGGCGGTCGCCGAACGCGTCCCGCAGCGCGCCGACCCGTTCCGTCACCGCGTCCACCGCGCGCGCGGTGGGGAGGTGGTCCAGCTCCTCCGTGGCGTTCATCTTCACCGTGCGGAAGCCCTGCGCGAGGCGCGCCCGCGCGTGCTCGACGACGTCGGAGGGGCGGTCGCCGCCGATCCACGCGTAGACCGGGATGTGCTCCCGTACGGTGCCGCCGAGGAGTTCGTGCACCGGCGCGGACAGGGAGCGGCCCTTGATGTCCCACAGCGCCTGGTCGACGGCGGCGGCCGCGGTCGCCAGCACGGGGCCGCCGCGGAAGAACGCGCCGCGCCGCATGCGGTGCCACAGCTCGCCGGCGCGCCCGGCGTCGGCGCCGGTGACGTTCGCGGCGATGTCCTCGACGGCGCCCAGCACGGCGCGGCGGCGCTTCGGCACGATCGCCTCGCCCCAGCCGGTGAGTCCCGCGTCGGTGCGGACGCGGACGAGCATCCAGCGGGGCGGCACGCAGAACACCGACACGTCGGTGATCCGGCCGGCGGCGGTGCGGGACCGTACGGTGCCGCCTTCCGCGGAACGCGCGGAGCCGCGCCCGGGGTCCGTACCGCCCGTCATACGGCGCCCCCTTGGGGTGCGGCCGGGAGCTGCGGGTCCGTACGGCGGCTCAGTCGCCGGCCGCCGTCGACGGCGAGCACCGCGCCCGTGACGTAGGAGGAGCGCGGGGAGCAGAGGAACGCGACCGCCTCCGCCGCTTCCCGCGGCGTGCCGAGGCGGCCGAGGAGCGTGGGCGGCGGCACGTCCTGTCCGGCCCAGAAGCCGTCGCCCAGCTTGGTGTTGAGCGTCTCGCTCTGGACCAGCCCCACGCTCACGGCGTTGACGCGGATGCCGTGCTCGCCCAGCTCGACCGCGAGCGCGCCGGTCATGGCGCTGAGCGCGCCCTTGCTGGTGACGTAGGCGGCGTGGCCGGGCAGCGGCAGGGCCTCCTGCACGCTGCCGACGTTCACGATCGCGCCGGGCCGCTGCCGCCGTATCAGCCCGCGGGCCAGGGAGCGGGCGAGGGCAGCGCCGGCGAGCACGTTGACGCGCAGCACGCGGAGCCAGTCGTCGTCGGTGCTGTCGAGGAGGCCGCCGGGCGGGTACGCGGCGGCGCAGTTGACCAGTACGTCCACGGGCGACGGCGCGGGATGCACGGCGGCTTCGGCGCCTCCGCCGGGAGTGCCTCCGCCGGGAGCGCCCTCGCAGAGCGCGCCGAGCGCGCGCAGGTCGCCCGCGTCGCCGAGGTCGGCGACGCGGGTGTGCAGCGCGCCGCCGTACGCGGACTCCGGTGCGGCGAGCGTGCCGACCTCCGGCGAGAGGTCAACCGCCGTGACGCGTGCGCCCCGTTCGGCGAGGGTCTCCGCGACGGCGCGGCCGATGCCCTGTGCGGCGCCGGTCACCAGCGCGTGGTGACCGGCCAGTTCTCCGGACTCGACGGCCTGGTCTGCTGCTGGAACCGGAACCATGCGACCCTTCTTGTAATCGATTTCGAAGACGTAACAGGGGAATGTGGCACAACAGCCGCAGTCCATCAAGACCTTGGACAGAGCGTTGACGCAGGGGTTCCGGTTACTTACGATCCGAGGACAGAGGTCAGACCACTCGCGCACCGTCGCACGGTTCCACGGATCATCACCGGACCCTCACGAGGAGTGCACCATGGCGTCCGACACCAGCTCCCCACCCGACTTCCTGGCCCACCGCGAGGGCGACAACGTCGCCGTGGCGGTCCGCGACCTTGCCCCCGGGCCGGTCGAGGGCGGCTATCTGCACGGCCCCCGTTCGCACCGCCTCGAGCTGGTCTCGGAGGTGCCGCTGGGGCACAAGTTCGCACTGACGGACATTCCCGAGGGCGAACGCGTCATCGAGTACGGCGTGCACACCGCCGTCGCCACGGCGGCCATCGCGCCCGGCGAGTACGTACACGTCCACAACGTGAGGAGCGCACGGTGGCAGCACCGGACGGCCTGACCGGATACCGGCGGGCGGACGGCTCCGTCGGCATACGCAACCACGTGGTGATCCTGCCCGTGGACGACCTCTCCAACGCCGCCGCCGAGGCGGTGGCCCACGTCGTACCCGGCACCCTCGCCCTCCCGCACGCCTACGGGCGGCTTCAGTTCGGCGCCGACCTGGAGCTGACCTTCCGTACGCTCATCGGCACCGGCCGGAACCCGAACGTGGCCGCCGTCGTCGTGATCGGCATCGAGCCCAACTGGACGGCCCGCGTCGTGGACGGCATCGCCGGCACCGGCAAGCCCGTACACGGCGTGTCCATCGAGGGCCGCGGCGACCTGAAGGTCATCGAGGAGGCGTCCCGCGCCGCGCAGCGCTTCCTGCAGGACGCGAGCGAGCTGGTACGCGAGCCCACCGCACCCGCCGAACTCATGCTCTCCGTCAAGTGCGGCGAGTCCGACACCACTTCGGGCCTCGGCTCCTGCCCCACCACCGCCGAGGTCGTGGACCGCTGGGTGGACGCCGGGGGCACCGTCCTCTTCGGCGAGACCACCGAACTCACCGGCGGCGAGCACCTGATCGCCGAACGCTGCGCCGACGACGGCGTACGCGCCGACTTCCAGCGGCTGTTCGACCGCTACCTCACCGTCATCGAACGCGAGGGCGCCGACCTGCTCGGCTCGCAGCCGACCCAGGGCAACATCGCCGGCGGGCTCTCCACCATCGAGGAGAAGGCGATGGGCAACATCGCCAAGCTCGGCACCCGCCCCGTCGTGGCCGCGCTCGAACCGGCGGAGGCACCCGTACGCCCCGGCCTCAACTTCATGGACACCTCCTCGGCCGCCGCCGAGTGCATCACGCTGATGGCCGCCGCGGGCGCCGTGGTCCATCTGTTCCCCACCGGCCAGGGCAACGTGATCGGCAACCCCGTCGAACCCGTCGTCAAGCTCACCGCGAACCCGAAGACCGCCGAGACCATGTCCGAGCACATCGACCTGGACTGCTCGGGGCTGCTGCGCCGCGAATGCGTACTCAGCGAGGCCGGCGACCAGTTGGCGGACGTCGTCGCACGCACGGTCAACGGGCGGCTGACGGCCGCCGAGTCGCTCGGCCACCGCGAGTTCGTGTTCACCAAGCTGTACCCGAGCGCCTGACCGCGCCCGAGAGGGAGGGAGCAGCAGCCATGGCCGACACCATGGGCACCACCTCCGCCCGCCACGCCGCGCGGGCCCTGTGAGCGGCCGACGGGCGTACGCCGCGCCCGCGTCCGTGCCGCCGCCGGACGTCGCCGTCGTCGAGGACGTGTGGGGCGAGCCGTTCGACGCTCTCGGCACCCGGCTGCGCGTCCGCCGGGAACCGGGCGCGTGGAGCGACCCGCGGCAGCTGTACGAGGCCGCGGCCGGTGCGCGCGCCCTCGTCGTACGGAACCGCACCCGCGTCACCGGCGAACTGCTCGCCGCGCTGCCCCGGTTGGCGCTCGTGGCGCGCGCGGGCGTCGGCCTGGACAACATCGACGTCGCCGCGGCCGACGCCCGGGGCGTCGTCGTGGTCGCCGCGCTCGGCGCCAACGCCACCAGCGTCGCCGAGTACACCCTCGGCGCCGCGCTCGCGCTCGCCCGCCGCACCGTCCCGCTGGACCGGCGCACCCGCGCCGGTGGCTGGGAGCGCGACCCGGTCCGCGAACTGTCCGGCGGCACCTGGGGTCTGCTCGGCCTGGGCGCCACCGGGCTCGCCGTCGCCCGCGCCGCACGCGCGCTGGACATGCGCGTCGTCGCGTACGACCCGTACGTACGCGACGACGACCCGCGGCTCGCCGAGTACGGCGTACGGCTGGCCGCCCTGGACGACACCGCCGCCGCGGCCGACGTCCTCAGCGTCCACCTGCCCGCCACACCCGCCACCCGCGGGATGGTCGGAGCGCGGCTGCTGTCCCTGCTGCCGCCCGGCGCGCTGCTGGTCAGCGCGGGGCGCGGGGCGGCCGTGGACGAGGAAGCGCTCGCCGACGCGCTGGCCGGCGGCCGGCTCGGGGGCGCGGCACTCGACGTGCGGGCCGTCGAACCACCGAGCCGCGGACGGCTCGAGGACCTCGACAACGTGCTGCTCACCCCGCACGTCGCCGGGATCACCGAGCAGAGCCAGCGGCGCATCGCCCGGATACTCGCCGAGGACATCGAACGGGTCCTCACCGGTGGCGCCGCCGCACACGCGGTCGGCGCCGTGGACCGCGGACGGGAGCCCCCGCATGACGGCTGAGGACGAGGCGGCGGAGGACGAGGCGGCTGAGGACGAGGCGGCTAAGGGCGGCGCCGTACGAGGCGGGCGGCGACGGAACGGACGCAGCCCCTCCCCGCGTACGGTCGGCGGCGCACGCGAACTGGCCGCCGCCCTGCTGACGGCGGCGGGCGTGCCCTCCACCGAGGCCGCGCGCACGGCGCACGCCATCGTCCTGGCCGACTGCTGGGGCATCGGCTCCCACGGCCTGCTGCGGCTGCCGTACTACCTGCGGCGGCTGCTCGCCGGCGGCTGCCGGGCCGACGCCCGTCTCGTGACGGTGACCGACACCGGCCCGCTGGTGTCGTACGACGGGCAGCACGGCCTCGGGCACTGGCAGCTCTGGCGGGCCGCGGAACTGGCCGCGGAACGCTGCACGCAGTACGGCGTCGCGGCCGTGACCGTCGGCCGTACGTCGCACTGCGGCGCCCTCGGCATCTACACGCTGCCGCCCGTCGAGGCGGGCCAGGCCGCGCTCGTGCTCTCCAACGGGCCCGCCGTGATGCCCCCGTGGGAAGGGCACCGGCCCGTGGTGTCCACCAGCCCTCTCGCGGCGGGCTTTCCGGGGGCGAGGTCACAGGACGGGCAGGCACCGGGCCGTCCGGCCGTCGTCGACCTCGCCACCAGCGCCGTCGCGCGCGGCCGCATAGCGCAGCGCGCCGCGACCGGCGAACCGCTGCCGCCGGGCTGGGCGTTCGACGCGGCGGGGCGGCCCACCGCCGACGCGTCGGAGGCGCTGCACGGCATGCTGGCGCCGCTGGGCGGCGCGAAGGGCTTCGCGCTGGCGTTCCTGGTCGAGGCGTTCACCGGGGGAGTGGTCGGCCCGTCGCTGTCGACGGGGGTCACCGACATGTTCGCCGCCGAGGACGCCGCGTCGCCCCAGGACATCGCGCACCTGGTGGTGGCGTTCGACGTGGAGCGCGCCGCCGTGGACGGCGCCGCGCGGGAACGGCTCGCGGCGCTGAGCGAGTCCGTACGGCAGGCGGGCGGCCGGGTGCCCGGCGAGGGCCGGACGCCACCCGAGGAGATCGACCCCGCCGGGCCGCTGACCGTCCCGGACGCCCTGGCGGACGAACTTGCCACGTGGGCGCGGCGCCTGGGCGTGGGGTGAAGCCCGTATGCGCCGCGCTGTACCACTCCCGTACGGTGCGTCGCCCCGCCCTTGCGGCGTCAGGAGGCGGGCAGCGCCTCCTGCTCCCGCGCCATCCGCGTCAGCGCCGCCCGGTGCGCGCTGCGGATGTGCGCGCGGGCCGCGCGGCGTGCCCCCGCGGCGTCGCCCGCGGTGAGGGCGTTGAGGATACGGTGGTGCTCACGGCGCGACTTCTCGCGGCGGCCGGAGATGAGCAGCGTGGTCTCCATCCCGGACAGCAGGATGTCGTTCAGCACGTTGCTCGTCTGCTGCAGGAAGCGGTTACCGGCGGCGCCCGCGATCCCCAGGTGGAACTGGGCGTCCAGCCCGGCCAGCCGCGCGAAGTCGGGGTGCTCCTCGTCGAACGCCGTGTCCAGCGACGCCAGCGTCTCCCGCAGCCCCGCGGCCTGCTCCGGGGACATCCGCTCCGCCGCCCAGCCGGCGGCCGGCACCTCCAGCACCTCGCGCATGGCGAACAGCTCGTTGATGCTGATCTCCGCCCGCTCCAGGGCGGCGCGCAGCTCCTGCTCGGAGCCGGGCTGGGCCACGAACACGCCCTGACCGTGCCGGACCACCAGCCGGCCGCGTGCCTCCAGGATCCGTACGGCCTCCCGCAGGGACGGCCGGCTCACCCCGAGCAACTGCGCCATCTCGCGCTCGGGGGGCAGCCGTTGGCCGGGGGCGAGCCGCTCCTCGAGGAGGATCTTCTCGACCTGGGCCACGATGCGTTCCGACAGGCTGCCCGGCTGCGCGACAGGTTGCCACAGCTGGCTCGTCAACTCTTCCTCACCACTCCCGTAGACCCCCGACTCCCTCACCGGACGGCCCCATCATACGGCGGCAGGCGAGGCCAGAGGACTGACCTCCCTGTTTCTCCCGGTGGCCCCGGTGCGCGGATGTCCGATTGAACGGATGAGCGCGGGTACCCGGTCACGACCGGTGCGGGCGCCGCCGTGTGCCACCGGACGACCAGCCTGGAGGACACGATGAACGACCGCGGCAACGGCGGTGACCGCACCGCGCGGAACCCTGCCCACCAGTACCCGGAGCCGGAGTTCCCCCAGCAGGACCAGCCGCACCCGGGCTGGACCGGCGGGATGGAGCCCCGGCCCGACCACGGTGAGCGCACCTACCGCGGCAGCGGCCGGCTGCGCGACAAGTCCTGCGTGGTGACCGGCGGCGACTCGGGCATCGGCCGTGCGGTGGCGCTGGCCTTCGCGCGGGAGGGCGCCGACGTGCTCTTCACGTACCTGGACGAGGAGGCGGAGGACGCCCGCGAGACGCGGCGTCTCGTGGCGGACGAGGGGCGGCGGGCCGTGGCCGTGAGCTGCGACGTACGCGAGGAGGACGAGTGCCGGAGGGTGGTGGACACGGCCGTCGCCGAGTTCGGCCGTGTCGACGTGCTGGTCAACAACGCCGCCTACCAGATGTCGCAGCCGACCGTCCTGGACGGCATCACCACGGAGCAGTTCGACCGCGTGATGCGCACGAACGTGTACGCGCTGTTCTGGATGTGCCGCGCGGCGCTCCCGCACATCCCCGAGGGCGGCGCCATCGTGAACAGCACGTCCGTACAGGCGTACAAACCCAGCCCGCACCTGCTCGACTACGCCGCCTCCAAGGGCGCCATCGCGACGTTCACGCAGGGGCTGGCGCAGGATCTGGCGCGGCGCGGCGTACGGGTCAACGCGGTCGCCCCGGGACCCGTCTGGACGCCGCTGATCCCGGCGACGCTGCCCGACACGGAGTCCTTCGGCAAGCAGTCGCCGCTCGGCCGCGCCGCGCAGCCCGCGGAGATGGCGCCCGCGTACGTGTTCCTCGCCTCCCCGGAGGCCAGCTACATCACCGGCGAGATCCTCAACGCGACGGGCGGCGTGCCGCTGCCCTGACGCGCACGCGCCCGGCTGTTTGAACAGCGCCTTTTCCGCGCACCCGGGAGACGTCCGCGATGAGGTGGTGCCTGATGGAGCCTGCACACGTGTTCGTGCTGGGACTGGACGAGAAGAACACCCGAACGCTGAACGAGATGCCGCACGCGGACCAGTACCGCTTCCTCCGGCTGCTGGAGCCGGCGGAGCTGCAGCGTGGCGAGATCCGGGTCGCCGAGCTGATCGAGAAGGCACGCGCGCAGCTGGCGGCGTACGACGGGCCCGTCGACGCGATCGTCGGCTACTGGGACTTCCCGGTGAGCAGCATGGTGCCGCTCCTGTGCGGCGAGTACGGGCTGCGCGGCGCGAGCCTGGAAGCGGTCGTGAAGTGCGAGCACAAGTTCTGGAGCCGGCTGGAGCAGCGGAAGGTCGTCGACGCGTACCCGCCGTTCGCGCTGCTCGACCTGGCGGACGACGCCGGGCGCGGGCGGCTGCCGGAGAACCTGCGCTACCCGGTCTGGATCAAGCCGGTGAAGTCGTACTCCTCGGAGCTCGCCTACCGCGTCGAGGACGACGAGCAGTTCCGCTCGGCCGTGGCGACGATCAAGGAGGGCATCGGCCGGCTGGGGAAGTCGTTCGACGACATCCTCCAGCTGCTGGACCTGCCCGCGGAAGTGGCCGAGGCAGGCGGCGAGGCGTGCGTCGTGGAGGAGGCGCTGTCCGGAGCGCAGGCCACCGCGGAGGGCTTCAGCCGGAACGGGCAGGTCGAGGTGTACGGGATCGTCGACTCGCTCGTCTATCCCGGCACCTCCAGCTTCATGCGCTACCAGTACCCGTCCGCGCTGCCGGCGCGTACGCAGGGGCGGATGGCGGAGATCTCGAAAAAGGTGATCAAGCAGATCGGGCTGGACGACTCCACGTTCTGCATCGAGTTCTTCTGCCGCCCGGAGACCGGCGACGTCAGCATCCTGGAGATCAACCCGCGCCACTCCCAGTCGCACGCCGAGCTGTTCGAGCACGTCGACGGCGTGCCGAACCACCACTGCATGCTCAGCCTCGCGCTCGGCCGCGACCCGCGCCTGCCGTACCGGGAGGGGCCGTACGCGCTCGCCGCCAAGTGCCATCTGCGGCGCTTCCGGGACGGCGTGGTCCGGCGGCGCGCGAGCGACGCCGAGCTCGAGCGGCTGGCCCGTGACGTGCCGGGCGTGCAGGTCGTGCCCGTCGTCGGCGAGGGCTCGCGGCTCTCCGAGACGACGCAGGCGCACGACAGCTACAGCTACGAGCTCGCCCACGTGTACGTGGCGGCCGACGACGAGGAGGAGCTGGAGCGGAAGTACGAACGAGCCGTGGCGGCACTCGGCTTCCGCTTCGACAACGGGCCGGACGACGGCCCCGGTACCGGGACGGACGACGACCCCCGCGTCGGCCCTCGCACCGACTCCCGCGACGAGGAGGTTTCCTGATGCGCGAAGTGACCTCGCTGCCCTGCGCGACCAGGGAGGACGAACACTTCTGGATCCCGGTCTCCGACGGCACCCGTCTCGCGGCCCGCATGTGGCGCCCGATCTCGTCCGACGACGAACCGGTGCCGGCGATCCTGGAGTTCATCCCGTACCGCAAGCGCGACCTCACCGCCTGGCGCGACTCGATCCACCACCCGTACCTCGCCGGGCACGGCTACGCCTGCGTACGGGTCGACCTGCGGGGCAGCGGCGAGTCCGAGGGCGTGCTGACGGACGAGTACCTCGAACAGGAGCACCGGGACGCGGAGGACATCCTCGCCTGGCTCGCCGAACAGCCGTGGTGCGACGGGACGACCGGCATGATGGGCATCTCGTGGGGCGGCTTCAACGCCCTCCAGGTCGCCGCCCGCCGCCCGCCGAGCCTGGGCGCCATCCTCATCGCCTCCTTCACCGACGACCGGTACGCCGACGACATGCACTTCATGGGCGGCTGCATGCTCTCGGACAACCTCGCCGAGGCGTCCACCATGTTCGCCGCCACCTCCTGCCCGCCCGACCCCACGCTCGTCGGCGAACGGTGGCGCGACATGTGGCTGGAACGGCTGCGGGGCAGCGGCCTCTGGCTGGAGGAGTGGCTGCGGCACCAGCGCCGCGACACGTACTGGGAGCACGGCTCCGTCTGCGAGAACTACGCCGACGTCCAGGTCCCCGTCTTCGGCGTCAGCGGCTGGGCCGACGGCTACTCCAACGCCGTCTTCCGGCTGCTCGAGCATCTGGACGTGCCGCGGATGGGACTCATCGGGCCGTGGTCGCACAAGTACCCGCACCTCGGCGAGCCCGGCCCCGCCATCGGCTTCCTCCAGGAGGCGGTCCGCTGGTGGGACCGCTGGCTGAAGGGCATCGACAACGGCGTCATGGACGAGCCGATGCTGCGCCTCTGGATGCAGGACAGCGTGCCGCCCTCCACCGCGTACTCGGAGCGCCCCGGCCGCTGGGTCGGCGAGCCCTCCTGGCCCTCCCCGCACACCCGCACCGACGTACGGGTGCTGGGCCCGCGGTACGAACTGGGCCCGCCGGGGGAGGAGTGCGAGGAGCACGAGATGGGCGTCGAATCCCCGCTGTCCGTGGGGCAGTTCGCCGGGAAGTGGTGCTCGTACGCCGCGCCGCCGGACCTCCCGTACGACCAGCGCGAGGAGGACGGCGGCTCGCTGGTGTTCGAGACGGAGACGCTGGCGGAGCGCTGCGAGATCCTCGGCGGGCCCGTCGTACGGCTGGCGTTCACCGCCAGCCGGCCGGTGGCGATGGTCGCCGCGCGGCTGTCGGACGTCAATCCGGACGGGCGGGCCACGCGCGTCACGTTCGGCCTGCTCAACTTCACCCACCGGAACGGCGACGCGGAGCCGGAGGTGCTCGTCCCCGGGCAGCGCTACGAGGTGGACGTGCAGCTGAACGGGGTGGCGCAGGCGTTCCCCGCCGGCCACCGCATCCGGCTGTCGCTGTCCACCTCGTACTGGCCGCTGGCGTGGCCGCCGCCGCAGCCCGTACGGCTGGGCGTCCTCACCGGAGCCAGCCGGCTGCTGCTGCCCGTACGGCCCGCGGGCGAACCCGACGAGGTGGAGCCGCGCCCGTTCCAGGAACCGGAGGGCACGCCGCCGATCGCCACCACGGCGGTGGCGCCGAAGGACCAGCAGTGGCGCGTCTCCCGCGACCTCGTCGACTACCGCTCCTCGCTGGAGGTCGTCAAGGACACCGGTGTCATACGCTTCGACGACATCGGCCTCGAGGTCGGCCGCCGCGCGTACCAGCACTACGACTGGGTGGCGGACGACTTCGAGTCCGTACGCGGCGAGGTGGTCTCCACCATGACGTTCCACCGCGACGGCTGGGACGTACGAACCGTCACGCGCACGGTGCTGGCGTGCACGCGGAAGGAGTTCGTGCTGCACGCCGAACTCGACGGCTTCGAGGGGGACAAGCGGGCCTTCTCGCGGAACTGGGACCACGTCGTGCCCCGCGATCACCTGTGAGCGGCGGGCTGCTCGCCTCGGCCCGTTCGGCCCGTTCGGCCCGTTCGGCCCGTTCGGCCCGTCCGGCCCGGTCAGCCCGTCCGGACGTCCTTGATGTCGGTGAAGTCGTCGAAGTCGAAGCCGGGGGCGACGACGCACGTCACCAGGACCGGTTCCGTGCCCGCCGGTTCGGCGGCCTGCCAGAGGCCGCCGGGGATGAGGAACTGCGGCCGCTCGCCGGAGGCCACGCCCGGCCCCAGCACCGTGTCGTCGGCGCCCGACTCGTCCGGGACGGCCCCGTCGCCGCCCAGCCGCAGGCGCAGCGGCCCGCCCAGGTGCCACAGCCAGAGCTCGTCGGAGCGTACGCGGTGCCACCGCGAGGACTCGCCGGGGTGCAGCAGGAAGTAGATGCCGGTGGCGTACGCCCGCGGCCCGGGGTACCCGTCCGGCGCGCCCTGCGCGCCGGTCCGCCACGTCTCGCGGAACCAGCCGCCTTCGACGTGGGGTTGCAGGTCCAGCTGCCGCACGAGTTCAGATGTCTGCGCCATGCGCTCCATCCTGGCGCAGCACGCCCACGTCCCGGCAGGCGGGTCGGTCCGTACGGGCAGCCCGTACGAGCCCGGCCGGGCAGCCCGTTCAGCCGAGCAGCCCGTCCAGCGCCCCGTCCAGGACGCGGCGCACCTCCAGCGCGTCCGCGCCCAGCACCTGGACGAGGGCCGCGGGGCCCGCGAGCGGCGTGAGTGCCGCGTGGTCCCCGAGGAGCCGCGCGGTGGGCGGTCCGTCCGCGAACTCCGGGCGCACCACGACCAGTTGCCCCAGCGCCCGGTGCCCGGCCAGCACGGCCGGGCCGTCCCAGCCGCCGGGCGCGCCGGGGCCGCACGCCAGCTCCTGGTCGAGCAGGACGCGCCCGGCCCGGTGTACGCGCAGCCTGCTGGTGAGCCGTCCGGGCGCGGCGTCGCCCGCGCGGCCCAGCACCTGCTCCTCGCGCAGCACGAGCCGGGCGCGCGGGGCGAGTTCGGCGTACGTGGTGACCGCGAGGTCGCTGCCCTCCGCGGCGATCAGCTGCTCCGGCAGCCAGTGCAGGTCGGCGTCGTCGTCCACCGTGAGCCGTACGCCGTGGCGCGCCGCGTCACCGTGCCGGCCCGGCAGCGCGAGCGTGGCGGCGACGCTGCCGAGCCGCAGCCGCGCACCGGACCGTACAGCCGCCTCCACCGCGAACCGGTCACCGCCGAGCGGCCCGCTCATGGCGCCCACCAGCAGGGCGCGCGCCCACGTGCCGTCGGCGCGTACGCGCCGCAGGGCGAGCGGGCCGTCGCCCGCGAGGACGGGCAGCGCGGTGCCGCCGCGGCCGTCGGGGGCGGCGGTGACGCGGGCGGTGGCCCGTACGCCGCAGGGGGTGGCGGCGCGGGGCGCGTCCGCGCGCGCGGCGGCCGGTGCCTCCGCGCGCGCGGAGGCACCGGCGTCCGTACGGTCGCTGTCGGCCACGGTCACGGGCGCGCGGTCCAGGCCGTGTGCCGCGCGCGTACCCAGTCCGCGACTTCGCGCACCCCGCCGGGCGCGCGGAGCGACTGGAACACCACCGGCAGCGTGCCGCGCTGACCTCGGGCGTCGGCGGCCATCCGCGTCAGGTCGGCGCCGACGAACGGGGCGAGGTCCGTCTTGTTGACCACCAGCAGGTCCGCGGTGGTGACACCCGGGCCACCCTTGCGCGGGATGTCGTCGCCGCCCGCCACGTCGATCACGAAGACCTGCGCGTCGACGAGGCCGCGGGAGAAGGTGGCGGTGAGGTTGTCGCCGCCGGACTCGACGAGCACCAGGTCGAGCGGGCCCGTCTCGTCCTCCAGGTCCTCGACCGCCTCCAGGTTGGCGGAGATGTCGTCGCGGATGGCGGTGTGCGGGCACGCGCCGGTCTCCACGGCGGTGATCCGCTCGGGCGCCAGGACGCCCTCGCGCAGCAGGAATTCGGCGTCCTCGCGGGTGTAGATGTCGTTGGTGACGACGGCGAGGGACAGCTCGCCGCGCAGCGCGCCGCAGAGAGCGGCCACGGTCGCGGTCTTGCCGGAGCCCACCGGTCCGCCGAGGCCGACGCGCAGGGCGCGGCGCGTGCCGTCGGGCCGTACGGCGGAGCGCGCGCCGGACTCCGCGCCGTACGTGTGGCGTTCGCGCGGCTCGGCGGCGTGGCCGAGCGGGTCGAGCGGGTCGAGCGGGTCGAGATGCATGCTGCGCTCCTCGGGTCGTACAGGCGGTTACCGTGTGGGATGCGGTGGTCAGGAGGCGAAGAGGCGGACCGGCCGGCCGGCGTGCGCCTCCGCCCCGATCTCCAGCAGCGGTGCGGACGCGGCGGGCAGCGCGTCGGTGCCCGACTCCAGGGCGCGCCGCGCCGCTTCGGTGGCGTCCGCGCCGAGCCGGTCGACTTCCGGGGCGAGCCGGGCGAGCACGCCGGTGGCGTCGAACGGGTCCAGGCCGAGCAGCCGTACGGCGGCGGAAGCCGGGCCGCCGACGCTCTCGTACGCGGCGCAGTGCGCGGCGTCGGCGGCGCCGAGCCCGGCGGCGCGCGCCGTCAGCCCGAGAACGACGGGCTGGTGCGCGCCGCGGGGGCGGGCGGCGGCGAGCGCGTCGAACTCCGGGTGCGGCCAGGTGGCGCGGGCGACACGGAGCAGCTGGCGGCCGAGCCTGCGGGCGGTGCCGCGCAGGGCGGGGGAGGGTGTACGGGCGTCCGCGGCGTCGTCCAGCGCGAGCGGGTCGGCGCCGAGTGCGGCGGCAGCGGCGAGCGCGGCCGCGACCAGCCCGGCGGTGTGCAGCCGGCCGCGGCAGAACTCCGCGAGGGTCCGCGCGTCCACGACGCGGCCCGCGGCGACGGCGGCCTCCACGCCGCCGGAGTGCGCGTGGCCGCCCGCGGGGAACCGGCCGTCGGCCAGCACGAGCAGCGCCGTACGGGCGCCCTGCCGCACGGGCACCCCCTCTGGCCCCGGCTGCGGCACGGGCTGCGGTGCGTCGAGGGGCGGCATCAGAGGACCGTCAGAAGAGGAAGTAGCGCTGCGCGAGCGGCAGTTCGGCGGCCGGTTCGGGCTCGACGAGCTCCCCGTCGACGGTGACGGCGAAGCTGTCCGGCGTCACCTCGACGCGCGGCAGGGCGTCGTTCTCGCGCATGTCCGCCTTGCCGAGCCCGCGCGTGGAGCGGGCCGCCACCAGGCGGCGGCCGAGCCCGAGCCGTTCGGGCAGCCCGTCCTCCAGCGCCGTCGGGGCCACGAAGCCGAGCGAGACGGCGGCGGGCGCCCGGCCGTATCCGCCGAACATCCGCCGCGCCAGGACGGGTTGCGGCGTCGGGATGGACGCGCTGGCGTCGCCCGCCTGCGCGTACGCGATCTGGCCGCCCTTGAGCACGGCGTACGGCTTCACCCCGAAGAACGCCGGCTCCCACAGCACCAGGTCGGCGAGCTTGCCCGGCTCGACGGAGCCGATCTCGTGGTCGACGCCCTGCGCGACGGCGGGGTTGAGGGTGTACTTCGCGACGTAGCGCCGGATCCGCCGGTTGTCGGCGCGCGTGTCGCCGGGCAGCGGGCCGCGCCTGCGCTTCATCACGTGCGCGGTCTGCCACGTACGCAGCACGACCTCGCCCGCGCGGCCCATCGCCTGCGAGTCGGACGACATCATCGAGATGGCGCCGAGGTCGTGCAGGACGTCCTCGGCGGCGATCGTCGTCGGCCGGATACGGGACTCCGCGAAGGCGAGGTCCTCCGGCACCCCGGGGTTGAGGTGGTGGCAGACCATCAGCATGTCGAGGTGCTCGTCGACGGTGTTGACGGTGTGCGGCCGGGTCGGATTGGTGGAGCTGGGCAGCACGTTGGGCATCGACACCGCCGTGAGCATGTCCGGCGCGTGCCCGCCGCCTGCCCCCTCGACGTGGAACGCGTGCAGCGTACGGCCGCCGACCGCCGCGAAGGTGTCCGCGACGAACCCGGCCTCGTTCAGCGTGTCCGTGTGGACGGACAGCTGGGCGCCGGTCTCCTCGCACACGTCCAGGCAGGCGTCGATGACGGCGGGGGTGGCACCCCAGTCCTCGTGGATCTTGAACCCGAGGGCGCCGGCCCGCAGTTGGGCGTGCAGGGACGCGGCGTTCACGGTGTTGCCCTTGCCGAGGAATCCGACATTCACCGGGCTGGACTCCAGCGCGTCGAACATCCGGGCCAGATGCCACGCGCCCGGCGTGACGGTCGTCGCCTTGCTGCCCTCGGCCGGGCCGGTGCCGCCGCCGATCAGCGTGGTGACACCGGAGGCCAGGGCCTCGTCGATCAGTCCGGGGGAGATGAAGTGGACGTGCGCGTCGATGGCGCCGGCGGTGAGGATGCGGCCGTTGCCCGCGACGACCTCCGTCTCGGGCCCGATGACGAGCCCGGGGCCGACGCCGTCCATGGTGTCCGGGTTGCCGGCCTTGCCGAGCGCGGTGATCCGCCCGTCCCGTATGCCGACGTCGGCCTTCACGACGCCCCAGTGGTCGATCACCACGGCGCCGGTGACGACGGTGTCCGGCGCGCCCTCGGCACGCGTCACGCGGGACTGGCCCATCGACTCGCGGATCACCTTGCCGCCGCCGAACACCGCCTCGTCGCCGGCGCGTCCGGGGCCGCCGCAGCGGTCCTCCTCGATCTCGGCCAGCAGATCGGTGTCGCCGAGCCGGATCCGGTCGCCCGTGGTCGGCCCGAACAGGTCGGCGTACGCGGCGCGGGACAGCTCGGCGCGGGACGGTTCGGCGCGGGACAGGTCAGCGCGGGACGGTTCGGCGCGGGACAGCTCAGCCATCGAGCGCGCCTCCCGTCTCGCCGCGCAGCCCGTGCACCGTACGGCTGCCGGCCAGCGGTACGAGCTCCACCTCGGCGGGAATGCCCGGCTCGAACCGTACGGCGGTGCCGGCCGCGATGTTCAGCCGCAGGCCGTGGGCGGCGGCGCGGTCGAAGCCGAGGCCGGGGTTGGCCTCGGCGAAGTGGTAGTGGGAGCCGACCTGTACGGGCCTGTCGGCGGTGTTGCGTACGGTCAGACGGGTCACCGGGCGGCCCTCGTTGAGCGCCACGGGCGGCTCCGCGTACAGGATCTCTCCGGGAGTCATACGGCCGGTCACGCCGCCTCTCACACGATCGGGTCGTGGACGGTCACGAGCTTCGTGCCGTCCGGGAAGGTGGCTTCGACCTGCACGTCGTGGATCATCTCGGGGACGCCGTCCATGACGTCCTCGCGGGTGAGCACGGTGCGCCCGGAGGCCATCAGCTCGGCGACCGTACGGCCGTCGCGCGCGCCCTCCAGCAGGTGCGCGGTGATGAGCGCCACCGCCTCCGGGTGGTTGAGCCGCAGCCCCCGGTCGCGGCGCCGGGCGGCGACGTCGGCGGCCACGTGGATGAGCAGCCGTTCCTGCTCGTGCGGTGTGAGTTGCACGGCCTCCGCCTCTCCGTTCCCGCCGGCTCGCCCGCACCCGTGCGGGTACCGGTGACGGAGGTGCACGCTAGTAGTGGCGCGTTTCCGGTGGATTTCCGGTGCGTTACCCGGCCGACGCGCCGGGCCGGCCCGCCGCGGGGCGCCGTACGCGACGGAGGTGGCGCGTGAGGGACACCGGACCGGCGGGCGGGCTGCCCGCGACGATGCGGGCCTGGGTGGCGCCCGCCGCCCGCCCCGGCGCGCTGGAGCGCGCCGAACTGCCCGTCCCGCAGCCCGCGCCCGACGAACTGCTCGTACGGGTGCGCGCGTGCGGCGTGTGCCGTACGGACCTGCACGTACGCGACGCCGACCTGCCGCCACGCCTGGAGCGCGTCGTGCCCGGCCACGAGACGGTCGGCGAGGTCGTCGCCGCCGGGCCGCAGGCCCCGGGCCCGCCGGCCGGCACCCGGGTCGGCATCCCGTGGCTGCGCAGGACCTGCGGCACCTGCCGGTACTGCGCGCGCGGCAGCGAGAACCTGTGCCTCTCGTCCGCCTACACGGGCTGGGACGCGCACGGCGGCTACGCGGAGTACGCCACCGTGCCCGCTCCGTACGCGTACGAACTGCCCGCCGCCTACTCCGACGAGGAACTGGCCCCGCTGCTCTGCGCCGGGATCATCGGCTACCGCGCCCTGCGCCGCGCCGACCTCCCCGCCGGCGGCCGGCTCGGCATCTACGGCTTCGGCGCCTCCGCCCACCTCACCGCGCAGGTCGCCCTCGCGGAGGGCGCCGTCGTCCACGTCCTCACCCGCTCCCGCGCCGCCCAGGCGCTCGCGCTCGAACTGGGCGCGGCCTCCGCGGGCGACGCGTACGAGGGGCCGCCCGAACCGCTGGACGCGGCGCTGCTGTTCGCACCGGCGGGCGATCTCGTGCCGGTGGCGCTGGAGGCGCTGGACGGCGGCGGCACCCTGAGCATCGCCGGCATCCACCTCTCCGCCATCCCGCAACTGGACTACCAGCGCCACCTGTTCCGCGAGCGCACCCTCCGCAGCGTCACCGCCAACACCCGCAGGGACGGACGGGAGTTCCTCGCCGCGGCGGGCACGCACCGGCTGCGTACGACGGTCACGCCGTACGACTTCGAGCGCGCCGACGCGGCACTCGACGACCTCGCCGCGGGCCGCGTGAACGGCGCGGCGGTGCTGCGTATGCCGGGCTGAGCGGCGTACGGGCGGGGGCACGGGTCACGCGACGGACGGGCTGCCCGCTGCGGTCGCATCCGACTCGGTCGCGTCTGCCCCGGCCGTAGCTCCGGAGCGCGTGTCCTCCGGCAGCAGTACGCGGGTGCGCGCGAGCAGCCGGTCGACGGTGGCGTCCGGGTCCGTCCGGCGCTCCAGCCGGGCCAGCGCGGCGGGCGCGGCCCGCGTCGTCACGCGCGGCGGCACGAGCAGGGAGCAGCAGTCCTCGTCGTGCAGCCGGGAGATGTCCGCCGTGCCGATCCGCGCCGCCTCCGCCATGATCTCCGCCTTGTCCCAGCCCAGCAGGGGGCGCAGCAGCGGCAGTCGCGCGGCGTCGGCGACGGCCGTGAGATTGGCCAGCGTCTGGCTCGACACCTGCCCCAGGCTGTCGCCCGTCACCAGGGCCTGCGCGCGGAGCCGTTCGGCGAGCCGGTCGGCCGTACGCACCATCAGCCGCCGCTGCGCCACGATCTGCAGCTCACCGGCGCCCGCCGTGCGCAGCGCGCGCTGCGCCTCGCCCATCGGGACGGTGTGCAGCCGCGCGCCGCCCTGGAACCGGCCGAGCTCCCTGGCCAGCGCGTACGCCTTGTACGTGGACGAGGGCCCGGTGAACGGGGCGCCCGTGAAGTGCACGAACTCGCAGTGCAGTCCGCGGCGCATGGCGCGGTAGGCCGCCACGGGCGAGTCGAAGCCGCCGGAGAGCAGCACCAGGGCCCGGCCGCTGGCGCCGACGGGCAGACCGCCCTGCCCGGGCAGCCGCTCCGTGGCGACGAACACCTCGTGCCGGTCGACCTCGACGGTGATCGCCACCCGCGGCCCGCCCAGATCGACGGGCCAGCCCAGCTCCGTACGGACCGACTCGCCGACGTACGCGGCGAGCCGGTCCGAGGTGAGCGGGAACGTCTTGTCGCGCCGCCTGGCCCGTACGGCGAAGCTCGGCGGCGCGGAGGCGGCGGGGCCGCCGAGCGTGCGCGCGAGATGTACGGCCGCCGCGGCGGCGGCCTCGGGCGTCTTGGGCACGCGCAGCGCGGGCTGGACGACGCTGACGCCCATCACGCGCTGGGCGCGCGCCACGATCTCGTCGGGGAGACACGGCGCGTCCGCCGCGTCCGGTACGTCAGCCGGGGCGGGTGCGTCCGGCGCGTCCGGCAGAGCCGGTTCCGGGCAGACGACGAGCACGCCCCGGCGCCCGCGCAGCCGTACGGGGCGGCCGGCACCGGCCATGGCGCGGCGCACGTTGTCCCGCAGGCGCCGCTCGAACAGCCACTTGTTGCGGCCCTTGAGGGCCAGTTCGCCGTACTTCAGGAGCACACACGGCTCTCCCGGCATGTCACCCGTCACCTCTCCGTGTCGGTGGCGCCGTCAGCGGTCCCGCCGCTGTCGCCGCTGTCGCCTTCCGGTGGCGCCGGTTCGCCGACGGCGACCTGGGCCGGACGCAGCAGGTGGTCGCCGACCCGGTAGCCGGCGCGGAACACCTCGGTGCAGACGGCGTGTTCGACGTCCGCGCTGTACGTGTGGGTGAGCGCCTCGTGCCGCCGGGGGTCGAAGGGCTCACCGGGCGTCCCGAAGGACCGCATGCCCAGCGCGACCGCCTCCTGCTCGAGCAGGTCCGCGACCTGCGCGAAGCCTCCCGACACCTCGCCGTGTTCGCGGGCGCGGGCGACGGCGTCCAGCGCGGGCAGGAAGCGCCGCAGCACGTTGGCCACGGCGATCTCGCGCAGCGCGATCCGGTCCCGTTCCACGCGCTTGCGGTAGTTGTCGTACTCGGCCTTCAGCCGGCGCAGGTCGTCCAGGCAGTCGTCGCGCTCGACCGCCGCATCGCCGGAGGCGGCGGGTGCGCCGGACGTACGGGGCGCCGCCTCCGCCTCGGCCCCCTGCCCGGCGGCGTCGCGACGACCGGCCGCCGTGTCCGCCGTACCGGCCGTGTCCGCTGTGCCGGGGGTGTCCGGGGTGTCCGGGGTGTCCGCCAGGGCCGTACCGCGCGGCAGGGAGCCGGTGCCGCGCGGGGCACCGGCCACGGGCCGCAGCGGCCCGCGGCGCGGGCCTTCACCGGAGCGGTGGCCGGCCGGCGGGTGGTTCATGCGGCGCCTCCCTTCGCGCTGTCGCTGTCGTCCTCGTCCACGATCTCGGCGTCCACGACGTCCTCCTCGCCGGAGTCCGCGGCACCGCCGGAGCCCTCCGGGCCGCCCGCCGCTCCTGCTCCGGCTCCGGCGCCCGCCTCCGTACCGGGCGGCGTACCGGCCTGCGCGCCCTGCCGCTGCTCCTGCGCCTGCGCATAGAGGGCCGAGCCGATCTTCTGGCTCGCCTCCGCGACCTTCTCGGCGGCGGCGCGCAGGGCCGCGGTGTCCTCGCTCCCGGCCTCGGCCTTCTCGCCGGCCTTGAGCTGCTCCTTGAGGCCGGACAGGGCGGACTCGGTCTCCTGCCTGGCGTCCGCGGGGACCTTGTCGCCGTTCTCCCGGAGCAGGTTCTCGGTCTGGTACGCGAGCTGCTCGGCGTGGTTGCGGGTCTCGGCGGCCTCCCGCTTGCGGCGGTCCTCGTCCGCGTGCCGCTCGGCGTCGGAGACCATGCGGTCGATGTCGTCCTTCGGCAGGGCCGAGCCGCCGGTGATGGTCATGCGCTGCTCGCGGTCGGTGGCCAGGTCCTTCGCGGCGACGTGCATGATGCCGTTCGCGTCGATGTCGAAGGTGACCTCGATCTGCGGCACTCCGCGCGGCGCCGGGGGCAGCCCGGTCAGCTCGAACATGCCGAGCTTCTTGTTGTACGCGGCGATCTCCCGCTCGCCCTGGAAAGCCTGCACCGCCACGGACGGCTGGTTGTCCTCCGCCGTGCTGAACACCTCGGAGCGCTTCGTGGGGATCGTCGTGTTCCGCTCGATCAGCTTCGTCATGATGCCGCCCTTGGTCTCGATGCCGAGGGACAACGGGGTGACGTCGAGCAGCAGGACGTCCTTGACCTCGCCCTTGAGCACGCCGGCCTGGAGCGCCGCACCGATGGCGACGACCTCGTCCGGGTTGACGCCCTTGTGCGGCTCCTTGCCGGTGAGGTCCCGCACCAGGTCGGTCACCGCGGGCATCCGCGTCGAGCCGCCGACCAGGATGACGTGGTCCACCTTGGCGACCTCGATCCCCGCGTCCCGTACGGCCTGCTCGAACGGGCCCTTGCAGCGGTCCAGCAGATCCTGCGTCAGCTGCTGGAACTGCGCCCTGGTCAGCCTCTCGTCCAGATGCAGCGGACCCTCCGGAGAGGCGCTGACGTACGGCAGGTTGATCGTCGTCTCGGTCGCGGCGGACAGCTCGACCTTGGCCTTCTCCGCGGCCTCACGCAGCCGCTGGAGCGCCATCTTGTCCTTGGCCAGATCGATGCCGTGGCCGTTCTTGAACTGCTTCACCAGGTGGTCGACGATCCGCTGGTCCCAGTCGTCGCCGCCCAGCCCGGTGTCGCCCGAGGTGGCCTTCACCTCGACGACGCCCTCGCCGATCTCCAGCAGCGACACGTCGAAGGTGCCGCCGCCGAGGTCGAAGACGAGGACGGTCTGGTCGTTCTCCTCGTCCAGGCCGTACGCGAGGGCCGCGGACGTGGGCTCGTTGATGATCCGCAGCACGTTGAGGCCTGCGATCTCGCCGGCCTCCTTGGTGGCGGTGCGCTGGGAGTCGTTGAAGTACGCGGGCACCGTGACCACGGCGTCCGTGACGTCCTCACCGAGGTACGCCTCGGCGTCGCGCTTCAGCTTCTGCAGCACGCGGGCGGAGATCTCCTGCGCCGTGTACTGCTTTCCGTCGATGCTGCCGGACTCGGGGAAGCGCCAGTCGTCCTCGCCGATGTGCCGCTTGACGGACCGTACGGTGCGCTCCACGTTGGTGACCGACTGGCGCTTGGCGACCTCGCCGACCAGCAGTTCACCGCCCTTGGCGAAGGCCACGACCGAGGGTGTGGTGCGGGCGCCCTCCGTGTTCGCGATGACGGAGGGTTCGCCTCCCTCCAGCACGCAGACCACCGAGTTGGTCGTGCCGAGGTCGATGCCGACCGCGCGTGCCATGTCAGGTCCCTCCTCGCCGGCCGCGGCGCGACCCCGGCGGGTCGGTGCCGGTCTCGCCGCCGGCTCGATCACCGCGGCTCTCTGTGGGTGACGTCAAAATCCCTGATAAATCGTGCATAAGGCGTGCGCGGGGGCCTTGTCAAGGCAGTCCTGTGCGGCGTGCCAGACCCGTACGCGCGCCCTTTCCGCCGTACGAGGACGCCCGCCTTCCCGCCGTACCGGACGTGTTCCCGCCGCCCCGTACGTCAGTCGAACCGCCCCGGCCGGAACGGCGCCAGCTCGGGCACCCGTACGTCCTCCAGCAGCTCCCGCCCGGCGAGCTCCGCCAGGCCCGCGGCGAGGGTGACGCCGCTGTGGGTGACCACCACGTACGGGCTGCCGCCCGCGGGGCCGCCGTCCACCGCGGCTCCGTCCGCCGGGCCGACGGCCGGGAGCCCGTCGAGGGGCAGCGGCCGTACGCACACCGTCCGCTCCAGCACACGCGCCGTGGCGAGGGACGGCATGACGTGCCGGGCGCGCTCCAGCAGCACGCCGGCCCAGCGGTCCAGCTCCGCCTCCGGCGTGTGCAGGTCGACGTCCGCGTCCGCCGCCTCCAGATGCACCGTGTCCGCGCCGTGCGCCCGCAGGTGCACCAGCGGCGTGTGCGCGACGCGTACGGGCGGCGCCGCGACGGGGCCCACCCGTACGGCCAGGCCCGGCGCCTCCGAACCGGCCGACTCCGGCTCGACGACCGGCACCGGCCGCCCGGCCAGCCCGCTGACGCCCGGCGTCCAGCGGCCCGCGCAGCACACCAGGACGTCGCCCGTGACGCGGCCGCCGTCGGCGGTCGTCACCGACCAGCCGCCGTCACGCGTACGCGCCGCCGCCACCGCCTCCCCGGCCCCGGCGGTACGGAGCTCGGCGCCCGCGGCCACCGTGCGGCGGATCAGCCCGTCGATCAGCGGCTCGGTGAGCACGTACCCCTCGTCCGGGAACCAGGCCACCTCCGCGACGTCCGCTGGCAGCGCCAGCGCGGGCTCCAGCCGTGCCACCTCCCTGCGGTCGGTGACACGGGCGGCGTAGCCCCAGTCACGCAGCCGCGCCACCCGTCCGGCCAGTTCGCGGCGGCCGTCCTCGCAGGCGGCCCAGCGCAGGTTGCCCACGGGGCGGTACCACGCGCCGCCGTCCGCCACGGCCGCCAGCCGGGCCCACGCCTCCATGCCGTGGACGGTGAGGTCGTGGTAGCCGCGCGGGGTCTTGTTGTTGGAGTTCAGCCAGGCGAAGCTCCAGCGGCTGGTGCCCCGACCCGGGCGGTCCCGGTCGAGCAGGGCGACCGCCGCGCCCGCCGTGGCGAGCCGGTGCGCGAGCACCGTGCCGACGATGCCCGCGCCGATGACGACGTACCGCCGCTGCCGGTCCATGGCATACAACCTGCCCCGGATCCCGTCGCGGAGAACGCGCCGCGGGCATTCGCCGGGGGGCACGCTCCGGATGAAGAGAGCCGGAAGAGAAGAAGCCCTTACTGTGCGGCCGTATGGCGCACTATGACCATGACGACTACAGCTACGGGCCGAGACCGCCCCGCTCCCGGCGCCGGACCGTGCTGGGGGCACTCGCCGCCGTACTGGTGCTCACCGCGGCCGGCTTCTGGGGATACGGCCGGCTGTCCGGCGACGGCCCCGAGGACCCGCAGATCGCGGCGGCGCAGAAGCCGCTGCAGACATTCCTCGACGCGTGGGAGGCGGGCGACGCCAAGAAGGCCGCCGCGGTCGCGGACACCCCCGACACCGCGGAATCACTGCTCGAATCCGTCACCGGCAACCTGAAGCCCGAGCGGACGGAGATCTCCCTGGGGGACGGCGAGAAGCGGTCCGGCACGGACGTGCGTTTCCCGTTCACCGTGGAGATGGAGCTTCCCGGCGTCGGGGACTACTCCTGGGACTCCCAGGCCAAGGTGCAGAAGAAGGAGGGGAACTGGGAGGTGCTCTTCAGCACCCCGATGATCCACCCCAGGATGGTCCCCGGGCCGACCCTCGCCCTGGACCCCGCGGGCGACCGCGCCGCCGTCCTCGACGCGACCGGCTCCGAACTGGAGGCGGCGTCCCTCGTCGGCTCCGTCGACGAGAAGACCGGGAAAGGCGTCGCCGGACTCGAGGCCGAGTACGACAAGCAGCTCTCCGGCGGGGCGAAGAAGTCCGTGGTGATCGTGGACCGCGCGAACGGGAACACGGTCAAGACCCTGAAGAAGGGCGGCGGGAAGAAGGGCAGCCCCGTCAAGACCACCATCGACCCCGAAGTCCAGAAGGCCGCCGCGGAAGCGCTGGACGGGGTGACGAAGGAGGCGGCGATCGTCGCCGTCGACCCGCGCAACGGCCACGTACTCGCCGCCGCCAACAAGCCCGGCGGCATGAACCGCGCGCTGGCCGGCCGCTACCCGCCCGGCTCCACCTTCAAGGTGGTGACCGCCGCCGCGCTGCTGAAGGGCGGGATGAGCCCGGCGGACCGGGCCGACTGCCCGAAGTTCAGCTACGTCGACGGGCAGCGCTACGAGAACCAGGACCAGTTCACGCTGCCCGCCGGCACGACCTTCCGCGAATCGTTCGCCAAGTCCTGCAACACCTTCTTCGTCTCGTCCCGCGGCAAGCTCTCCTCCTCCGCACTGCACGACACCGCCGAGGCGTTCGGGATCGGCTCGACCTGGGACGCGGGCACCACCACGTACGACGGCAGCGTCCCGGTCAACACCAGCGACAACGACAAGGCCGCGGCCACCATCGGGCAGGGCAAGGTGCAGGCCTCGCCGCTCGTGATGGCCTCCGTCGCGGCGACGGTCAAGCAGGGCGAGTTCCGGCAGCCCGTGCTCGTACCGGCGGCGGCGAAGGACCGGCACAAGACCGGGGCCTCACTGGACGACCGCGTGCTGAAGGACCTGCGCTCGATGATGCGCGAGGCCGTCACCACCGGCGCCGCCTCGAAGCTGAAGGACGCGCCAGGGGAGACCCACGCGAAGACGGGCACTGCCGAGTTCGGCAACGAGACCCCGCCCCGTACGCACGCCTGGATGATCGGCTACCAGGGCGAGCGGAACGTGGCCTGGGCGGTGCTCCTCGCCGACGGCGGCTCGGGCGGCTCGGACGCCGGGCCGGTCGCGGCGGACTTCCTGGAGAACCTGGGGTGAGCGCGCGGGGGCGTACGGCCGGCGGAGAGCCCGCGAGGGGGCGGGCTCTCCACGGGCGTACGGGGGGCGGGGCGCATACCCGCTCAGAGGATTTCCTCGTCCCGCCGCAGCACACCGCGCATGAGGGACACCAGCGGCCGGCCGGGCGCCACGCCGATCTGCTCACGCAGGGCGCTCTCGGCGCGGCGGAACACCCGTATCGAATCGGCCGGGCGGCCCGCACGGTAGTACGCGCGCATCAGCCCGCCGTAGAGGTCCTCGCGCAGCGGGTCGTGGTCGAGGCGGTCGGAGAGTTCGGCGATGGCCTCGTCGTAGCAGCCCAGCTCTATCGCGACCAGCGCCCGCAGTTCGGCCGCCGCCGCGCGCTCCCGGTCCAGCGCCTCCGCGCGCAGCCGGAGGCCCGCCGAGGTGACGTCCGCGAGCGCAGGCCCCCGCCAGAGGCGGAGCGCCCTGTCGAGCCGGTCGCCGGCCTCCCGGAAGGAGCCCGCCGCGAACAGCGTGCGTGCCTCCCGCGCCTGCCGCCGGAAGACGGCGGCGTCGACGCTGTCCGCGGGCACGTCCAGCCGGTAGCCGGCGCCGTGGGAGGCGAGGGTGCCGCGGGGCAGGCCCGCCGCGTCCAGCGCGGTACGGATCTTCCACACGGTCGTCTGGATCTGGCCCGTCACCGTCCGCGGGGGAGCGGCACCCCAGGAGTCCTCGATGAATGCCTCGTTGGTGACCACGTGCCCGGGGCTCAGCGCGAGCGCCGCCAGGAACCGCATCTGCCGCTGGCCCCGCACCGGCACCGGCGTGCCCCCGTTGAGAAGGCAGACCGGGCCGAGGAGCCGTATGCCGGGCCGGCGCTCACTTGTAGACATCGAACGCTGCCTTCGCTGCGTCGGCGACGAGCGCGTCGTCGTACTCCGCGTCCTTGCTCTTGCGGTCCGACATCACCGCGAGCATGATCGGCGCGCGGCCGGGCGGCCAGACGACGGCGATGTCGTTGCGCGTCCCGTAGTCCGCGGCGCCGGACTTGTCGCCGACCTTCCACCCCTTGGGCGCGCCCGCCTGGATGAGCTTCGACCCGGTGGTGTTGGTCCGCATCATCGTGGTGAGGATCTTCCGCTTGTCCTCGGGCAGCGCCTTGCCGACGGTGAACGCCCGCAGGCTGCCGGCCATCGCCCGCGGCGTGCTGGTGTCCCGGATGTCGCCCGGCTTCGTCTCGTTGAGCTCCGGCTCGACGCGGTCCGAGTGCGTGGTGTCGTCGCCGAGCCGGCGCAGCGCAGCCTGCAGTTCGTCCGGGCCGCCGAGTTCGCGGAAGAGGAGGTTCGCCGCGGTGTTGTCGCTGTACCGCACGGCGGCGTCCATGGCCTCGCGCACCGTGATCCCCGACTCGACGTGCTTCTCCGTGACCGGCGAGTGCGGCACGAGGTCGCTCCGCTTGTACGTGACCCGCTTCTCCAGCTCCTTCACGGAGTCGCGCTGGAGGAGCGCGCCGGCGATGAGCGCCTTGAAGGTGGAGGCGAAGGCGAACCGGTTGTCGGCGTGGTAGGAGAGCTCGCGGCCCGTACGGGTGTCCACGGCGTACACGCCGAGCCGCGCCCCGTACTTCTCCTCGATACGGCCGAACTCCCGCTGCGCCTCCGCCGCCCCGGCCGCCCGCTCGGACGTCGCGGCGGCCGGCTGGGAAGCGGCCTCGTCGTCGGTGCCGCAGCCGGCGAGCGGAACGAGCACGAGGGCGGCGAGGGCTGCTCGCGTGGCACGTGGGAAACGCGGATCGGGCACAGGAATCCCCTTTGTCAGCATGTGACGACGATTGTCAGCGATTGACGTCCTTCAGCCCTCAGCCTCGCGAGGTCCGGCCATGCTGTCCAAGACAGAACCGGCTGGTTCGATGCCGGTTCGGCATACCATGTGGTCGTGGACCTCATCGGCGGCTGCAGAGCGTTCGTGAGCGTGAGCGAGACAGGCAGCTTCACCCGCGGTGCCGCGGCCGCGCGGATTCCCCAGTCCGTCGCCAGCCGCCGCGTCGCCGCGCTCGAACGGCACCTCGGCGAGCGGCTGTTCGACCGCTCGGCCCGCCGCGCCAGCCTCACCCCGTTCGGCCGGGACATGCTGCCGTCGGCGCAGCGCCTCGTACGGCTGGCCGACGCGATGGAGCAGGACGCGAAACGCGCCCGGCTGCGGCCGCTGCGCGTGGCCGTACCGGACATCTGCACCACGCGGGGGCTCGCCGAACTCGACGCGGAGGCGCGCGCGTACGACATGTTCCTCGAGTTCCGGCGGGCCGCGCCGGGCGACCGGGCCGAGCTCGTACGCGGTCACGACGTGCGCGCAGCCATTACCGCGGCGCCCGCCGAGGACGGGGTCTGGACCGTACCGCTGGGCGTGGCCAGCGCCACGAAGCTGCACCCGGGCGCCGTCCACCTGGAGACCCTGCGCCCCGGGAGGCACGCGCGGCTGCCGCGCCGCCGCGTCTGGATACAGCCGGAGGACGACGTACCGCACATACGGGACCGCCTCATGCGCGTCCGCGACGCGGTGGGGCTGCAGCCCGCCCAGGTCGCCGTCGCCGACTCGCTGACGGCGGCCGCCGCCGACGTCTTCGGCTCGGCCGACCTGCTGCTCTGCTCCACGGCTCAAGCCCGCGAACTCGGCCTGCACTGGCGGCCGGTGGGCGAACTGCGGCTCGCCCGCGGCTTCGGCGTCACGGCCGTCCTCGACGACGACGCGGAACGCCTTCGTACGCGACTGTGGGACGGCATCGCACAATGTCTGGGAGCGACGAGCGAGGGGCGCCCGGACGTGGACCGGGCGCAGGAAGCGGACCGAGCGCGGGAAGCGGACCGAGCGCGGGAAGCGGACCGAGCGCGGGAAGGGGGACCATCATGAACGCCGAAGCGCTGATCCGGGGGATACGCGCGGAGCTCGACGACGGCGGGCTGCAGGGTTCGCTGCTCGTACGGGACCTCCGTACGGGGCACGAGATCGGTCTCGAACCGGACATGCAGTTCCCCATCGCCTCGCTCGTCAAGGTGCCGCTGGCCGCCGTCACCCTCGACCGCATACGCCTCGGCGAACTCGACGGCGCCACCCCCGTGGAGATCCCGCCCAGCCCGATCTCCACGCCCGGCCCGATAGGGCTCAGCAGGTTCCGGCACGCGGCCCGTGTCGCCGTCGACGACCTGCTCTATCTGAGCCTGTCGATCAGCGACAACGTGGCGGCCGACCTGCTGTTCGGCCTGACCCCGCCCGCAGAGGTCGCACGGCGGCTGCGCGAGTGGGAGGTGCACGGCATCACCGCACGGCACTCGATGCGCGAACTCGGCGAGACCCCCGCGGAACGCTTCGACGCCGACGAGGTCCATCTCGCCCACTCCCTCGCCATCGGCGCCGGGACCGCCGGACGCGGGCACCCGGTGGCGCAACTCGACGTCACCCGCGGCAACTCCGGCTCGGCACGGGCCATCGTCGACCTGCTGCAGGCCCTCTGGACCCCCTCGAAGATCGACTCCGGCGTCGCGGAGCGCGTACGCGAACTGATGGGCCAGAACGTGCTGCGGCACCGGCTGGCGCCCGACTTCAGCTCGGACGCCACGAGTTGGTCGTCGAAAACGGGCACGCTGCTCAACCTGCGCCACGAGGCGGGTGTCGTGGAGCACGCCGACGGCCAGATGTTCGGCATCGCCGTCCTCACCGAGTCCCGCGTGCCGGCCGTACAGCAGCCGGAGGCCGAGTCCCTCATGGCCCGCGCGGCCCGCACACTCCGCGACCACTTGCGCCGCGCCTGATCGCCCTCCCCGCGCCTGTGCCCGCGCTCTGCGCGGGAGGGGAGCGTTCGCTCCCTCGTGCCTGACCGGTGCCTGCCGGACGGACTGGTTTTGGTGAGCCTTCGCCCCCATACATCCGCCGGATCGGGCTGAGCGCCTTCGCCATTCCGTTGGCCTGGCTCCGGACCTGCCTTTCGGTGAGGACGCGCCTTCGCCCCCTCAAGCCCGTCCGGCGATTGAGGACGGCCCTCGGCCATGATGTGCGTGTGCGCGGCGGACGACCGTGACACGGGGCTGACCGTGGCTGTTCGGGCGCCGTATCGCCATCCGATATCGGGCGCCGTAAGATGGCGGTGAGACGCACGCCAGTGGGGAGAGACCGGCCATGAGCGAGCCATCGGCCAGCGATGCGGCCAGCGATGCGGCCGGCGGGGCCGCCGGCGGGGCGGCACACGCCGAGGCGCACGACGAACTCCGGCGGCGGCTGGGCGTCTTCGACGCCGTCGTAATCGGCCTCGGCTCGATGATCGGCGCGGGCGTCTTCGCCGCCCTGGCACCGGCGGCGGACGCGGCGGGGTCCGGGCTGCTGCTCGGGCTGGCCGTCGCTGCCGTGGTCGCGTACTGCAACGCCACCGCGTCGGCCCGGCTCGCCGCCCGCTACCCGGCGTCCGGCGGCACGTACCTCTACGGCCGGGAACGGCTCGGTGACTTCTGGGGCTATCTGGCGGGCTGGAGCTTCGTCGTCGGCAAGACCGCCTCGTGCGCGGCGATGGCCCTCACCGTCGGCTCGTACGTCTGGCCCGGCCAGGCCCAGGCGGTCGCCGTGGCCTCCGTCGTCGCGCTGACCGCGGTCAACTACGGCGGCGTGCAGAAGTCCGCCTGGCTCACGCGCGCGGTCGTCGCCGTCGTGGTGGCGGTGCTGGCCGCCGTCGTGGCCGTCAGCCTGGGCTCGGGCGAGGCGGACACGGGACGGCTGGACCTCGGCGGCGACGTGTCGTTCGGCGGCGTGCTCCAGGCCGCCGGCCTGCTGTTCTTCGCCTTCGCGGGCTACGCGCGCATCGCCACCCTCGGCGAGGAGGTCCGCGATCCGGCGCGCACCATCCCGCGCGCCGTGCCGCTCGCGCTGGGCCTCACGCTGGCCGTCTACGCGGCCGTCGCCGTCGCCGTCCTAGCCGTGCTCGGCAGCGCCGATCTGGCCGGGAGCGGCGCTCCGCTGGCCGACGCCGTCCGCGCGGCCGGCGTGCCCGGACTCGCGCCGGTGGTACGCGCCGGTGCCGCGGTCGCCGCACTTGGCTCGCTGCTCGCGCTGATCCTCGGGGTGTCGCGTACGACGCTGGCCATGGCCCGCGACCGGCACCTGCCGCACGCGCTGGCCGCCGTACACCCGCGGTTCCGGGTGCCGCACCGCGCCGAACTCGCGGTCGGCGCCGTGGTGGCGGTCGTGGCGGCGACGGCGGACCTGCGCGGCGCGATCGGGTTCTCCTCCTTCGGTGTGCTGGCGTACTACGCCATCGCCAACGCCAGCGCGTGGACGCTCACCAGGGACGAGGGGCGCCCGCCCCGCGTACTGCCCGCGCTCGGGCTGGCCGGCTGCCTGGTGCTGGCCTTTGCGCTGCCGCCGTCGTCGGTCGTCACCGGAGGAGCGGTCCTCGCGGCGGGCGCCGCCGTGTACGGCGTCCGCCGCACGGCTTCGCGGCAGCCCTCAGGAAAGGGAGAAGACAATGAGTGAGGTATCCGTGCGCTACATCGTCGACGACGTCGACGCCGCGGTCGCGTTCTACACCACGCACCTCGGCTTCACGCTCGCCCGGCGGCCCGCGCCGCCGTTCGCCGTACTGACCCGCGGCGGGCTGGACCTGCTGCTGTCCGCGCCCGTCGGGCCGGGCGGCGCCGCGCAGGTGATGCCCGACGGGCGGCGGCCCGAGCCGGGCGGCTGGAACCGCATCCAGGTGCCGGTCGACGACCTGGACGCCGCCGTCGCGTCACTGCGCGCGGCGGGGGCGGTGTTCCGGAACGACATCGTCAGCGGGCGCGGCGGCCGGCAGATCCTGCTGGACGACCCGGCCGGCAACCCCGTCGAACTCTTCGAGCCCGCGGGGGAGTAGCGCCGCCGGGCCCGCCGTCAGGACGGCGCGTCGTCGCCCAGCACCTCGCGGGCCAGCTCCGCCAGCGCCCTGCGGTCCTCGGCCAGCGCCTGCCGCCCGGCCTCGGTGGCGCGGTACACGCGCCGGGTGCGGCCGTCGACCACCCGCTGCGCGGAGACCAGCAGTCCGTCCGCCTCCAGCCGGTGCAGCGTCGGATACAGCGTGCCGGGGCTGATGTGGTGGCCGTGCCGGGCCAGTTCGCCGGTCATCCACGCCCCGTGGATCTCCTCCTCGGCCGCGTGGTGCAGGATGTGCAGCCGCACCGCACCCCGCTGGAACTCCCGCACGCCGACCACCTCCGCGCCGCAGCCAGTGACGAACCCGATATCGGCCTCCGATTCTACGCCGCCCGCGCCCGCCCGTACCGCGGCCCGGGACCCCGTACGGCGGCCCCGGACCTCCGTACGGCGGCCCCGGACCTCCGTACGGCGGCCCCGGACGGACCCCGCAAACGGCGCCGGGCTACTGCCCGCCGAGCCCTGTCGTCGCCACGGACTTCACGATCTGCCGCTGCGCGACCATGAACACGACGATCAGCGGCACCGCCGCGATCAGCGCGGACGCCGCGGTCTGCGCGTACTGCAGGCCGTACGCGTCCTTGACCGTCGCGAGCCCCACCGGGAGCGTCATCAGGGACTGGTCGCTCGTGCTGATGAACGGCCACAGGAAGTTGTTCCAGGTGGTGATGAAGACGAAGATCGACACGGCTGCGAGTATCGGCCGCGACAGCGGCAGCACCATGCTGGTGAACACCCGCAGGTGGCCTGCCCCGTCGATGCGCGCGGCGTCCTCCAGTTCGGGCGGGATGCCGTCGAAGAACTTCTTCAGGATGTAGACCATCGGCGGCATCACGACCTGCGGCAGGATCATCCCGGCGTACGTGTCCACGAGACCCAGGGCGAGCATCTCGCGGAACATCGGCACGATCAGGATCTGCGGCGGCACCATGATCGACGCCAGTGTCGCGCCGAACAGCAGCCGGCGGCCGCGGAAGGACGTACGGGAGAACGCGTACGCCGCCGCCGCCGAGATCGCCACGGTGATCGCGGTCACCGCGACCGCCACGATGAGGCTGTTGAGCGCCCACACCGGCAGCTTGCCCTGGCTGAGGATCTTGGAGTACGCGTCCATGGTGAAGCCGTTGGCGGGCAGCCAGCCGTCGCCGATCGAGGCCGCGTCGGTCTCGTTCTTGAGCGAGGTGGCGAGCGTCCACGCGAGTGGTGCCAGCCACACGACGGTCATCAGGACCAGCGCGGCGAGCGCGGCGGCCTTCGCCGCCGGACCCGGACCGAGCACCTGCTGCGGCCTGGTGGAGCGGCGCGTACGGCGTGTGGCGCCGCGCCGCTGCCGCGGTACGGCTGGGGTGCGCGTGCGCGGTGGGGAGAACGTTTCGGCGGTCACTGTCACACCTCCTTGCGCGCGAAGAGCTTGAACTGGCCGACGGAGAGCACGAGGAGGAGCGCGAAGAAGACGTACGACATCGCGGCGGCGTAGCCGAGGCGGTAGCCGGTGAACCCGGTGTCGTAGATGTACTCCAGGACCGGCCGGGTGGCGCCGTTCGGTCCGCCCTTGGTGAGCAGGAAGATCTGGTCGAAGACCTTGAGCGAGGCGAGGATCTGCAGCACCCCGATCAGGGCCGTGGTGCGGTGGAGCTGGGGCAGCGTGATGGACCACAGCCGGCGCCAGGCGCCCGCGCCGTCGATGGCCGCGGCCTCGTAGAGGTGCTCGGGGACGGCCTGGAGGGCGGCGAGATACAGCAGGAAGTTGAAGCCGACGGTCCACCAGACGGTGATCAGGACGACGGACCACATCGCGTACTTCTCGTCGTCCAGCCATGCGATGGCGTCCAGGCCCGCGGACTGCAACAGGGTGTTGAGCATGCCGGAGTCCGGCTGGTAGAGCAGCACGCCGACCTGCCACACCACCGCGCTGGGCACGAGATAGGGCGCGAAGAACGACAGCCGCCACAGCCACTGGCCCGGCAGGCCCGTGTGCACCAGCAGGGCCATGACGAGCGCGAAGAGGACCAGGGGCACCGTCGACAGCAGCGTGAACACGACGGTGTTGCCGATGCTCTCCCACATACGGGAATCCGTCAGCGCCTCGGTGTAGTTGCCGAGACCGGCGAACGCGGCGTCGCCGCGGCCGGTGAGGCTCGAGTCGGTGAAGCTCAGCCACAGGCCCCAGAGCAGCGGCACCACGAGGAAGAGCACGAAGAACACCAGGAACGGTGCGGCGAACAGCGGCCCGGAGCCGCCGGGCCGGCGGGCGGGGACGCGGCGGTCCGTGGGACGGCCTGCGGAACGGACGGCGTTCATGACATCGATGTCCTTTCGGTCCGGTTCAGGCCGGGTTCGGCTTGCCGAGGGAGAACTCGACAGCGTCGGTCATCCTGTCGACCGTCTCGTCCGCCGAGGTGCCTCCGCCGAGCGCGCTCTGCAACGCCTGCGACATCTGCGACTGCACGTCCGTACCGGCACCGAAGAACCAGGCCGGCGGGTCCAGCGCCGGCGTCTCCGCGGACTTCGCGTAGTCCGACTGCGGCGACAGCTTCCCGTACGCGCGGGAGCGGACCACGGGCAGATAGCCGGGGATGTGCCCGGCCTCCGCCCACGTGAAGCTCGCCTTGAACAGCTCCGCGACCAGCCGGTGCGCGTCCCGGCGCCGCTCCGGGTCGGGGTCGTCGCGGTGCGGCAGAACGAACGTGTGGCTGTCCGCCCAGGCCGCGGGCCTGCCGAGGAGTGTGGGGAACGGGGAGGCGCCCAGATCCAGCCCTTCGACCTCGCGGAAGGCGGTGATGTCCCACTCGCCAGTGAAGATCATGGGCGAACTGCCGTTGGCGAACGCCCCGATCGCCGACGCGCCGTCCATGGATCCGCACTCCGGCGACATCATCCGGTGCATGAGCCGTACGACTCTGACAGCGGCGGCGCGGTCGATACGGGCGGGCTTGCGGCTGATGTCGAACTCGGCGCCGGTCTGTGCGAACAGCGTCCAGAACAGCCGCCAGTTCGCGGCCGGGTCCCGGACATGACCGTAGACGGGGCCCATCTTCCCCTTGACGGCGCGGAGTTGCTGTGCGGCGTCGAGATAGTCCTCCGGGGAGTCGAACGGTACGAGCCGCCCGTCGCCGTCCAGCAGCCCCGCCTTGTCCATCGCCTCCCGGTCGAAGTAGACCACCAGCGGGTGCGTGTCGAGCGGGAGCGCGTACGGCCTGCCGTCGTAGTGGCCGCGTTTCAGCGCGTCCGGGTTGAGGTCCTCGGCACGGATGCCGAACTCGGCGAGCGTGTCCATGTCCCAGGGATCGAGCAGGCCGCCGGGCGCGTAGCCCGCGAGCCGGGACACGTGCATGACCGCCAGGTCCGGCGGCCGGCCGCCGGCAGACGACATGGCGAGCTTCGTGTAGTACGAGGCGCCCCACTCGAGCACGGTGCTGGTGGCCCGCAGCTCCGGCACCCGCCGTTCGACCTGCGTCAGCATCTTCTTCATCAGGCCGCCATCGGTGCCCGCGAACAGGTTCCAGAACTGCAGGCCGCCCGTCACGGCCGAGGAACCCACCACCGACCCGCACGCGCTGAGGGCCGGGGCGGCGGCCGCGGCCGCCGCCCCGTACAGTGCGCCGCGGAGCAGGCGCCGGCGGGGGAGTGCGGGCGGCGGCGTCACGTGCCCGCTCCGTCCGCGGGACCGTCCTGCCCGCCGCCGGCGCCCGGGCCGTCCGTCTCGTACGCCGCTCTCCGCCGCTGGGCGGCCCGTACGCGCGCCACGTCGAGCTTCTCGGAGCGGTCGAAGCGGTAGATGCCGTTCTGCTCCTGGAACACGTCGGTCAGCTGCGTGTAGCAGTAGCCGAACATGTCGGGGTCCTCGAGGAGTACGCCCGTCAGGCCCTCGAACCGCCGATGGAAATCCTCCTCGTCGCGCGGCCGTTCGCCGTAGCCCCAGGACGTGTCGCGGTCCACCCCCGCGGCCTCCGCGTCCTCCGGGTTCCACCAGATGCCGCCGAACTCGCTGCAGAAGTACGGCTGTCCGGCGTACGGCACGGACCACGCCGCGTCCGGCTGCTCGTCCTCCGGGTTGACGAACGGGCGGTCCTTCGAGAGCCCGGCCATGATCCGCCGGAACGCCTCCGGGTCCTGCTCGTAGCAGTGCGAGTCGTAGACGTCGGTCTCCGGTACGCGATGGGAGTAGCCGGAGGTGTCGAGGACGGGGCGCGAGGTGTCGGCGGCCTTGGTGGCGAGGAACATCGCTCGGGTCACGTCGTCCAGCGCGGTGGGCCGGTCGTGGAGCAGTTGGCGGGTCTCGTTGAGCGGGCACCAGCCGACGATCGACGGGTGGGAGTAGTCGCGTTCGACCGCTTCCAGCCACTGGGCGACGTAACCGCTCGTCGGCTGCTGGTTGTCGGGCCCCACCGGGCCCGTGTTGCAGCCCCAGTCCCCGAACTCGCCCCAGACGAGATAGCCGAGCCGGTCCGCGTGGTGCAGGAAGCGCTCCTCGAACACCTTCTGGTGCAGGCGCGCCCCGTTGAAGCCCGCGGCGAGCGACAGCTCGATGTCCCGTACGAGCGCCGCGTCGTCGGGCGCCGTCATCAGGCCGTCCGGGTACCAGCCCTGGTCCAGCACCAGCCGCTGGAACACCGGCCTGCCGTTGAGCAGCAGCCGCTTGCCGTCGAGCGCGACGGAACGCAGCCCCGCGGTGCACGTCGCGCTGTCCACCACCGTGCCGCCGCCGTCCACGACTTCCAGCAGCAGCTCGTACAGGTGCGGGTCCTCGGGCGACCAGGGGCGGCGGTGCTCCTCCGGAACGTTCAGCACAAGACGCGGCGCGAGGTCGAGATGGGCGTCGGCTGCGGCCACGGCGAGGGTGCCCGACGCGTCGGCGAGCCGGGCGCGTACGCGGTGGCCGGCCCGGTTGCCGGACAGCGGCAGCTCCAGATGGAAGCTGCCCGAGGCGAGATCGGGCGTGATGCGCGGCCGGCGCAGATGGGTTTCGGCCAGGGGCTCCAGCCATACGGTCTGCCAGATGCCGGTCGTACGGGTGTAGAGGCAGCTGTGGTTCGCGTACTCCGGGGACTGCTTGCCGCGCGCCTGCGGGCCGTGCGCCGCGTCCCGCGCGCGTACGACGATCACGGCCTCGTCGCCGGCCCGTACGACACTGCCCAGGTCGGCGCTGAAGGACGTGAACCCGCCGCTGTGCCGGGCCACTTCGGTGCCGTCGACCCACACGGTCGCGTCGTGGTCCACGGCGCCGAAATGGAGGACGGGGCGCCGGCCTGCCCACTCGTCGGGTATCCGGACCGTGCGCCGGTACCAGACGGCGTGCAGGAAGTCGGTGTCACCGATGCCGGACAGCTCCGACTCGGGGCAGAACGGGACGGTGATGCGCTCCGGGAACTCGGCGTGCAGCAGGCCTCGTTCGAGGCCGCTGTCACCGGGGTCGCGGGCGAACTGCCAGGAACCGTTGAGGTTCAGCCAGTCCTGGCGTACGAAGCTGGGGCGGGGGTATTCGGGGCGCGGTACGGACGCGTCGGACGGGCTGCGGTGGGCACGCTCATCAGGCAGTGCGGACATCAGCTCTCCTGGCTGGCTGGTTCTCGCGGGCGAACTCATTGCAGCACAGGCTTACATCGTTGTAGAGACCTCTGACACGGGGAAAACCCAACGGTCGCAGAGGGGGCACGGTGCGGGGTCCCGTACGCGTGCTTCGTGGCCGAGAGCCGTTCCTCAAACGCCGGGCGGGCCGGACCGGGGTGCGCGGCTCAGCCGGCGAGGACGGCCGCCGCGCCCGCGAAAATCACCGCGACCGCGATGGACACCATCACGATCCGGCTGAGCTCCAGGGCGCCGGCGACGGCGCGGGCCGCGGCGGTGCCGACCGCCGCTCTGGCGGGCGTGCCGTCCGCCCCGTCGCGGAACCGTTCCTCCCCGGCGGCCGGTACGGCGCCGGTGGCCCGTACCGTGCCGGACGTTCCCGTGCCGTCGTCGTACGGCGGCGCCTCCGGCAGACGGGCGCCCGCCTGCTGGACGGCGGCCGGCGCACGCAACGGTTCGTCAGCGAATGCCTCCATGCCCTGTCCAACGACCCGCCGCGGCCCGGGCAACGCACCCCGAGCCCTCTTCTGACCCGCGAGTCAGCACGCGCCCGCGCACCACCCGCCGCACGCCGCGCCACCAGGGCCGCCGGCCTCCATCACGATGCCGCGGGCGGCTCCGGTGACGGCGGCGACGCGTCCGGTGTTGTCCCAGGCGGCCGGGGCGGCGTACGGGGCGGTGGTGCCGCTCATGGCTTCCTTCTCCTGCGGATGCGTTCCGTTCCGCGGTCAGCGCTGCCGGACCGGCCGTACGACGATCTCGTTCACGTCGACGTCCGCGGGCTGGGCGAGCGCGTACGACACGGCCCCGGCGACGGCTTCCGGGGGGATGGCGTGCGCGCGGTACTCGCGCATCACCTGTGCCGTGTACTCGTCGGTGATGGAGTCGGCGAGTTCGGAGGTGACCACTCCGGGCGAGACGGTCGTGACCCGTACCGAGGGGTCGCACTCCAGGCGCAGCCCTTCGGTGAGGGCCCAGGCGGCGTACTTCGTGGCGCAGTACACCGCGCCGGTCGGCACCACCTCGTGGGCTCCGGTGCTGGCGACCGTCACGAAGTGCCCCGAGCCCTGGGCGGTGAACACCGGCAGGGCGGCGGCGATCCCGTGCAGCAGACCGCGTACGTTCACGTCGATCATCCGGTCCCACTCGTCCGTGTGCAGGGCGTCCAGGCGGGACAGCGGCATGACGCCGGCGTTGCCGACGAGGACGTCGACCCGGCCGAACCGTTCGCGGGCGGAGCCCACGAAGGCGGCCACGTCCGCCCGGTCGGTCACGTCGAGCCGTACGGGGTGGAGGCTGCCGCCGGAACGGGCCGCCGCCTCCGCGGTGCGCTCGGCCAGCGCGTGTAGCCGGTCGGTGCGCCGGGCGCCCGCGACGACGTGGTGCCCGTCGCCGGCCGTGCGGGCGGCGACGGCCTCCCCGATGCCGCTGCTGGCGCCGGTCACGAGCACGACCTTGCGGGCGGCGGCAGGGCCGCGGTCCGGGCCAGTGCCACTTGTCGCAGATATCGTATTTGCCTGGTTCAACTGGTTCGTCTGATCCATTGGGTTCGTCGGCATGCCACGACGATCGCCGTACGGCCCGCGATGTGGGAGGCCACGGTCTTCCTGGGAGCACCGCACCCAGGAAGACCGTGCCGGGGCGGCCGTACGATGCGGGCATGGCACGGTCCGAACTCGGCGCCTACCTCAGCGCCCGCCGGGCCCGGGTCAGCCCGGGCGAGGCGAACCTGCCCAGCACCGGTCACCGCCGCGTGCCCGGCCTGCGGCGCGAGGAGGTGGCCCTGCTGGCCGGGGTCAGTGTCGACTACTACATCCGGCTGGAGCAGGGCCGCGAACGTACGCCCTCGGCGCAGGTGATCGACGCGCTCGCGGTCGCGCTGCGGCTCGGCGAGGACGCACGGCAGCACCTGTTCCGGCTGGCCGGGCTCAGCCCGCGGACCCGGGCCGTCGCCGTGGACGACCGCGTCGACCCGAGCCTGCTGCAGCTCATGGCCGCCTGGCCGGACAACCCGGCCGTTGTCTACAACCGCGCGTACGACCTGCTGGCGTCGAACGCCATCGCCGACGCCCTCTTCCACGACTGGGCGCACTCGCGCAACCTCCTGCACACCGTGTTCACCGACCCCGGCGCCAGGACGTTCTTCCGGGAATGGCACGACGTCGCGCGCAACGCGGTCGCCGGTTTCCGGCTCGGCCACGGGCACGCGCCCGACGACCCGCGAGTACGGGAGGTGCTGACCGAACTGCTCGACAGCAGCCCCGAGTTCGCCGGGCTGTGGGCCCGCCACGACGCCCGCGGCAAGGCCCTCGACCGCAAGCGCTTCGGCCACCGCGACGTCGGGACGCTGACCCTCACCATGCAGACGTTCGACGTCCGCTCCAGCCCCGGCCAGGAACTCGTCGTCTACCACGCCGAACCCGGCTCGCCCTCGGCCGAGGCCCTGACCCTCCTCGGCACCCTCGCCGCCACCACGCGCCGCGAGGCCTGAACGGCTCAGCCGGCCGCGAGGCCTGAACGGCTCAGCCGCCGGAGGCGAGGTCGCGGCGGCGGAAGCCGAGCACTCCGGCGGTGGCCAGTGCGGCGGCGAGTGCGGTCATGGCCAGCAGCGGCATCACTGTCAGCGGTTCGGCGGGGAGGTCGGGGAGGTGGCTGTAGGGGGAGATGTCGATGAGTGTGTCGGGCAGTTCGAGGAGTGCTCCGAACTGGCCGATGACCAGGCAGACGGTGAACGCCGCCCATGCCAGTGCCGCTGTCAGCCGTGGCAGGAGTCCGAAGACGGCGAGTGCGAGGCCGGCCAGGACGAGTGTCGGCGCGAGTTGGGCCAGCGTTGTCTTGAGCAGGTCGCTGAGGGCGCCGCTCATGTCGTGGGAGACCGCGCCGTAGGCGAGGCCGGTGCTCAGTCCCAGGACGGCGAGGACCAGTACGGTGCCGAGGACGGCGGCAACGGCGTGGGCGAGCAGCCAGTGGGGTCGGCTTACGGCGGTGGCGAGGACGGCCTCGGTGGGGCCGTTCTCCTCGTCGGTGCGCAGGCGGAGCAGTGCCTGAACGGCGAAGCCGGCGACGATCACTCCGAGGAGGCCCGTCATGCCGGCGAAGTAGGCGTCCACCAGGCTGCCTTCGCCGCCCAGGTCGCGTACGAAGTCGGCGCTCTTCTCGCTGCCGAAGAGGTCCTCGACCTGGTCGCCGATGCCACCGAAGACGGCGCCGAAGACCGCGATGCCCGCCATCCAGCCGAGCAGCACGCCACGTTGGAGCCGCCAGACCAGCCCGAGGGGGCGGAGCATGGCGGGCCGCGCCCGCAGTGCGCCGCGGCGGGCGGGCAGCATGCCGGTGCCGACGTCGCGGTGGACGCTGAGCCAGACGGCGAGCGAGGTGGTGATCAGGGCGAAGACCAGGAGTAGCGCCAGCGGCCACAGTCGGCCGTCGCCGTAGGGGCGCAGCTGCTGGCCCCAGCCCAGCGGTGAAGTCCAGCTCGGCCAGGCCGGGTCGACGGTGCTGCCGTCCGGGCCCGTGGTGCCGAAGGCGTCGCCTGCGGCGCGCAGCAGGAAGGTGCCGGCGAGCACGATCGCGGCCAGCCCGGAGGCGGCGCGGGCGCCGTCGGTCAGCTGCGCGGCGACCGCCGCGATCCCGGCGAAGGCCAGCCCGACACCGCCGAGGGCAGCGCCCGTCAGCACCGAACCGGCGGCGGGCAGCCCCGTACCGGCGAGGGCGAGGGCGCTGAACGCGGCGAGCAGTACGTTGGCGAGAGCGGCGACCAACAGGGCCGCGGTCAGTCCGGCGTGCCTGCCCACGGCGGCGGAGCCGACCAGTTCCGAGCGGCCCAGTTCCTCGTTCTGCCGGGTGTGCCGGACGACCAGCAGGATGTTCATCAGCGCGACGAGCACGCAGGTGAACACCAGCCCCTCGGACACGCTCAGTGCCCCTGAACTGCTCCCGGGTGCCGGGCCGGTGAACGCGCGGGTGACCACGTTGTCCGCGCGGACCTGCGCGTTCTCCAGGCGGTCGGCGGGGGTGTCGTACAGCCCGGTGATGCTGTCCGCGATGGAGGCGGGCAGCGCGGTGAGCGCGAGCAGCCAGACCGGCAGCCGGATACGGTCGCGGCGCAGGGCGAGCCGGGTCAGCACACCGGTCGCCGTCAGGCCGCTCACCGCGCACCCGCCGGGGCCGTCTCCCGAGCCGTCGCCGACGGATCGCCGTAGTGGCGCAGGAACAGTTCCTCCAGTGTGGGCGGCGCGCTGGTCAGGGCACGTACCCCGAGTCCGGCCAGGTGCCGGTGCAGGGGGGCCAGCTCGGCGGTGTCCACCTCGAACGTGGCGTGGTGGCCGTCGACGCTCAGATCGTGCACGCCGGGCAGTGCGCCGAGCCCGTCGGGTGGCGTCTCGGTCTCGACCGAGAGCGCCGTACGGGTCAGGTGCCGCAGCTCGTCGAGGGTGCCGGACTCGACGGTGCGGCCGTCGCGGATGATGCTGACGCGGTCGCACAGCTTCTCCACCTCGGCCAGGATGTGGCTGGAGAGCAGGACGGTCTTGCCGTCCCGGCGCAGCTCCTGCACGCACTCCTGGAAGACGGCCTCCATCAGGGGGTCCAGGCCGGAGGTGGGCTCGTCCAGGATGTACAGCTCCACGTCCGAGGCGAAGGCGGCGACCAGGGCGACCTTCTGCCGGTTGCCCTTGGAGTAGGTGCGCATCTTCTTGCCCGCGTCGAGGTCGAAGCGGTCGAGGAGCCGGCGCCGCAGGTCTTCGTCGAGGCCGCCGCGGAGGGTGCCCAGCAGGTCGATGGCCTCGCCGCCGGTCAGGTTCGGCCACAGGTTCACGTCGCCGGGCACGTAGGCCAGCCTGCGGTGCAGCGCGACGGCGTCGTCCCAGGGGTCGCCGCCGAGCAGGGCAGTGTGCCCGGAGTCCTTGCGCAGTAGGCCCAGGAGGACGCGGATGGTGGTGGACTTGCCCGCGCCGTTGGGGCCGAGGAAGCCGTGCACCTCGCCGGTGCGGGCCGTCAGGTTCAGCTGATCGAGAGCCCTCACCTCCCCGAAGGTCTTCACCAGGCCGTGGACGCTGATCGCGGTGCCCGGTTCGCCGCCGGGCGAGGGGTCGTTGGTGGGCACAGGGGTACTCCTCCGTCGGTTCTACTTACCTCTGGTAGGTGGATGGTAGCGTATTCCTGAACGGAGGTAAGCGGGTGCCGGGAACGGATCAGGGGACGGGGACGCGGGAGCGGATTCTCCGGGCGGCGGAGCGGCTGTTCGTCGAGCGCGGGTACCACGCGACGGCGCTGCAGGAGGTCGCCGACCGGGTGGGCATCACCAAGCCCGCGCTCTACTACCACTTCGACTCCAAGGCGGCGATCCTCGGCAGCCTGCTGGACCCCGTGACCGACGAGCTGGAAGCGGTGCTCGCCGAGGCCGTCGCCCAGCGGGACTCCCGCGGCATCGCGGCGGTGCGGGCCACGCTGATCACCGGCTGGCTGGACGTCTTCCTGCGCTACCGGGGCACGCTGGCCACCCTGTTCAGGGATCTGGCGACGGCCCCGTCCGGCTCGTACGACCGCCTGCTGCGGACGATGGAGGAGGGCATCGGGGCCGGGGCCGGGCCCGGCGCGGGTGTCGCCGAGCGGATCGCACTCGCGCAGGCCGTCTCCGCCATCACCGACCCGATCGCGCTGATGCCCGACCTGTCCGACGACGTCCTGCGGGAGCACCTGCTCACCGGCGCCTGGCGGCTGCTGCCGGACGCGGCCCCGAGCGCGGAGCGGGAACCAGGACCGGAGCCGGGACCGGGACCGGAGCCCGCCCCGCGTACGGCGCCGGAGGGCCGCACCGCGCGCGGCGGCCGGCCCCGTTCGCTCTCCCGGAGCGACGCCGACCTCGCCCGCGCGCTGTACGCCTCCGGCGCGCACACGGCCGGGGAGATCGCCGCGCGGCTGGGCGTCTCACGGGCGACGGTGTACCGCGTTCTCAAAACCTAGCCGCCAGTTCTGACACAGTTGTGAGACGATCGGTGAAGGGCTACCCCGTGAGCGTCTGCGTGCCCAGCACCGTGATCAGCGCGAGGCGTTCGGCGTCCTCCGTGCCCGGCTCGGCCGTGTACACCATGACGCGCAGGTCGCTGCCCGCCACGGTCAGCACGTCGCAGTCCAGCGTCACCGCGCCCGCCTCCGGATGGTCGACGGTCTTGCGCGCGGCCTCCTGCCGGCCGACCGCGCCGGAGTCCCACAGCTCCCTGAACCGGTCGCCGTGCACCCGCAGTTCCGCGACCAGCCGCCGCAGCCGCCGGTCGGCCGGGTAGCGGGCGGCGGCCGTACGCAGGTCGCCCACCAGTGCGGCCTCGAAGGCGCGCCGGGACTCGGGCGTGTGCCGGACGCGGGTGCCCGGCCCGACCAGGTTGCGCCACACGGCGTTGCGCTCGTTGCCGCGCCGGCCGGACGGATCGCCCATCAGCGCGGCGTACGGCGGGTTGGCCACGAGCAGGGTCCACGACGCGTCGTAGACCGCGACGGGCGTGCCCGTCATCCGGTCCAGCATCCGCTGGAGGCTCGGCGTGATGTACGCGGGAACCGTCTCCGGCCCCGGCGGCGCCTGCCCGGCCAGCTGGAACAGATGCGTGCGCTCGGTGCGCGAAAGCCGCAGCGCCCGCGCCAGCGCCTCGACGACCTGCACCGAGGGGTGGGACGCGCGGCCCTGCTCGAGCCGGGTCACGTAGTCCGCGGACACCCCGGCCAGCAGGGCCAGTTCCTCGCGGCGCAGCCCGGCCGCGCGCCGGTGCCCGCCGCCCGCGGGCAGCCCCGCGGCCTCCGGTCGCACCCGGTCCCGCCAGCGGCGCACCGCCCGTCCGAACTCCGCCGTCGCCATGCCGACCAGTGTGCACCGGCGGCCGCCTACGAGCCTGGTACCACCGGTCCCAGGACGACGGGACGACTGGCAGGCCCCCTGCCGCCGGGCGGAGCCTCGGTGCATGACCACCACACTGATCACCGGAGCGAACAAGGGCCTCGGCCACGAGACCGCACGCCGGCTCGTCGCCGCCGGCCACACCGTCTACGCAGGCAGCCGCGACCCCCAACGCGGGCGCCGCGCCGCCGAGCGGCTGGGCGCGCGCCTGGTCGTCCTCGATGTCACCGACGACGCGTCCGTCGCGGCGGCGGCGGAGGCCGTCGAGGCGGACGGCGGACTGGACGTACTGGTCAACAACGCCGGCGTCGAGGCCCGTACGCCGGACGGCGGGGTGCCCGGCGCCGCCGGGACGACCGGCGGCGGGATGCGGACGCTGTTCGAGACGAACGTCTTCGGCGTGGTCCGCGTCACCCACGCCTTCCTGCCGCTGCTGCTGCGGTCCGCCGCACCGGCCGTGGTCAACGTCAGCAGCGGCCTCGCCTCCAAGACGCTGGTCAGTACGCCGGGCACGCCCGCGTACGGATACCCGGGTGTCGCCTATCCGGCGTCGAAGGCCGCGCTGAACATGGTCACCGTGCAGTACGCGAAGGCGTTCCCGGGCATGCGGATCAACGCCGTCGAGCCCGGTTACACCGCGACCGATCTGAACGGGAACACGGGCACGCAGACCGTCGAGGAGGGTGCGGAGATCATCGTCCGCATGGTGCAGGCGGGCCCGGATGGGCCGACGGGAGGCTACTTCGACGCCGACGGCAGCCTTCCCTGGTAGCCGTACGGGCGGGCCTCACCGGTCCCAGTCGTACGCGTCGTCGTCCTCCTCCCACCCCGCCTCGCGGTCCTCGTCGCTGCGCAGGTCGTTCACCTCGTCCTCGGTGAACTCGGGCATGTGCTCCATGCCCCACATGATGCGTCAGCACGCCGTACGGTTCGTGGCACGGCCGCCGTGTCGCGAACCGTACGGCGCCGCCTGTCGCGAACCGCGCGTCCGCTTCCGCGTCCGGCCCCTGGGCCGGACCGGGCGTGACGCCCGGGACTCAGGGCCTCGGCCAGGGCCGCCCGTCGAGCCGCTCGATGTCGGCGTTGAACCGCCTCAGATATCCCGCGAAGGCCGCGATGTCCTCGTCCGACCAGTCCGCCATGACGCGCTCCAGGCCGTGCACGTTGCCCTCGCGCTCCTCGTCCAGCTGCCGCTCGCCCTCCTCGGTGACCCGGAACTTGCGGGCCATCCGCCCCTCCGGGTCCGGGATGCGCTCGACGAGTCCGGCGCGCAGGGCGGCGGCCGTCTGCCGGTTGAGGGTGGAGGCGTCCAGGCCGAAGGCGTCGCTGAGTTCGCCGATCGACATCGGGCCCTGCATCCGGATGCGGCTGAGCAGGACGTACGCGCTGCGCTCCAGGCGGCTGTCCGTGCGCCGCCCCTTGTTCTTGCTCAGGTGGCCGTGCCTGCTGAGCAGCATGTGCTCGTACTCCACCAGCTCCGAGGGCCTGACCATGCCGGTTCCTTCACCTGCTTCCGTTCCTCGGTGTGCAGTATACACGTCATATGCACGATGCCATTCATGTGTATGGTGCACATCTGTTGCGCTCTCTCAGTTCGAACAGGAGATTCTCCATGGCACATCCCCGGCCGGCAGCGTCCGCCGGCATCGTCGCGACGCTGGCGCTCGCCGGCACCGTCGCCGCGATCATGCAGACGCTGGTGACCCCACTGATCGCCGAACTTCCCACCCTCCTGAGCACGTCCCCGTCCAACGCCTCCTGGGTGATCACCGCGACCCTGCTGTCGGCCGCCGTGTTCACGCCGGTCTCCGGGCGTCTCGGCGATCTCTACGGCAAGCGGCGCATGCTCCTGGTGTGCTGCGTACCGCTGTTCGCCGGGTCCGTGGTGTGCGCCGTGAGCTCCTCCGTCGTCCCGATGGTCGCCGGTCGCGGCATGCAGGGCATGGGCATGGGGCTCGTCCCGATCGGCATCAGCCTGCTGCGCGACACCGTGCCCGCCGAGAAGCTCAGCTCCGCCATCGCGCTGGTCAGCGCCTCCATGGGGATCGGCGGCGGGCTCGGACTGCCGATAGCCGCCGGGGTCGCCGAGTACGCGAGCTGGCGCGCGCTGTTCTGGGGTGCGGCCGCGCTCGCGCTGCTGATCGGCGTCATGATCTGGACGCTCGTACCGGACGCGCCCGGCGGCGCCGCCGGGCAGCGCTTCGACTTCACCGGCGCCGCCGGGCTCGGCGTGGGGCTGGTGTGCCTGCTGCTCGCGGTGACCAAGGGCGCCGACTGGGGCTGGAGTTCGGGCACCACACTCGGCCTGTTCGCGGTCGCCGTCGTCGTGCTCTTCGTCTGGGGCCTGTGGGAACTGCGCGGCACGGAACCGCTCGTGGACCTGCGCACCACCGCGCGTCCGCGCGTCCTGCTCACCAACGTGGCCTCGGTCCTCGTCGGCTTCGGCATGTACGCGCAGATGCTCGTCCTTCCGCAGATCTACCAGTTGCCTGAGGCCACCGGTTACGGGCTCGGCCAGTCCATGCTCGCCATGGGCCTCTGGATGGCGCCGGCCGGGCTGATGATGATGCTCGTCTCGCCCGTCGGCGGAAAGCTCACCACCGTGTGCGGGCCCAAGGTCACGCTCATCACCGGCGCACTCGTCATCGCCGTCGGCTACGGCCTGGCGGTGCCGCTGATGGGCAGCACCTGGGGGCTGCTGATCGTCTCACTGGTGTGCAGCAGCGGTGTCGGCTTCGCGTACGGCGCCATGCCCGCGCTGGTGATGAGCTCGGTGCCGAGGTCGGAGACCGCCGCCGCCAACAGCTTCAACACGCTGATGCGTTCGCTCGGCACGTCCTTCTCCGCCGCCGTCGTCGGCGTCGTACTCGCCCAGATGACCACCACCATGGGCGGGCACACGCTGGCCTCCGAGGACGGCTTCCGCCTCGCCCTGCTGATCGGCTGCGGCGTCGCCCTGGTGTCCGCGGCCGTGGCCGCCGCCATCCCGCCGGCCCCCGCAGGCGAGCCGGCCGGGCAGGACGCGGAACGGGTGCCGGCGCGCGCCTGACCCGCGCCCACGGCCGCCATCGGGTGGCCTCTGGGCCGGCGGGGCGCGCGCCAAGTGCCCCCGCCGGCCCGCCGGTTCATGGTCCCGTGCCGCTCCCCGGCTCGTTCGGTGACACGGCCGCCGTTCGAGACCCCGGACATGCGAAAGCGTCCCGTGGCGGCGCGGTGCTGCCTCTTTCCACGAGCCGCGTGGGCAGTTCGGCCTCGGCGCCGGGAGGCACCCGTTCCCCGTCCGTGCGCAGCAGCCGGCGCAGCGCCGTGCCCGCCATCTCGCGCAGCGGCTGCCGTACGGTCGTCAGCGCGGGCGTCACCCAACGCGCCTCCGGCAGGTCGTCGAAGCCGACGACGCTCACGTCCCGCGGAACGCGCAGCCCCAGCCCGTCCAGCGCCTGATAGACGCCCAGCGCCGTCGGGTCCGAGCAGGCGAAGACCGCCGTCGGCGGCTCCGCCAGCGCGAACAGCTCCCGCGTACGCTCCCGCGCCAGGTCGGTGCTGAACTCCGCGTACCGCACGTACTCGGGCCGCTCCCGCACCCCGGCCGCCGCCAGCGCGGCACGGTAGCCCGCCACGCGCGCGGCGCCGCCGCCGTACCGCCTGCGGCGGTCGCCGCCGAGCACCGCGATCCTCACGTGCCCCAGCGCCAGCAGGTGTTCGACCGCGCCACGCGCACCGCGCTCGTCGGCGGCGCGTACGGCGGGAACACCGGGCGGCGGGTCGGCCACCGGGTCGATCATGACGTACGGGATGCGGTGCTGCGCCAGCCAGGCGTGGTGGGCGGGCGTCAGCCCGGCGCGGTTGAACAGCACGCCCGAAGTGCCGCGCGAGGCAAGCCTGTCGAGCCAGCCGCGCGCGGGCCCGCCGCCCCGGTTCCGGGCCAGTCCCGCGGAGATCATCACCTCCAGGCCCGCCTCGTGCGCCGCCTCCTCCACGCCCCGCAGCACGGCCCCCGACCAGGTGTCGTCCAGCGAGCGCAGCACCACGTCCACGACGGACGGCGGGCGCTGCGGTGCGAGCCGCGGGCGGCGTACGTAACCCAGCGCGTCCAGCGTCTCGGTGACGCGCCGCCGGGTGTCGGGCGCCACGTCGGCGCGGCCGTTGACCACCTTCGAGGCCGTCGCGATCGAGACGGACGCGGCGCGCGCGACCACGGCGAGAGTCGGGCCCGCCGGTCTCTGTACGGGGCGCGTCATTCCGCTCTCCTCTCTTTCGGAGGGCCGTACGAACGCCTTCACATTACGGCCGCGGGGGCGGGCCTTGAAGTCCCGGATACCGGCCGGAATTCCCGCTCCGGCCGGTATCTCGAACCGCCCGAAATCTCGGTCGACATTGACGGACAACGCGGCGAATTCCGCGTCCGGGTCGCGTGTCCGGTCGCCCCTCCCGCCGCGTGTCCGGCGGCTAGGCCTCGAGTACGTACGTGAGGGTGCCGAAGCCGAGTTCGTCGAAACCGCCGCTCTCGTTGCCGTAGTCGCCCCCGCCGCCCTCCGGGCTCTGAGCGCCCGCCAGCAGCGCGACGTACGGCGTCTCGAGGCCAGCCCGGTGGCGGTAGTGGTGGTACACCCGCTCCCATACGGGGCGCTGCTGGCCGCGGCTCGCCTCCGAGATGACGGTGTGCGACCGGGGTTCGCAGTTCCGGCCGTGCCCCCATTCGTACGTGCTGAACGGCACGCTCTCGCCGCGGTTGTACTTCGCGACGTACTCGCACGCTTTCAGGAAGCGGTTGTCGTCCGCGCCGTACAGATCGGTGCCCTGCTTGTGCGCCATTTCGCAGACGGTGCCCATCAGGCCGATGCCCATGAGGGTGTGGCCCTGGTCCCGGCCGCTCTCCTGCCACTGGCCGAGGCCGCCGTCGTGCAGGAACGGCACCGCGTTCGGGAGGGAGCCGTTGCCCTCGCCCTGGTGGAAGTAGTCCACCACCTGGTCGAACTTGGCCTGGTCGTCGTTGAGGATGCCGATGGCCATGACGGCGGCCATGTTGCACAGGTCCCAGTTCGCCCAGTAGTTGGTGACGCAGGCGTCGTTGTGGTCCTTGAGGAAGTCGTCGCACAGCGGGTAGAAGACCCGCGCCAGCATGTCCTGGCAGCGGGGCAGGTCGAAGCCGTCGTAGTCGCGCATGATCTCGGCGGCGTTGGCGAACTGGTAGCCGTAGATGCCGGAGGCGAGGAAGCGGTCGGCGTTCCCCGTGACGGCCTCCAGCGTGCCCGACCAGGCGTTGAGGATGTCGCGCGCGGTGTCGGCGTGCGCGGTGTCGCCGGTGACCTTCCAGCGCAGGGCGTTCTGGTAGGCGGCGTGCACGTCGTGGTACAGGTTCGGGTAGTTCTGGCCCTCGCCGCCGCGTACGACGGTCTCCGCCGGCCTGGGCGTCCAGCCGGCCGCGGAGTGCCGGTTGGCGGTCAGGCGTTCCCAGCCGGCGGTCCAGGGGGCCGTGCCGGCACCGACGCGTTCGGCCATGCGCGCGAAGTCGTCCGCGCCGTGCAGCATGCCGGGATGGGTGAAGGCCTTCGCCGCGGGCGCGCCCTTCGGCTGCGCTCCGCCGTCCGCGGCGGTGGCGTAGGCGACGCCGGGGACGGCCAGGGCGCCCGCGCCGAGGGCGGCGCCCTTGAGGAGCCGGCGGCGGCTGGGGCCGTTCCGGTGCGTGTGGTCGCGGTGGGGCTGTTCTCTGCGGCTCATGGGGGTGTCCGCTTTCCGTGAAGGGTGTGGGGGGATGGTGCGGGCCGACCGTAACGGACGTGGTCAGCCCGTACGATCCCGGCGGCCGATACCCGAAACTTTCGCCCCCTCAGGCCGCTTCCCCTCAGGCCCTTTCCCCTAAGTCCGCTCCGCTCAGGGGCCGTTCGTGTCGGCGGCCCCCGCCCGCCTCAGCCGGCCTTCGCGAGGTCGCCGTTGGACCAGGCGTAGACATCGTCGCCCTCGACCGCGACCCGGAGCTGGTACTGCTCCGAGCAGTCCGGCCGCCCCGAGCCCTCGCCGACGTCCTCCGGCCACCAACTCGCCTCCAGCTCGGGGCCGTCGATGAACGCCCCTTCGTGGCAGGCCCCCTCGCCGGTCAGCTCGAGCGGGGTGCCGGTGCCGGCGAGCGTGAAACGGATCAGCTTGGCGTTCCCGGTCGTCTGCACCTTGATCTTGATGTCCGTGGCGTCCTCCGGCACCCAGCCGGGCAGGACGAAGAGGCCCTCGCCGTCGCCCGGTTCGGGGGCGCTGTCCGTGGTCGCGAAGTTCTTGACCCGCTCCCCGAGGACGACGTCGTTGAACGCGTCCGGGAAGTTCTCGTTGTGCTTCTTCAGCACCGGGGTCACGAGTACGCCGACGGCGCAGAGGGCGGCCACGCAGCCGACGACGGTCAGGGTCTTCTTCTTGTCCATGCCGACATCTTGCAGGGACCCGGAACGTGCCCGGTCAGCGGGCGGCCGGCGAATCCGCGACGGGCGCGCCGAAGTCGGGCGTGCCGTCGGCGTGCCAGCCGAACGGCTGGACGCGGGTGTGCCGGTTGGGGTCGTCCAGCGGATCGCCCTCGATCTCCCTGTACTGCCGCGCGTGGTAGACGAGCACGTCCGTGGCGCCGTCCTCCGCGACCGTGAACGAGTTGTGGCCCGGGCCGTACTGGCTCGTGCCCTCGTTGCTCGCGAACACCGGCTCCCGGCTCTTGGTCCAGGCGGCGGGGTCGAGCAGGTCGGCGGTGTCGGGCGCGGTGAGCAGCCCCACGCAGTAGCGCGCGTCGGTGGCGCTCGCGGAGTACGTGAGGAAGACGCGGCCGTTGCGCCGCAGATACGCGGGCCCCTCGTTGACGGCGAACCCGGCCGTCTCCCAGGGCAGTTCCGGGCGTGAGAGCCGCACCTGCGGGCCCGTGACGCTCCACGGGCTGTCCATCGCGGAGAGGTACAGGTCGGTGTTGTTGTCCTGGGACGGGTCGTGCTGCGCCCACGCGAGATAGCGGGTGCCGCCGTGTAGGAACGTGGTGGCGTCCAGCGAGAAGCTGTCCCACGCCGTCGCGATCCGGCCCTTCTCCGTCCAGCTGCCCGCGAAGGGATCGGCGGAGGTGTTCTCCAGCACGTACATCCGGATCGCCCACACGTCGTCCGAACGTCCCGCGGCGAAGTGCACGTACCAGGCGCCGTCGACGAAGTGGATCTCCGGCGCCCAGATGTGCGCGGCCATCTCGCCGCTGTCGTGCTTCCGCCAGAGGACCGTCTCGGGCGCGTCCGCGAGGCCGCCGATGGTACGGGCGCGGCGCAGCACGATCCGGTCGTACTCGGGGACGGTCGCCGTGAGGTAGTAGTGGCCGTCGGTGTGCCGGACGATGTGCGGGTCGGCGCGCTGCCGTACGAGCGGGTTGACGTACGGGGGCGCGTCCGCGGCGCGGGCCCCCGCCGTGCCGACGGCGGCGAGACCGAGGCCCGCCGCGGCGCCGGCGGCTCCCTGCAGTACGGTTCTGCGGCTCGTCATGAGTCACTCCTCGTGGTGCGGACGGCGCGGTCGCGGCGAGCGTACGGACGTGCGTGGCGGGCGGCAGCGGCGCGGGACGGACGCGAAAGTTTTCGGCGCGCGTTCCGGCTCTCCCGGCCCGTGCCCCACGGCGTAACGCCGCGCCGTACGCGGGGCCGCCGCCTGCCCGGACTGCCCGGCAGGCCGGCGGCCGTTCGCGTCCCCTACGGGCAGCTCTCGCCCTCCTTCACGGCTCCGAAGTCGACCACGGTCCCGGTCGAGTGCCGGCCGGCCCCGGGCTCCTGGCTGCACACGGTCCAGTTGCGGTCGTACATCTGGAGGCGCTCCTGGCCGGTCGCGTCGTGCGACGTCAGCCCGTAGAACCCGGCCTCCTGGGCGCGGTCCTGGGCCGCCTGCAGGCCCTTCCCCGTGAGGTCCGGCAAGGTCGCGGACGCGTCGCCGGACTCCGGCTTTCCGGGGTTCTCGGGCTTCTCGGGCTTCTCCTCGGCGGGTTCGGCTCCGGCTCCGCGGTCGGCCTTGGAGCCCGCCTGGCCCTCCGGGTCCGCCTCCGTCCGGTCCGCGGGCTGCTCCTGCGCGGCCGGCCGGTCGCCGGACCCGTCGCCGTCCGTGCCCTGGTCGCTGCTTCCGCCGGCGACCGCGCCGACGGCGATCAGCCCGCCGGCCACGCCGAGGATGATGCCGATGACCTTGCCGCGCTTCTTCGGCTCGGGGGCCGCGGGTTGGGGGCCGTGGCCGTACGGCCGCTCCGGCGGGTGCTGCTCGTGCTCGTTCATGCTGTGTCGCTCCATGTGAAGGAGAGGGGAGCAGGGGGTGACGGAGAGGTGACCACCGGGGCGCGCGCAGAGTTGTATCGCGAGCGTGAGCACGTGCGTTCGGCGCGTAACCGTACGCGCCTGTGCGAACCGGCCCGTGAATCGCGGTCCTTCACAGCGCCGACGCCTGTTCGCCACCGTGCGGCGGTGGTTTGACCCGTAAGCTGCGGTGGGATGCCCCGTATCACACACGGGGCGGGGGTGAGGGGGGCGGAACGCCATGACGGCATCCAACGCGGCGGGGCGCGGGCGGAGTTCGGGGCGGACGGCGGCGGTGCGGTGTGTGGCGCTGACGGCCGTCGCGGTGCTGGCCGCCGCGGGCTGCGGCGGTTCCGACGGGGACGACGGCGGCGACGGAGGCTCGTCCGGCAAGGGACCGTCCCGTACCGCAGGCGCCGCGGAGAAGTCCGGCGGCTCCAGCCCGTCGCCGTCGGTCACGGCGGCGGACGGCAGTGACACCGGCGCCTGTGCGGACGGCAACTGCGAGGTCACCGTGTCGAAGCCGGTGACGTTCCCCTTCAAGGCACCGGGCGGCCGGGCGGAGCTGTCCGTGACCAAGGTCGGCCCGAACGCGGTCGACTACACGGTGAAGCGCGCGGGCGGCGGCACGGTCAAGGGCGGCGCCAGCGGCACGGACTCCGGCTGCATCTCCGCCCTGCGCAGCAGTGGAGGCGGCACCTCGTGCGGCAGGGTGGGCAGTTCACCTCCGGCCAAGCAGGACGGCGCGGTGCTGCTCCAGGTCGCCTCGGGTGCGGACGGCACCGCCGTCGTCACCCTCGTCTCGGGCTGAGCCCCCGCGCCGGGGGCCCACCCGGCCCGGACCCGGCTGCGCCGCCCGAACAGTCCCGGTCCAGGGTGACGTACGTGCCCGGGTGCGCGTCGGCGTTGTTCCGGCTGCTGCTGACCTCGACTGTGCGTTCAGTAAAATGAACGCCGGGAGTGTACGAGTGGCGCCACTGGGTGTCAGTGACCCACGCGGGCCGCGGCGCGCGCAGAAACCCCAAGGAGGGCCGTACGCAGGCTATGCTCGGCAGGTGACACGTGAACGGCGATGCCGCCGGGCAATGTTCAGCAACAGGCAGGCACACCGGACGTGTTCGGCATAACGAACTGAACTCTGTGGACGGGTGAGTGACAGGTGATCATCTCCGAGTACGCGGCTCCGGGCCTCCACGTACGCGACCACCGTGTACGGGTCCCCCTCGACTGGTCCCAGGAGGGCGCCGGCGCCGGCCTCTCCCTCTTCGCCCGCGAACTCGTCGACCCCGCGCGCCGGAACGAGGATCTGCCGTGCCTGCTGTACCTGCAGGGCGGGCCGGGTGGCAAGGCGCCACGGCCGGTACTGCGCGACGACGAAAGCTGGCTCGGGCAGGCGCTCCGGGACCACCGCGTGATCCTCCTCGACCAGCGCGGCACCGGCCGCAGCAGCCCTGTCGACGGCGACACCATCGGCCGGTTCGGCACCGCGCGCGAGGCCGCGGACTTTCTGCGCTGCTTCCGCGCCGACTCCATCGTGGCCGACGCCGAGCACCTGCGGACGACGGTCTTCGGCGGGAAGCCGTGGACGACCGTCGGCCAGAGTTACGGCGGCTTCCTCACCCTGACGTACCTCTCCCGCGCCCCCGAGGGGCTGCGGGCCTGCCTCGTCACCGGCGGCCTCCCCGCCCTCGCCCCGGACGCGGCGGAGGTCTACCGCCGCACCTATCCCCGTACGGAGGCCAAGAACCGCCGCTTCCGGCAGCGCTACCCGGACGACGTAGCGACGGTCGCCCGTATCGCCGACCGGCTGGCCGCGGGGGACGTACGGCTGCCCGACGGCGACGTCCTCACCATCCGGCGCCTCCAGTCGCTGGGGCTGGACTTCGGGCGGAAGTCCGGGTTCGAGCGCGTGCACTGGCTCCTCGACGAGGCGTTCGCCGACGACGCGTTCGCCGACGGCGCGGGCGAGCGGCTGTCGCACACGTTCCTCGACGGCGTACGCGAGCGGACCGCGTTCACGGGCGGCCCGCTGTTCGCCGTGCTCCAGGAGAGCGCCTACGGCAGCGGCCCCAATGGCCCCACCGCCTGGGCGGCCCAGCGGGAGCGGGCGCACCATCCCGGCTTCCGCGAGGACGCCAGGCCGCTGCTGTTCACCGGCGAGATGATCTACCCGTGGATGTTCGAGGAGATCCGCGCCCTGCGGCCGTTCCGTGCCGCCGCCGACGTGCTCGCCGCCGACGAGGAGTGGCCCCCGCTGTACGATCCGGAGCGGCTCGCCCGCAACGAGGTGCCGGTGGCCGCGGCCGTCTACTTCGACGACATGTACGTCGACGCCGGGCTCCAGCTGGACACGGCCGACGCGGTGGGCCGAGTGCAGACGTGGGTCACCAACGAGCACGAGCACGACGGCCTGGCGGAGGACGGACGCGTTTTCGCGCGGCTGACGCGGATGCTCAGGGACACCGGGGACCTGCCGGGGTGACGCGGCGGCGGCCGTGCGCGCGGCCGGCGGGGGCCTCGCCGGCCGGCGCGCCGGGAAACGCCATGGGGAGCACGCAGATCGACAACGGGATTCTGAAATCGACATCGCCGCCACCTCGTTCGGCTGACCGGGGTGGACCGGTACATATCCGTACGCCGCGGGGACGGCGTACGGTACGGTCGGCCCGGATTCCGGGAGCGTGACGCACCTTCCCGGGTGCCGGTCCCGTGCGCGTGGCACGCGTGCCACGCCGCGCCCCGAAAAGGACTGAACCAATGACTGCCGCCGCGCCTGTCGCGGGGCGTCAACTATCCATTGACCGGCGGATGCCGGGGCGGCCGGAAGTGAAGACGGGGGAATTCCCCGGGGTTTCTGTGAAGCGCGTTGACCACTTCCGGAGCGCGTGTCACCCTGACACGCCCCCCAGCCGCCGTAAGCGGAGAAGTGAGCCGTCGTTGCGGGCAGGAAATGTCCGTTGGATCTCATTCAACGACCTCGAAACCCGCAGTCATTCATGAGGTGCCCTTCCCCAATGTCCATCGTGAAAAAGTCCAGAACCGTCCTGATGGTTCTGGCACTTCTCTCGCTCAGCGCGTGTTCCGACAGTGATCCGGGCGGAAAGGACACCGTAACGCTCGTCAGCCCCGCCTGGGCAAACGGAAAGGCGAATACGGCCGTTGCCGCCTACCTCCTGGAGCAGGAGCTCGGCTACGACGTCGAAGTCCTCGAACTGGACGAGGCCGAGGCGTGGAAAGCGCTCGGCGACGGCAGGGCCGACGCGATCCTCGAGGACTGGGGACACCCGGCGGAGGAGAAGAAGTACGTCCAGGGGAAGAAGACCGTCGTCCCGGGCGGCGACCTCGGCGTGACGGGCCGCATCGGCTGGTACGTGCCGCAGTACCTCGCCGACAAGCACAAGGACATCACCAGCTGGCACAACCTCAACGACTACGCCGACCTCCTCGCCACCCCCGGCACCGGCGGCAAGGGCCGGCTCCTGGAGGGCTCGCGGTCCTTCGTGACCCACGACGAGGCGCTGATCCGGAACCTCAACCTGGACTACAAGGCGGTCTTCCTGGGCAGCGAGGGCGCCCAGATCAAGGAGATGCGGAAGCGGGCCGACAAGAAGGAGCCGTTCCTGACCTACTGGTGGCGCCCGCACTGGATCGAGACCGAGGTCCCCCTCGCCGAGGTGCTGCTGCCCACGTACACCACCGGCTGCGCGGACAACGAGAAGATGATCAAGTGCGGCTATCCCACCACCAAGCTGCAGAAGTTCTTCAACGCCGAGTTCGCGAAGGACGGCGGCAAGGCCCACAAGTTCCTGAAGAACTTCACGTGGCAGGAGGACGACCAGAACGCGGTGGCGAAGATGATCGTGAAGGAACGTCTCAGCGAACGGGCCGCCGCCAAGCGCTGGGTCGAGCAGCCGCCGCAGACCTGGCGGACGTGGTTCATGGGCATCTGACCCGCCGCCGGGCCGCGCGGCACGGGTGCCGGCGAGCGCGCCGCCGGGCCGCGCGGCACGCCTGCCGGCGAGCGCGCCGCCGGACTGCTGGGCCGCGCCTGCCGGGCGCCTAATGGCCTGGCTGCGGCGGCACCCGGTCGAACAGCCGGATGTGCGACGACAGGTCCTCGTTCAGCCGTACGTGCAGCTGCGTGTGCCACAGGCCACGCAGACGAACGCGTAGAAGACGGCCCGCTCGGCCCCGAGCGGGCCCGACTCCGGCGGGCGGAGCCCGCCCTGCGCCACGTACTCGCCCGGTACACCTCGTCGCCACCACACGCGCCGCAACGCCCGTATCGCATGTCCCCGTTGGTCATGCCCACGAGCCTAGGGTCCGCGGGACGCGGGCGCGGCTGATCATGGCGCGGTCGCCGTCGCCGAGCTTCGCGGAGTTCCGCAGATCGCCTTTGCGAGACGCTGCCGGTGCGGGATGATCTCCGAACGATGTGAGCCGGAGAGGTCCCGGCGGAGGCGGATGTCGAGGGGGCATACGGTGCGGGACCAGTTGCTGGGGGGCCGTTACCGGCTGGTGGAGCCGCTCGGGGAGGGCGGTATGGGGCAGGTGTGGGAGGCCCGGGACGAGAAATTGGACCGGCCCGTCGCCGTCAAGCTCATCTCCCTGCTCTCCGGCGGCGGCAGCCGCGCCGCCGACGCCCGTGCCCGCTTCCTGCGCGAGGCGCGGCTCACCGCCCGGCTCCAGCACCCCCACATCGTGACCCTGCACGACGTCGGCGAGACGGACGTCGAGGGACAGATGACGCCCTTCCTTGTCATGGAACGCCTGCGCGGCCAGGGCCTGGACGCCCTTCTGCGCCGCGGTGACGTCACTCCGAGGGACGCGGCGCGGTGGGGCTCCCAGGTGGCAGACGCGCTGGCCGAGGCGCACGGGGCCGGCGTCATGCACCGGGACGTCAAGCCCTCGAACATCATGGTCACAAGCTCCGGCAACGCGAAGGTTCTGGATTTCGGCATCGCGCGGGCGGCCGACCCGTACGCCACCGCGGACCGGTTGACGCAGAGCGGCTTCATCGTCGGCACCCCGCCGTACATGGCCCCCGAGCAGGCACGTGGCCACCCCGAACCGCGCAGTGACCTCTACGCCTTGGGCTGTGTGCTCTTCGAACTCCTCACGGGCCGGCTGCCCTTCGAGGCGCCCGACACCATGGGCTATCTGAGCGCCCACCTCACCGACGACCCGCCGGCGCCCGGCTCGGTCGTGCGGGACGTGGCCGCCGACTGGGACGCGCTGATACTGCGGCTGCTCGAGAAGGATCCCGGGCGGCGGTACGACAGCGCGGCGGAACTCGCGGCAGCCCTGCGGCGGTTGGACCGCCCCGCGCGGACCACCTCCACGACGGCGTCGCCCGGCCCCGGCCGGGCCGACCCGCCGACCACCCGCGCAGCGACGGCCCACGGGCGGGGCGGGGCCGATCCCGCCGCGCGCCGGACCGCGACCGTCGCCATGGCGGCGGCGCTGACCTGCCTGCCTCCTCTGGTGTACCTGCTCGCCCAGACCGCCACCTACCTCACGGACAGCGGCGCGCCCGTCGGGCTGCTCGTCGTCAACCTGCTTCTGGGCGTGGCCGAGTCGGCCGCGCTGGGTATCGGCGTGGGACTGCTGCTGCGCCGCAGGCCGTCCGGCCGGCGGATGATCGCGGTGGCGGGCGTCACGGCCGCGCTGCACGGGCTGAGCGCCAGCGTCCAGTACCAGGTGGCGCACGGGCCGCAGACCGTCGCCGTGGTCGCCTACGTGGTCGGCCCGGTGCTCGGCGTCGTCGCGGCGACGGCGGTGGCCGCTGCCCTCCACCCCTCCACGGTCCTGTGGTGCCGCGCCGCACAGGCGGTCCCGGAGCCGGTCGTACGGGCGGGGACCATCGCACCCGCCCTACTGACCCTGCTCGTGGCGCCCGCCGTGCCTGTCGCCGCCTCGCAGGCCGTCGACGCGGGCGCGACCACGTACGCGGCGGGGGCGCTCCAGACGGTGCTCTTCACGCTCCTCGCGGCGGTGCTCGCCGTCGGCGCGATCCTGGTACTCGTCGGGAATCCGGCAGGCCGCATGCCTGTCGCCGCGGGCGGTCTCGGCTTCGCCCTCGTGGCCCTGAACGGCCTGCTGCACGCCAACGTCATCGGCTTCGTGTTCGGCGTCCTGCTGTTCCTGCTGGCGGTCGTGGCCGGCGTCACCACGGTCCGCGCCGCCCTTCCGCCCGGCCACGCCCGCCGCAGGCCGTCCACGTAGTCCTTGCCATGGGCTGCACGTGGGGCTCCGGCGGCCCCCTCATCGTGGCTGAGGGCCGTCCTCAAGCGCCGGACGGGCTTGGGGTGGCGCGCCAAGTGGGCCCGCGGGGGCGGGACGCGGCTTGGCTCAGGGGCGGGTGTTCCGCCCTTCGGCGCTGAGCCCGCCCCCGTACGCGCCTGCCGCGCCGTGAGCGCGACGCCCGCCGCCACCGCCAGCGCCGTCGCGCACCCGGCCAGCAGTACGGCGTACTCCCCGGCGAACGTGCACGCCAGCACCACCGCGGCCGTCACCGGCAGCACCGTCCGGCCCGCGCCCCGCCCGCCGTACCGGGAGTGCAGCAGCCACTCCGCCAGGGCGAACTGCCCGTACCCCCACAGGAACGCCATGCGGCTGGACGTCAGACGGCGGTGGACGGGCACGGTGAAATACACCCGCCAGGCGGAGAAGACGAGCAGCAGCCCGCCCGCGGCGATCGGCAGCAGCTCGTCCAGCTCCCCGTGCTCGTCCACCGCGGTCTTCACCGCGACGGTCGCCGCCGCGATGCTCTCGCCGAGCACGATGATGGTGAACAGCCCGTAGCGCTCGGCGATATGGCGCGGGTGCCAGGCCGTACGGGAGGAACAGCAGCCCGAGCCAGCCGAGCTGGCAGGCCGTCACCCCGGCGGCGTACCGCGCGGCCGTACGGCGCTCGTCGCCGGAGGCCGTCCGTACGGCCGTACGGGCGGCTAGCGGGGCGTGCGCCCCTTCCGGCGGAAGAGGAGCCGGGGCAGGCCCGCCGGGGCCGGACGGCGCGTGGTGGCGGCGGTGGGGCGCGGCGCGGCGGCGTGCGACGCGTCCGGCATCGCGCCGGGCCGCTCGCCGGGCGCGCCCGCCGTCTCGAGCCGCAGCACGCGGCACTCGCGGGCCCAGCGGTCGGCGATCGTGTCGGCGTCCGGCGCGTTCAGCCGCTTGCCCTTGAGCTCGTCGACGGCCGCCGTCCACCGCTCGCCGCCGGGCGTCAGCTCCACGACCCGTACCGGCCAGGCGACCAGCCGCCCGCCCTTGTCCTTGCTGCGCGCGGTCACGGTGGCCGCGCCGCCGTCGGTGAGGCCGAGGCCGTCGAGGGGCTGCTCCTGCGGCCCGTCGCCGACGAGGCATACGGCGCCCTCGTGCCATACGTGCCACAGCGCGCGGGACGGCCCCTCGGGCCCGCGTACCCACAGGAGGCCGGACTTCTTCGCGGCCTCCTCGACGAGGGCCCGGTCGGCGAGGTCGGTCGGCTCGTGCGGCGGCTGCTGCGCGGTCATGGGGGCAGGCTACAGCCAGCCGTTGCGCTTGAAACCCCGGTGGATGGCGACGCAGATGGCGGCCGTGAGCGCGAGCACCCCGTAATAGCCGTACTTCCACTCGAGCTCCGGCATGTGGTCGAAGTTCATGCCGTAGATGCCCGCGATCATCGTGGGCACGGCGAAGATCGCGGCCCATGAGGTGATCTTCCGCATGTCCTCGTTCTGGGCGACGGTCGCCTGCGCGAGGTTGGCCTGCAGGATGGAGTTGAGCAGGTCGTCGAAGGCGAGCACCTGCTCGTTCACGCGGGTCAGATGGTCGGCGACGTCGCGGAAGTAGTTCTGGATGTCCGGGTCGACCAGCCGCATCGGCCGCTCCGCGAGCAGCTGCATCGGCCGCAGCAGCGGCGAGACGGCGCGCTTGAACTCCAGCACCTCGCGCTTCAGCTGGTAGATGCGGCCGGCGTCGCCGCCGCGGCTGCGCTGGCCGCTGCTGTCCGAGAAGACGTCGATCTCGACTTCGTCGATGTCGTCCTGGACGGCGTCCGCCACCGCCAGATAGCCGTCCACGGTCTGGTCGGCGATGGCGTGCAGCACCGCCGAGGGGCCCTTGGCCAGCAGCTCGGGGTCGCTCTCGAGGCGGTGCCGCAGGGCGCGCAGAGAGCCCTGGCCGCCGTGCCGGACCGTGATGACGTAGTCCCGGCCGGTGAAGCACATCACCTCGCCGGTCTCCACGACCTCGCTGGTGGCGGTGAGTTCGGCGTGCTCGACGTAGTGGATGGTCTTGAAGACGGTGAAGATGCTGTCGTCGTAGCGCTCCAGCTTCGGCCGCTGGTGCGCGTGCACCGCGTCCTCGACGGCGAGCGGGTGCAGCCCGTACTCCTGGGCGATGCCGGAGAACTCCTGCTCGGTGGGCTCGTGCAGGCCGATCCACACGAACTCGCCGCCCTCACCGGAGCGCACGATGCGCAGCGCCTCGGCGGGGTTCAGCTGGTGCTCCTCGCGGTGCCCGCCGTGGTAGACGGCGCAGTCCACGACGGCGCTGGCGGTGTGCGTACGCGTGTGGTCGTACGCGTACGACTTGTGGCCGCCCCGGCGGAGTGCGGGGCGGACGGCGGCGCGCAGGTCTCGGATCATCGACATGCTGGCTCCTTGTGCGGTGCCGAGCCGCCAGTGGCAGGCGCAACGCTGCCCGGAATGGGGACCTACGGTCCGGCGGCCCACGCGGACACGGCCGGAGGTCTACAAAGCGGGCACCGCGCGTAACCCCGCTGACGGCGTTCGCTGACGGTGGGAAATCGAGCGGAACTCGGGCGCTCTTCCGTCGTGCGCACCCCGGAGTGTCCTGCCGCGTGCCACCGCGGAACGGTACGGAGCGGGACGGGCCTCAGGCGCGGGGACGCGGGTGCCTGGCGGAAGAGCGGTTGGTACTGCACGGTCGACTCGGATCCATGCACCCCACCTCCTCCAGCCGGTCCCCCATAGGGGACGAATCGCACAGGCTTGACCAGCGGTCAACGGTAGCACTCACGGGACCACTCCCGTGCCAGATCCGGCCAGGGCGGCCCGCAGTTTGCCGAGCGCTTACGGGATCTATGCTCGCTCGTATGGTGGACGTCCTTCAACTCGCCGAAGCCCGGCTGCGTACAGCGCTCGGCGAGCCCGACGCCCGTGCCGCGGTGACCTTCCTGGGGACCGAGCGCATCGAGGTGGTGCGTTTCGTCACCCGCGATCCCGAGCCCGTCGTGCGGTACGCGACGCTGGGCATGTCCGCCGCCCCGATGGCCGACCCGGCGGCCCTCCTCGCCGACCCGGACCGGGGGCCGCGCGCGGAACTGCTGCTGTCGCTGCGCCCCGGGCGCGCGGACGCGGGCACGCTGGACAAGGTGCTGCGCCCGCTGGCCGTCCTCGCCGCCTCGCCGCAGGTGGAGGGCGTGGTCGTGGTGCCCGGCGCCTCGCTGGACGTGGGTGAACCGCTGTGGCCGGGGGCGCAGTTCACCTCCGTACTGGTCGCCGAGGGCGGCGGTCTCGTGCCGGATCTGGAGCTGGACGAGCCGCTGGAGCCGGTGCGCTTCCTGCCGCTGCTGCCCATGACGCCGAACGAGGCCGCCTGGAAGCGCGTACACGGCGCGGCCGCCCTGGAGGAGCGCTGGCTGCGGCACGGTACGGACCTGCGGGACCCGCTGCGCGCCCCGGTGCCGCTGGACGGCTGACCGCTGTGCGGGGCCGGGGCCGGGCTCAAGCGGGGCCGCCGAGCGGTGAGTTGGCGGGCGCGGGCCCGTCCTCCCGTACGCCTTCCTCCCGTACGCTGTCCTCCTCCCGTACGCTGTCCTCCTCTCGCCGCACGCTCTCCCGCCGCACGCCGTCCCCCTCGGGTTCCGGCAGCAGCTCCTCCGCCTCGTGCCGGAGCGAGTCCCGGCGCGCCCACACGATCGCCGCCCACGAGGCCCAGCGCGGACTCGTAGAGCAGCGGTGGTGCCGGACAGCGCGGCGGCCTCGTTGAATATGAATGACGGCTACACGTATTAAATTAGCCACCCTAACTAGTGCGAGCTGCACCTTGATCCCCGGGTGGGTGATCGTCCTTGACGCGGCGGCGGCCTGGTAGGACCGTGGTGCTTCATGAGGGGCGAACCCAGTTGCCCGAAATGTGGTGGCCGGGTCCGGGCGCCCGGTCTCTTCGCCGACACCTGGCAGTGCGATGTGCACGGCAGCGTGCACCCGTTGCAACCGGTCATCCCGCCCAGTGTCGAAGCGCTCGCCGTCGTCGTCGGGCGCACCAGGGTCCCGGTGTGGATGCCCTGGCCGCTGCCGGTCGGCTGGCTGTTCTCGGGGGTCGCCTGTGCGGGCGACGACAGAAGCGGAGGCCGCGCCACCGCGGTCGCCTGCTCCGGCCCCGGCCCGCTGGGCGGGCCCGGTGAGCTCCTGCTCGTCGCCGAGGAGCTGGGCGTCGGGCTCGGCGCGCGCTACGCCGGGATCGACGGCCCCGACCCGGGACCGTACATGTGCGTGGACAAGCCCCCGCACGTCAAGGTCCTGGCCGCCGGCCGCCCCACCCCGCTCTGGCACGTCGAGGACGCGCCTCCCGACCGCGCCGTCTTCGCCGGCGAGGCACGCGGGCTGTGGCTGTGGGCGATCGTGTGGCCGGAGCAGTCCGGGCTGCTGCTCTACGACGAGCTGGTGCTGACCGACCTGCGGGACGCCGGCGCCGAGGTCGACCTGCTGCCGCTGGGCGCGCTGTCGCCCCGCATCATCGACTAGCGGCCACCGGGCGGGAGTCGGCCGTGCCCGCAGGTCCCCGGCGGGCCCGGGACCGGTCGTGACCTCGCATCAGTTGCGTAACAGTGCCGATCGCAGGCCGGGAACCCCTCCCGCCCCCGTGCACGATGGCAGGGCAGTGACCGCAGGGCTCGGGGGGAATGGTGGCGATCGGCGGGCGTGCGCGTACGCGTCTTCGGCTGTGCGGGAGCGTCCTCGCTGCAGCCCTCCTCGTACCGGGGTGTACGGGGGACGGCGCCGGGGACGATGGTGCCGCAGGCGGGAACGGCACCGGCAGCGCCTCCCCGTCGCCCCCCGATGCGGCGGGCGGCGGCGGCCCCAGCCCCGGCCCGTCCGGCCGGGACTTCGTGCCCGACCCGGACCGCGTACCGAAGACCCGTGAGGAGGCGCTGCGGTTCGCGCGCGAGGTGGTTGCCGAGCCGGAGAGCTGGGGGGCCGGATACGTCAGGAGCAGCCCGTACAAGAGCGGGCCCCGCCGGACGTCCGTACTCGGCGAGGACTGCGTCTGGAAGCAGCGTGCGCTGCCGTCCTCCGAGTTCGTCAGCGTCGTCCGGCGCAGCGAACTGCCCGCCGAGGACGGCAAGGGCACGCTGCGCGTCACCGCCGTCGTCACTGTCCACCGCGACACGGCAAGCGCCGAATGGAAGATGGCCCGGATCCTGGAGGAGCCGTTGCGCTGCCCCGACCAGCAGCTGGACGCGACGGAACGCATCACCGGGCTGAGGTCCGGGGGAGACCCGTTCCAGGGGCGCCGCGACGTCGGTGACGACTTCCTGCAGGAGACCGGCCGCGTCCACGGCGGCCCGCCCGGCGGCCCGCACCCGTACGTCTGGGCCGTGACCAGGATCGGCAGCGTCACGGTCGGAGCGGCGGTCAAGGGCTCGGAGGGACACGACGTGGCAGCCGTCCAGACCGTGGGCGCGCGGGGCACCGCCAACATGTCGGCCACGGCCGAACTCCTGCTGGAGGAGAGGAAGTGAGCGAGCCGCTTCTCCCGCACGACCCCGCGTGGCTCGGCGGCCACCGGCTGCTCGCCCGGCTCGGCGCGGGCGGCATGGGAGTCGTCTACCTCGGGCGCTCCGGCAGCGGGGCCCTCGCCGCGGTGAAGGCCGTACACCCGGAGCTGGCCGGCGAACCCGACTTCCGCATCCGCTTCCGTCGCGAGGTCGCGGCGGTCCGGCGCGTGAACAGCCCCTGGGCGGTGCCCGTTACCGCTGCCGACCCGGACGCGCCCACGCCCTGGCTGGCGACGGCGTACGTGCCCGGTCCGCCGCTCGGTGAGGCCGTACGCCGCACCGGCCCGCTGCCCGTCCCGAGCGTGCGGTCCCTCGGCCGGCTGCTCGCCGCGGCCCTGCGCGAGGTGCACGCGGCCGGGCTCGTCCACCGCGACATCAAGCCGGGCAACGTCCTGCTCGCCGTCGACGGCCCCCGGCTCATCGACTTCGGCATCGCGCGGTCCGCCGGCCAGACCGCGCTCACCTCGGTGGGCATGGTCGCCGGCACTCCCGGCTACCTCTCGCCCGAGCAGGCGGAGGCCCGTACAGGCGAACTCGGACCGGCCAGCGACGTGTTCTCCCTCGGCTGCCTCCTCGCGTACGCGGCCACCGGACGGCCCCCGTTCGGCGAGGGGACCGTGGAAGCCCTCCTCTACCGGACCGTGCACGACCAGCCCGACCTGGAGGGCATCGGCAGCGGCCCGGACGACGACGCCGGCGCCGGCCTCCGCGCGCTGCTGCGCGACTGCCTCGCCAAGGAACCCGCCGCCCGCCCGACCGCGCGGGAGATCGAGTTCCGGCTCGCCGAGCACGCCGTACCCGGCGGGGCCTGGCTGCCCGAGCAGGTCGTACGGGACATCGCCGACCGCTCGGCACGGATGCTGGCGCTGCCCGACGTCGCGACCACCGCCGCCGGTGCGCCGGACGACGGGCCCGCCACGGGTACCGGCCGCCGCCGGCTGCTCGCGCTGGCGTCCGGTGCGGCCGTCCTCGCGGCGGCCGGCGGCGGGACCGCGCTGTGGGCCGCGACCCGCGGAAACGAGAGCGGACCGGCGGGCACCCGCTGGTCCCTGGGCGTGCACGCGGACCTCAGCGGTCCCGGCAAGGCCGTCGGCGAGGCGCACGAGCGGGGCGCGCGGCTGGCCGTCGAGCAGTACAACGCCCGCCGGGACAAGCCCTTCGAGCTCGGCCTGAAAACGGCCGACGACCGAGGCGCGGAGGCGCGTGCGAAGGGCGCCGCGCAGAGCCTCGTACGGGACCGCGGGGTGCTCGCCGTGCTCGGACCGACCACCGAGGAGAGCGTGTACGGCGCGTCCGACACCTACGACGAGGCGCTGCTCCCGCTGCTACTCGTGGCACCCGGCGCGTTCGTGCTCATGACGCGCCGCTGCCGGCCGGCGGTGCACTGCCGGCCGCGGGTCTACGCGGTGGGGTTCGGGCTCGCCGTGTACCTCGCCAAGGAGGCGGAGTCCGCGCGCCCCGGCGTGCTCCAGGACCGTACGGCGGACCCCGTCGCCTGGGAGACGACGCAGGCGCTGGCCGACACGCTGCGGCAGGCCCGTATCCCGTTCCGGCCGCGCGTGGTGCCGGCGGGCCACGGCGACTTCGGGCCGCAGGTCGCGGACATCCTGGACGGGAAGGCCGACGCGTTCGTGTACGCGGGGCACGCCGAGGGCGCGGCGAAGGTCGCCCGCGAACTGGCGGCGGCGGGCTTCGACGGCCCGCGGCTGGGCGACGAGGCGCTGCTCGAACCCGCCTTCCTGGAACAGGCGGGCGAGGCCGCGGAGGGCTGGCTGATCGGCTCGTCCTTCGTCGACCCGGCCGGGGTGCCGGCGGCCAAGGCGTTCACCGCAGCCTTCCGCCGCCGCTTCGGCGCGGCACCCGGCAGATACGCCGCGGAGGCGTACGACGCGGCGAACCTCGCCATCGAGCAGCTGGTGAAAGCGGCGGAGGGCGGCCGTCCGCCGTCCCGCGCCGAACTCGTCCCCCTGCTGCGCAAGAGCCGCTACCGCGGCATCACCAAGACGTACGCGTTCGACGCCGACAACGGCAGGTTCAACGGCGAGACGTCGTTCCTGTACCGGGTCGAGAACGGCGAGTTCCGTTACCGCGGCCCCGCGCCGGAAGGGTCGTAGCCCGTGGGCGGAGTGAAGCCGCTGCGGCCCGGCGACCCCGCCGCGATCGGCGGCCGCGTACTGCTCGGTCGGCTCGGCGCGGGCGGCATGGGCGTGGTCTACCTGGCACGTTCGGCGGGCGGCGCGCTGGTGGCCCTGAAGGTGATCCGCGCGGAGTACGCCGCCGACCCTGCCTTCCGCGCGCGCTTCCGGCGCGAGACCGAGGCCGCCGCGCGGCTCTCCGGCCGCTGGCTGGTGCCCGTCACGGCCGCCGATCCGCACGTCTCCGCGCCCTGGCTGGCCACCGCCTACGTACCCGGACTCTCGCTCGCGGAGGCCGTGGACGGGCACGGCGCGCTCCCCGAGGACACGGTGCGCGTGCTGGGCGTACGGCTGGCCGAGGCGCTCGCAGGCGTGCACGCGGAGGGCCTCGTCCACCGCGACGTCAAACCCGGCAACGTGCTGCTCGCCCTGGACGGACCGCGGCTGATCGACTTCGGCATCGCCCGCGCCGACGGTGTCACCGCGCTCACCGCGAGCGACCTGGTGATCGGCTCACCGGGGTTCCTCGCACCCGAGCAGGCGCAGGCGCGTGCCGGCAAAGTCGGCCCGCCCAGCGACGTGTTCTCGCTGGGCTGCGTGCTGGCGTACGCGGCGACCGGCCGGCTCCCGTTCGGTGCGGGCACGGTGGCCGGCGCCCTGTTCCGTACGGTCCACGAGGAGCCCGAGCTGGACGGTGCACCCCCGGCGCTCCTTCCGCTGCTGCGCGACTGCCTCACCAAGGTGCCGGAGCACAGGCCCGGCACCGCGGCCGTACGGGAGGCCCTGGCGTACGGGCAGCCGGACGGGCCTGCGGACGGCTGGCTGCCGGTGCCCCTGCCCGGGATCATCGCGGAGCGCGCCGCGGAAGTGCTTGCGCTGCCCGACCCCGTTCCGGCGCCGCCCGCCGCGCCGGCCCCGGCGGCCCCGGCGGCCCCGTCAGCCCGCCGCCCGTCCCGGCGTGCCGTGCTGGGCCTCGGCGCGACGGTGGCGGTCGCGGCCGGGGGCGGGCTGGCCGCCGTACGTGTCGCCGGCTCCCGCGGCGGAGCCGGGGGCGCGGTGCCGCGCTACACCATCGGCCTGCACGCCGACCTGTCCGGCGAGTCGAGCGCGCTGGGGCGGGCCCAGGAGCGGGGCGCCCGGCTCGCGGTGGCGCGCTTCAACGCCGCCGGCGACCGCCCGTTCACGCTGGAGCTCGCCGTCCGCGACGACCGGGGCGAGGCCTCGCGCGCCGCCCGGGTGGCGGACCGGCTGGGCGCGGACCGAGAGGTTGTCGCCGTCCTGGGCCCCACGGGTGCGGGGGGCATCGAGGCCGTCGCCGCGCGGTATGAGAAGTCGCTGCTGCCGATGGTGTCCGTCTCCTCGCCCGCCGCGGAGCTCAACGACGAACGGCTGCGGCAGGGCGGCGCCGTCCAGCTCCGCGCCGATGAGGACTCCGCGTCCGGCTTCCTGCAGTACCTCGGCTCCGTCGAACGCAGCGAGCACACCGTCCTCGTCGACGACCGCGCCGCCACCGGCGACGGGGACTGGGGCCTGGCCGAGCGGATCGAGCAGTTCCCGCCCGCCGGAGGCCGCGTCAGCAGCCGCCCCGTCCCGGCGGACAGCGAGGACTTCGGCCCCGTGGCCGAGGCCGTACGGGCCTCCGGCGCGCAGGCGGTGGTCTTCGTCGGCGCCTCACCGCGCCGGGCGGCGCTGTGCGCGCGCGCCCTGGACAGGGCGGGCTTCGACGGCGTACGGATGGCGCCCGAACCGGTCCTGCGGCCCGAACTCCCCGCCGACGGCGGGCGGGCCCGCCTCCCGTTCCTGGCGGAAGCGGGGGACGCGGCGCAGGGGTGGGTGTGCGTGACGACGTACGCCGACGCGACGCGTCTGCCCGCCGCGCGGGACTTCGCCCGCGACTACGCCGAGGCGTTCCCCTCGCCGCCCGCCCTCGGACCCACCGCACCGTTCGCCCTCGAGACGTACGACGCCCTCCTCCTCGTCGCGTCCGCCCTGCGCCGCCCGGCCGACGGCGGCCCGGAACGCGGCTCGACGGTGAGGCGGCTGCGTTCGGCGCGGCGCAAAGGGCTCGCCAGGCCGCTCGGGTTCGACCCGGGGACGGGGCGCTTCGACCCGGAACCCGGCATCTTCCTCTACCGGGTGGACCGGGGCGCGGCCGTCTTCCTGGGGAACCTCGACGAGGCGGAGCCGCCCGGCAACCGGAAGCAGGGATGACGGCGGTCCCGCCGGCACGTCAGTGCGCAGGTCACGGGCGGGGCCACGCGGCGCAGGCGCGCGGAGCCCCCCGGTAGAGTGGAGGCGACCGCCGCCTCCTGTCCCAGCTGGGAGTTACGCCCCGTGCGCATCGACCTGCACACCCACTCCTCCGCGTCGGACGGCACGGACACCCCCGGCGAACTCGTACGCAACGCGGCCGCCGCCGGGCTGGACGTCGTCGCGCTCACCGACCACGACACGGTCGCGGGCCACGACGAGGCCGTACGCGCACTGCCCTCCGGGCTCACCCTGGTCACCGGCGCCGAACTGTCCTGCCGTTACGACGGCATCAGCCTGCACATGCTCGCGTACCTCTTCGACCCCGACGAGCCCGAGCTGGCCCGCGAGCGCGAGCTCGTACGGGACGACCGGCTGCCGCGTGCGCGCGGAATGGTCGGGAAGCTGCGGGAGCTGGGCGTGCCGATCACCTGGGAGCGCGTCGAGCGGATCGCCTCCAACGGCGCCGTGGGCAGGCCGCACATCGCGACGGCGATGGTCGAACTGGGCGTCGTGGACACCGTTTCGGACGCCTTCACCAGCGAGTGGATCGCCAACGACGGGCGCGCGTACGTCGAGAAGCACGAGCTCGACCCGTTCACCGCCGTCCGGCTGATCAAGGGCGCGGGCGGCGTCGCCGTCTTCGCGCACCCGCTCGCCGTCAAGCGCGGCCAGTGCGTCCCCGAGCCGGTCCTCGCCGAGCTGGCCGCCGCGGGCCTCGACGGCCTGGAGGCGGACCACATGGACCACGAACCGGCCACCCGCGCACGGCTGCACGGCATCGCCGCCGACCTCGGACTGCTCGCCACCGGCTCCAGCGACTACCACGGCACCCGCAAGACCGTCGCGCTCGGCGAGCACACCACGGCGCCGGAGGTCTACGCGGAGATCGCGGCACGCGCGACGGGCGCGAAGCCCGTCAAGGGCTGACGGGCCGCGCACGACGGAGGCCGCACCGTACGGCGGGCCGCGGCCCGCGTTCAGTCCGCCGGGCGGTCCGCCCGTGACGCCGCCTCGTGCCAGCCCCGTACGAGCTCCCGCGCGGTCTCCCGCGGCCGGTCCACGTTCGGCGAGTGCTCCGCGCCCGCGATGACCGTACGGCGCGCGCCCAGCCGCGCGGCCATCCCGTCCAGCAGGGGCACCGGCCAGACGTAGTCCCGTTCGCCCGACAGCACGTGCAGGGGGAGCGGCAGCGCCGCCAGTTCCGGTACGCGGTCGGGCTCGCCGAGCAGCTGCTGCGCGGTGGCCGACAGCTGCTCCGGTGCGGTGTTGATCCAGCGGCGGTGCAGGAACTCCCGTACGGCGGGCGGCGTCTGCTCGTCTGCGGCCTCCGGCGGGTCCAGCTCGCGCATGGCCTGCCAGACCGCCTCCATGTCCATCACCGTCAGCGCGCCGAGCAGCATCTTGAGACGCGCCTGCTGTGCGGCGCACACGGCCGCCGGGCCGCTGCTCATCAGCGTCAGCGACGCGACCCGCGACGCGTCGCGCAGCACCGCGGCCCGCGCGATCTGGCCGCCGAGGGAGTGCCCCACGAGATGGCACGGGCCACCGACTGCCGCCAGCAGGGCGAGTACGTCGGAGGCCAGCTCGTCCTGCCCGTACGCCGCCTCGTCCCGGGGGCCTGCGGACTCGTGCTGGCCGCGCCCGTCGACGGCGACGACCCGGAACCCGGCCTCCGCGAGCGGCTCCAGCAGCGCGATGAAGTCCTCCTTGCTGCCGGTGAATCCGGGCAGCAGCAGGGCCGTGCCGCGCTCCGCGCGGCCGAACTCGTGCGCGGCGAACTCACCGCGCGCGGTCGCCAGCCGGAACGCGCGGGCGCCGGCCGGGAGATCGAGGGTCGGCGGCTTGCTCATGCGAGGACGCTACTGCCTGGACGGGCGGACGAGCCACAGGCTCCGGCCCGGCTCCGGCAGCCACGCGGAGGAACGCGCGGAAACGGACACAGCCGTGCCGGCTCGGCCCGAAGGCCGGCCGGCACGGCTGCGTGTGCCTCAGAGGGGCGCCGTCAGCTGTCCGAAGAAGTCTCCGACTTCGAACGGGACCGGCGCCGCCTGCGCGGCTTGCGCGCGGCCGACTCGTCGGACCCGCCCGCGGCGCTCTCGGACGCCGCGTCGCCGGGCGGCGGAGGCGGCGGCGCCTGCTGGAAGTCCGGCTGGCCCGCCGCGGCGGCCCCGCCCGTACGCGTACGGCGCCTGCGGCGCGGCGCGCGCGCCGGGGACTCGCCGTCCGCCGGCTTGCTTCCCGCACCGCCCTCGGCGGTGTCCACCGCGGAGGCGGCAGACCCGGACGAACCGGAGGGACCAGACGGCGCGGAGGACCCGGCGGAACCGGCGGACGAACCCGCCGTACCGTCGAGCGCCTTGCCACCGCGCGTACGGCGGCGCTCCCGCGGCGTACGGGTCCGCTTCGGCCGCTCCTCGGCCGCCGCCGCGGCCGGCTTGCGGCCGCGGGCGGCGCGCGAACCGGGCTCGCCCAGGTCCTCGACCTCCTCCGCGGACAGGCCGGCCCTGGTGCGCTCGGCGCGCGGCAGGATGCCCTTGGTGCCCTCGGGGATGCCCAGCGCCTCGTACAGGTGCGGCGACGTGGAGTACGTCTCCTCGGGGTCGTGGAAGTCGAGCTCCAGCGCCTTGTTGATCAGCTGCCAGCGCGGGATGTCGTCCCAGTCGATGAGGGTGACGGCGGTGCCGTACCCGCCCGCGCGGCCCGTACGGCCGATGCGGTGCAGATACGCCTTCTCGTCCTCGGGCGTCTGGTAGTTGATCACGTGCGTGACGCCCGTGACGTCGATGCCGCGGGCCGCGACATCGGTGCACACCAGCACGTCGACCTTGCCGTTGCGGAAGGCGCGCAGCGCCTGCTCGCGCGCTCCCTGGCCGAGGTCGCCGTGCACGGCGCCGGCCGCGAAGCCGCGCCGTGCGAGCTGCTCGGCGGTGTCGGCCGCGGTCCGCTTGGTGCGGCAGAAGACCATCACGAGCCCGCGGCCTTCGGCCTGCAGGATGCGCGCGAGCATCTCCGGCTTGTCCATGGAGTGCGCGCGGAACACGTGCTGCGTGGTGTTCGCGACGGTCTGGCCCACGTCGTCCGGCTCGGCGGCGCGGATGTGGGTGGGCTGGCTCATGTAACGCCGCGCGAGCGAGATGACCTGGCCGGGCATGGTGGCGGAGAAGAGCATGGTCTGGCGCTTCACCGGCAGCAGCTGGATGATCTTCTCGACGTCGGGCAGGAACCCGAGGTCGAGCATCTCGTCGGCCTCGTCCAGCACCAGCGCCTTGACCCGGGACAGGTCCAGCTTGCGCTGGCCCGCCAGGTCGAGCAGCCGGCCCGGAGTGCCCACGACCACGTCGATGCCCTTCTTGAGGGCCTCGACCTGCGGCTCGTAGGCGCGGCCGCCGTAGATGGACAGCACTCGGACGTTGCGCACCTTGCCGGCGGTCTGCAGGTCGTTGGTCACCTGCTGGCACAGCTCACGCGTGGGTACGACGACGAGCGCCTGCGGTGCGTCGGTCAGCTGCTCGGGCTCGGCCCGGCCGGACTCGACGTCCGCGGGCACGGTGACGGCTTCCAGCAGCGGCAGCCCGAAGCCCAGCGTCTTGCCGGTGCCGGTCTTGGCCTGCCCGATGACGTCGCTGCCCGCGAGTGCGACGGGGAGGGTCATCTCCTGGATGGGGAAGGGGGATGTGATGCCGACTGCCTCGAGGGCCTCGGCTGTCTCGGAGAGGATTCCGAGCTCTCGGAACGTGGTGGACAGGATGCTTGTCCTCTTCTGTGTGACGCGGGATGAGGCGGCGAAGGGGAGCCTGTCCCCAGCGGAGCGAGGGCGGGTCGTACCGCACCGGGCGACGGGTCGGCCTCTTCGGCCTCGGTCCGCCTGTCGGTGCGGGACCACAAGCTCTCGCTCAAGCGCTCATATCGCGCGAGCGGTCCCTCTTTGCCGTGGTCCGTACGGGGAGCACGGCCCCGGCGGAGGGCTTTCAGGTCGGAGCCGATCGGGCCACCGACCGGGCATCCGCATATGCGTGTAGCCCACCGACGTCCGGCGGGCCAATATCACTGTACCTCGGATCCGCGCATGTGTACCGGGGCGATTGTTGTGTACGAGTTCCCTGAGGCGGTCCGCGCGCCGGGACAGGGCTTCCCGACCTGGTGACGGGGGCTATCGTGCACAGCATGGAGACGTCAGACACAACCCCCGACACCGCACCGGCGGCAGCCGACGACACGACCGGGATCGCCGCCCAGGACTGGGCGGAGGCGTCCGCCGACCCGCAGTACCGCGCCGCCGTCGTCGACCTGCTGGGCGCGCTGGCGTACGGAGAGCTCGCCGCCTTCGAGCGGCTCGCGGAGGACGCCAAGCTCGCGCCGTCGCTCGCCGACAAGGCGCAGCTGGCGGCCATGGCGTCGGCCGAGTTCCAGCACTTCGACCAGCTGCGGAAGCGGCTGGCGGAGATCGATGCGGACCCGACGGAGGCGATGCAGCCGTTCGCGGCGCCGCTCGACGAGTTCCACCGCCAGACGGCGCCCTCGGACTGGCTGGAGGGCCTGATCAAGGCGTACGTCGGTGACTCGATCGCGTCCGACTTCTACCGCGAGGTGGCGGTCCGGCTCGACACCGACACCAGGGCGCTCGTGCTCCGCGTCCTGGACGACACCGGCCACTCCAGCTTCGCCGTCGAGAAGGTGCGCGCCGCCATCGAGGCCGACCCGCGGGTCGGCGGCAGGCTGGCGCTGTGGGCGCGGCGGCTGATGGGGGAGGCGCTGTCCCAGGCCCAGCGGGTGGTCGCGGACCGCGACGCGCTGTCGACGATGCTGGTCGGCGGCGTTGCGAACGGGTTCGACCTCGCCGAGGTCGGGCGGATGTTCTCGCGCATCACCGAGGCGCACACGAAGCGGATGGCGGCGCTGGGGCTGGCGGCGTAACGCCGTACGGGGGCGCCGCCCGTACGGGAGCCTCGCCGGTACGGGACCGGCGCGGCGTACGGGACCGGCGTACGGGACCGGCCCCGGCGCGGCGTACGGGACCGGCCCCGGCCGGGTGTGAGGCGGTGTCAGGGCACGCGCGGGTGCGGTGCCACCTCGGGCCGGAAGGCGGCGGGTGAGCGTACGTTCCCGCCGAGCAGCAGCGACAGGATGGCCATGCTGACGCCCGCGGCGATGGCCAGCGTGGCCGCCGGGTGGCCCGGGCCCATCACGATCCGTGCGATCACCCCGCCGAGCAGCGCGGCGGCGGGCCCGGTGCCCAGCACCAGGGCGCGGTCGGGGAAGCGGGAGGGCAGCCAGCGGGTGGCCGCGAGGGCGATGGCGAGTCCGAGGACCGCGGAACCGAGCGCTTCCCAGATCATGGGACCTCCCGAGGGGTGATGACGTTCGGTCGATCCCGTACTTCCCCGGGAGGGGGGAACGCGAAACGGCGGCCACGGTGAATTCTCGGGGTCGTTCCCGGGAGTTCACCGCAGCCGCCGTCGTCTGCGGCGGGGCACCTGCGGCAGGCGCAGGCGCCCGGTCAGATGGCGCCGAAGCCCACCTTGCGGCCGGACTGCTCGCCGATCTCGACGTACGCCACGCGGTCGGACGGAACCAGGACCTTACGCCCGTGCTCGTCCTCCAGGCAGAGCAGAGTGCCGTTCTTGGCGAGCGCCGCCTCCACCGCGCTCCGGACCTCATCGGCGGTCTGCCCGCTCTCGATGACGATTTCGCGGGGCGCGTGCTGCACGCCGATCTTGACCTCCACGGCTATGTCCCTCCGACGGTCAGTTGGGTGCGCGGTCAGCCGCGCGGTACGCAGCACAGGTTAGCCCGCCGGCGGAGTGCCGGGACGCACGAGGCCGCATGCCATCAGCGAACACGGCGCCGGGTGCGGGGCGTACGGGAGCACGCTCCGGTACGACGGGGGCGTCCGGCCCGCGTTCGGTCCGCGTTCGGTCCGCGTCCGATCCTCGTCCGGTCAGCCGCGGGCAGCGCAGCGGATCACTGCAGCGGGAACCCCGCGATGCCCCGCCAGGACAGGGACGAGATCAGCTTCGCCGCGGCGTCGCGCGGGATGCGCTGGCCGGCGCCCAGCCAGTACCGGGCGGTGATCTGCGCCATTCCGCACAGGCCGACGGCCAGCAGCATCGACTGCTCGGGCGGCAGCTTGGTGTCCTCGCTGATGACCTCGCTGACGGCCTTCGCGCAGTCCAGGCTCACCTTGTCGACGCGGTCGCGGACGGCGGGCTCGTTCGTCAGGTCGGACTCGAAGACGAGCCGGAACGCGCCGCCCTCGTCCTCGACGTACGCGAAGTACGCGTCCATGGTGGCGCCGACGCGCTGCTTGTTGTCCGTGGTCGACGCGAGCGCCGCGCGCACCGCCTGCAGCAGCGCCTCGCAGTGCTGGTCGAGCAGCGCGAGATAGAGCTCGAGCTTGCCCGGGAAGTGCTGGTACAGCACCGGCTTGCTGACGCCGGCGCGGTCGGCGATGTCGTCCATGGCCGCTGCGTGGTAGCCCTGCGCGACGAAGACTTCCTGGGCAGCGCCCAGAAGCTGGTTGCGTCGGGCCCTGCGCGGCAGGCGCGTGCCGCGTGGGCGCGCCTCTGCTGTCTGCTCGATCGCTGTCACGCTCGCCTCCCTGGTACCTCCCCGGCCGAGCCAGGGGACGTTTGTCCTGCGCGCGGTCCGCGCCGAGCCGCCATCGTACTTTTGGGTAACAGCGGAGCGGGTGCCGCGGGCCGAGAATTTCACCGGCTGGACAGACTCATGGACCGACCCGGTGTGCTTTAGCGGTATTCGTCCTCGTTTACCTCCACCACCCGCGACTGCTCGGCCGCGTCCGCGGGGTCCGCCTCGTCCGGTCCGCGGTCGGTGATGGGCACATCCCGCTGCTGGAGCAGCTCCGCGTGCTGCTCGGCAGCGTCCTCTTCGGGTGCTTCGAACCGGGTCTCGTCCGGTTCGTCCTCATAGGTGTCCTCAAACGTGTCGGGGTCGGTCGGGTCAACAGTCATGTTGACTCCCCTTTCCTGGGCCGAAGCCCTTCATTCGAGCGTACGAGCGACTCCCGTGGACCGCTAGCGCGACGATTTCCCGCTCTGTGACGGCGAACACGTGAGCCCGTACGTGATCGTCTCGTAACATTGCCCCATGTCGTCGACCGAGCAGCCCGGTATCCGGGCCGGGACGCCCCACGCGGTGCCTCCCACCAGTCCCCGTGTCGGCGACGGTGAAACGCCGCGCAGCGTGCGGCTGACCGGCCTCACCCTCAACGTCCGCGCACGCGCCGCCAGGCGGGACGGACTGCCGCCCGCGCTGTACGTACACGGACTCGGCGGCTCCTCCCAGAACTGGTCCGCCCTGATGGAGCTGCTCGACGAGACCGTCGACGGCGAGGCCGTCGACCTGCCCGGCTTCGGCCACTCACCGCCGCCGGACGACGGGGACTACTCCGTGACCGGGCACGCCCGGGCCGTCATCCGGTATCTGGACGCCGCCGGCCGCGGCCCCGTGCACCTCCTGGGGAACTCGATGGGCGGCGCCGTCTCCACCCGGGTCGCCGCCGTACGGCCCGACCTCGTGCGCACGCTCACCCTCGTCTCGCCCGCCCTGCCCGAGCTGCGTCCGCAGCGCACCGCGCTGCCCACCGCGCTGCTCGCGTTCCCCGGAATCGCCCCGCTGTTCGGCCGCCTCACCCGGGACTGGACGGCGGAGCGCCGCACCCGCGAGGTGCTGGCGCTCTGCTACGGCGACCCCGGACGCGTCTCGCCCCAGGGCTTCCGCGCGGCGGTCGAGGAGTACGAACGGCGGCTCACGCTCCCGTACTTCTGGGACTCGCTGGCCGGCTCCGCACGCGGCATCGTCAACGCGTACACCCTGGGCGGCCAGCACTCGCTGTGGCGGCAGGCGGAACGGGTGCTCGCGCCGACGCAGCTCGTGTACGGGGGACGGGACCTGCTGGTGTCCTTCCGTATGGCCCGGCGGGCGAAGGCGGCGTTCCGCGACTCGCGGCTGCTGACCCTGCCGGAGGCGGGGCACGTGGCGATGATGGAGTATCCGGAGGTGGTCGCGGGCGCCTTCCGCGAGCTGCTCGCTGAGGCCGGCCGCAGACCGGACCGGACCGCCATGACATCCGAGACCCTGATGAGGGGTGCCTAGTGGGACGCCACAGCCGCAAGCGGCGCGGTGGGAGCTCCGCGAGCTCCGACACTACGGAGGGCGCCGCCGGCGCCGACGGGGCGCCGCGCGCGCCCGGCGCGGGACCGGCGGGCGCGCAGCGCCCGTCCGGGGCCCAGCGCCCCCCGGGCGCGCCGCAGCCGCCGGGACGCGGAGGGTCGCCGCGGGGCGCGACGTACGGCGGTGCGCCGTACGGGGGCGCGCACGGCGGTCCGTACGGGCCGGGGCAGGCGTACGGGCCCGGCCCGGGCGGCAGGCGGACGGGGCCCGGCGCGGGTCCGGGCGGCAGCCGGGGCGGGCCGCCGGCCGAAGGCCCGGGGACGCCCGCGCACGGCTCGAACCTCTTCGGCGGCCCGGGACCCGGCACACCGCCCGGCGGCGTACCGGGTGTATCGCCCGCCCGCGGCGGACACCCCCAGCACCGCGAACCGGGCGGCGGCTGGGGCGCGAACGGCGCGGGCCAGGGCCCGCCGACCGGCGGCCTCCCGCGGGTGGGGCCGGCGCCGGGGCAGGGGCCGCCGTCCGGTCCCCGGCAGGAATATCTGGACGCCTTCGACGACACCTCGGACGACGTCTTCGCCGCGGGCGCCCCCGAGCCGCGCATACCGGGACAACGGCGCGAGCAGCGGCACGCGCCGTCCGAACACGGCGACGAGCGCGCCGTACACCCGCTGGACGAGCGTCCGCCGTCCGGACCCGTGCGCGGCGGCCAGGCGCCGCCCGACCGCGACGAGCCGTACGCGCCGCTCGCGCCCATCGGCCCGGGGGAGGAGAAGGGCGGCCGTACGCGCACCCTCACCGGGGCGGCGGCCGCCGCCGTCACCACCGTGCTGGCCGTCGTGATCGCCGGGCAGGTCATCGGAGGCGACCCCGGCCGGGACACGCGCGCCGCGAGCACCGGGGTGGACCGCGGCTCGGACGAGGACGCCTCGCGCTCGGACGACCGCCCGGACGACCCGGCGGAGCGCCCGTCGAAACCCGCCGCACCGCGTACGTACGAGGACAAGATGGCCGCGGTCGTGCCGCTGGACCCCAAGCTCAAGGGCCCCGGAAGCTTCGCGGCGGTCCCGGGCCGGCAGAAGGGCGCCGAGGGCGGCGAGGTCATGCGCTACCGCGTCGACGTGGAGAAGGAACTCCCGCTCGACGCCGAGCTGTTCGCACAGGCAGTGCACACCACCCTGAACGACGAGCGCAGCTGGGCGCACGACGACGCCCGCAGCTTCGAGCGGGTGTCGTCCGGCGACGCCGACTTCGTCATCACCTTGGCCAGCCCCGGCACGACCGCCGAGTGGTGCGCCAAGTCCGGCCTGGACACCCGGGACCAGAACGTCTCCTGCGACTCCGCCGCCACCGAGCGGATCATGATCAACGCGTGGCGCTGGGCGCGCGGCTCGAAGACCTTCGGGGACGAGCTGATCGCGGAGTACCGGCAGATGCTCATCAACCACGAGGTCGGCCACCGGCTCGGCCGCGACCACCTGGGCTGCGACAAGCAGGGCAAGCTGGCGCCCGTGATGATGCAGCAGACGAAGTCCCTGACGACGGACGGCGAGACCTGCCGCCCCAACCCGTGGCCGCACCCGCGGGGATAGTCGCGGCGGGCGTGCCGGGCACCGTGCCGTGCGGCGCGGTCACCCGTACGGCCGCACCCGTGCGGGCGGGCGCCGGACGCACGCGCGCCGCGTGTCCGTACGCCTAGCCGCCCGGAACGCGTAACCGCAGGGAAAGTCACGGCTGTTCACCCCTTCCGGTGGTGCGACGGACAACCGTCCATCACGGTCGGGGGCCACGCGCATACGGTCAGTCGCATCACACCACTGCGGACAACCGACAGTGGCCCATGGAGACGACGGACCGGGGGTGCGCCCGTGCGCGTTGCACTGCTTACGGAGGGTGGTTACCCGTCTGCGCGCGGTGAGTCGGTGCTGTGGTGCGACCGGCTGCTGCGGGGGCTGGACAGCCACGAGTTCGAGATCTACGCGCTGACCCGCAGCGCCCGCCAGGAAGAGGCCGGGTGGTGCGATCTGCCGCGCAACGTCGCGCGCGTGTCCATCGCGCCCCTGTGGGGCGGCGCCCCCGCGGCGGAGACGCCGGCCAAGGGCGGCGGGCGCGGCGTGCACGGGCGGCGCGAACGGCGCCGGTTCGAGGGCCACTTCAAGGAGCTGGCCGACGCCGTCTGCTCGGCCGATCCGGACGACGGTTCGACGGCCCTGGCGGACCGTTTCGCCTCCGGGCTGTACGGTCTCGCCGACCTCGCCCGGCAGCACCGCGGCCTCCCCGCCGCGCTCCGCTCCGAACTCGCCGTCCGCATCCTGGAGTCCGCCTGCCGCGCCCCCGGCGCGCTGCGCGCCGCCCAGTCCGCGAAGGTCCCCGACCTGCTCGCCGTCGTGGACCGGCTGGAGCGCGCGCTGCGCCCCCTGTCGCTGGACTGGTACGGCGAGGCCGACGGCGACAGCGGCCTCGCCGCCGCCGACCTGTGCCACGCGGTGGGCGGCGGCACGGCCGCGCTCGCCGGACTGCTCGCGGCCCGCTCGTACGGCACTCCGCTGCTCGTCACCGAGTACGGCGTGCGGCTGCGCGAGCACTACCTCGCCAGCGCCGCGGACGCCGTCGCACCGGCCGCGGCGGGGGCGCCCGTACGCGCGCTGCTGGCGTCGTTCCAGGGGCGGCTGGCCCGCGAGACGTACGCGCAGGCGCAGCTGATCACCCCCGGCAACGCGCACGCCCGGCGCTGGCAGGAGCGGTGCGGAGCGCGCCGCGAGCGGCTGCGCACGGTCTACCCCGGCATGGACGCGGCGCCGTTCGCGGCGGTCGTCGAGGAGACGGCGGAGGCGGCGCCGCGCGGCGGCAGCGGCGGCGGGACCGTCCTGGTGTGGGTGGGGCGGATCGCGCCGGCGAAGGACCTCGTCGCGCTGCTGCACGCGTTCGCCGAGGTCCGCAAGGCGGTGCCGCGCGCGCGGCTGCGGATCGTGGAGACACCGGGCGCCCGCGATCCCGCCGCCGACGACTACGCGGCGCACTGTCGCGAACTGGCCGCGCAGCTCTTCCCGGACGGCGTCGCCGACGGGCGTCCCGGCCGGGCGGCGGGGCGCGCGGGCGGGCGTACGGCGGCCGGGCGTACGGGCGGGGGCGCGCGGTCCGAGGAGGCGCCGGTCACCTTCGAGGAGGTCGGCAGCCCGGCGGTGCCGACGCTCGCGGACGCGTACGCCTCGGCCGGAGTCGTCGTCCTGTCGAGCGTGGTGGAGGGCTTCCCCGTATCGCTGGTGGAGGCGATGTTCTGCGCCCGCGCCACGGTCTCGACGGACGCCGGCGCCGTGTGCGAGGTCATCGGCGGCACAGGCCTCGTGGTGCCGCAGCGGGACCCGCGCGCGCTGGCGGAAGCCTGCGTCGCGCTCCTGCGCGACCCCGCGCGCCGCGCGCGCCTGGGGGCGGCGGCCCGCGCGCGTGCGCTCGAACTCTTCACCGCCGAGCAGAACATCGAGGCCTTCCGCGGCATCTACCTCGAGCTGATGTCGCACTGCCCCGTGCGGCGCGAGAGCGCCGGCACGGCGGGCGAGGACGGCGACGCGCGCCGCCGCCTGCCGTTCGCGCGCCCCGCGGAGGCCCACGTGCCCGGCCGCTGGGCGGGCACCACGCGCGCGCAGGCGGGCCAGTCCGGCGGCGCGGTGGGGCCCTCCGCCGGGGGCCACCGGCCGAACGCGCGCACCGAACCCCAGCCGGGCGCTCCCCGCCCCGGCACCGCACCCAGCTGGGCGCGCCGTTCGGGGCGCGGCGACGCCGTACGGGGCGCCGCGCCGCCGCGGGTCGGCGTCCGGCACGGAAAGGAGGACCCGAAGTGACCCCCCACTCACCCGGCACCCCACCGCAGCCCGCCGAGTCCGCCGCGCCGGCCTCTGGCCCGCCCGTGGGGGGCGGCCCGGAAGACGCCGGCGCGGCGGGCCCGACGGGCGCAGCAGGCGGGACGCACACGGTGAGCGGCGGGCCCGCGGGCGCCGGCACGGCCGAGGACCGTTCCGGGGCGCCGGGGCCGGGAGCCGCGGCGGCGCCCGTGAACCCGGGCGCCTGGGACGCCCGTTCGTGGGTCCTCCTCGACGGCTCCGAGGTGCCGTCCGGACCGGTCACGGGCGCGGACCGGGGGCGTACGGGCGCACAGCCCGCCGCGGTCGCCCCTTCCGCCGCCTCCTCCGCCGCGGTGCCGGAGGGCGCCGCTCCGCGCGCGGGCGCCGCGGACCGTACGCACGGCAGGCCCTGCGCCGCCCCCGGAGAAGGCGCGGCAGGCCGTGTGCCCGAGGAGGCGCCGGAGCGCGGTCCGGGGCCCGAACGGCACGGCGTCGCGCCGCGCGTGGTCTGGCCCGAGGCGGGCCGGGCCGACGACATGGCGGCGTTCGACGCCGCGGGGGTGCCCGCCGTGGAGCAGACCGGCGTGACGGGACACACACCCGTACGGCCCCCCGAGTCCGGCACCGGCGCCCCGTCTGAGTCCGACGTCCGCGCCCCGTCCGAGCCCGGCACCGGCGCTGCGGACGAGGCGCGCGCGGGCGCCGCCGGGCACGCGGCCGGGCAGGGGCACGCCCCGCGCGTACGCGCTTCCGCGGACCCGGTGCGCGCGCTCATGCACCAGTACCGCGAGCTGTGCGAACAGGCCGTCGACCCGCTGGAGATCGCCGCCGGCCTGGAGGCGCGCGGCGTGACCGACCGTACGGCGACGCGCTTCCGGCACCGCGACGTTTTCTCGCTCGCCGAGGAGCTGTACGCGCGCGTGCCCCGCGCGGAGAGCACGGACGGCGGCGGCACGGGGCGTACGGGCGCCGGGCCGGGCGGAGTTCCGGGCGCACCCGGCGCTCGCGGCGGGCAGAGACGCCCGTCCGCGCCGGGTTCCGGGCGCCCTGAGCCCGGCGCGGAGCGCCTCCGCCACCGCCTCGCCGCCGCGCTCCGGCTGACCGCGGCCCGGGTGGCCGTGCCGCTGCTGCCCGGGGTGCTGTGCTCGGGCGCGTTCGCCGCGCTGGCGCTGCTGCCGGACCTCCCGGCACCCGCCCGCCAGGGCGTGGCGGTGCTGGGCACGGTGGCGACGCTCGCCGCGATGTGGTGCGCCGTACGCCCGTGCCTGCGCGGTGCCGCCCTGCCCGCCGGCTCCGTCGAGACCGGGGCCGCGGGGCCGCCCCCGGACGCCCCGCAGCCGCCGCTCCCGGTCTGGCCCGCGCTCTCCCTCTGCGCGCTGGTCGGCTACGCCCTCTACGGCGACTGGGTGCTCACCGCGCTGCTCGCGGGCGGCCCGGACCTCACCGACGCGGAGCCCACCGCCGCGTGCCGGTGCGTGCCGATCGCCCTCGCGTGCGCCGTGGCGCCCGCCGTCTGGTGCGCGCGGTTCTTCGCCGTACGCGCCCGGCGGAGGCTGGCGCGGAGCCGCAGCCTCGCCGAGTTCGCGGCGGGGGTGCGGCCGCTGCTGGCCGGTGTGGTCGCCGTGTTCACGGTGCTGCTGCTGGCCGTGCAGTCCGCCGCGGGTCTCGTGGTCGACGGGCGGCTCCCGGCCGCCGCGACACAGGCGGCGACCGGGGCGCTGGGCGTGCTGCTGTTCGTGGCGTTGCTGCTGGCCGCGCACGGGTTCCCGGAGGCGGCCGCAGGCGGGCTGGCCACCGCGTGCCTGCTGGAGGTGTTCGCGCTGGGCTCCGTGCCCGCCGCGCGGCTGCCAGGCCTGGACGTGGTGGGGGAGCCGGTGGGGCGGACGGTGGCGGAGTTCGGTCCGTCCGCCGTTCCGGCGGCGGTCTGCGCGGCCGTCACGCTGACGCTCCTGGTGTATGCCGCCCGCGCGCTGACCGGCGCGTCAGCCCACCACGGGACGGCCGCCCCGTGACGCGCGGCAGCCGCACCCGGCGGCCGGCGCGCGGCCGCATACCCCGCGCGGGGCCCGCGCCGTACGCGCACGGGCCGCCGTACGGGCACCCGCGCCTGTGCGGCGACGCGCGCCCGTACGCGTACGCGCCGCCCGGCACGCGTACGCCGCCCGGCGTGCACTGGCGACGCCGCGCACGGTCCGTCCGGCCGCCTGCCGTACGCGCCGCCCGCACGCGGACTCCGCCGGCGCGCCTCCGCGACGCCGCACCGTCCGTGCCTGCCGCGCGGCCCCGTTCCGTATCACCGTTCGACACCGTTGAGGAGCACACGTCCCATGATCGCTGAGCCGTCAGAGAGCGCGCAGGGCTCACCGAGCCCGCGCCGCTCCACCGCATCCACCGCACCCGCCCACCCCCACCAGCAGGAGGCCGCACGATGAGAGTGCTGCTGCTCGGTGCCCACGGCTACCTCGGCCGCTTCGTGGCCGACCGGCTGCTCGCCGACCCCGCCGTGACCCTCACCGCGCTCGGCCGGAGCGACGACTCCGACGTACGGTTCGACCTGTCCGCAGGCAGTCCCGGCGCGCTCACGCGCTTCCTGGACGCCGTGCACCCCGGCGTCGTCATCAACTGCGCGGGCGCGACCCGCGGCAGCGCCCGCGATCTCACCCGGCACAACACGGTCAGCGCGGCCACCGTCTGCGAGGCGCTGCGCCGCAGCGGCTGCGGCGCGCGGCTCGTGCACCTGGGCTGCGCCGCCGAGTACGGGCCGTCCCCCTCCGGTTCGTCCACGGCGGAGGACGCGCTGCCGCGCCCCGGCGGCCCGTACGGCGTGAGCAAGCTCGCCGCCACCGAACTGGTGCTGGGCTCGGGCCTGGACGCGGTGGTGCTGCGCGTGTTCTCGCCGGTCGGTCCCGGTACGCCCGCCGGTTCGCCGCTGGGGCGGCTCGCGGAGGCGATGCGCCGCGCGCTCCAGCAGGGTGACAGCGAGTTGAAACTGCCCGGGCTGGGCGTGCAGCGCGACTTCGTGGACGTACGGGATGTCGCGCGCGCCGTGCACGCGGCCTCGCTCTCGGCCGCGCAGGGCGTCGTCAACATCGCCACCGGCCGGTCCGTACGCCTCCGCGACGCCGCCTCCGTGCTGGCCCGCGTCTCCGGCTACACCGGCGCCGTGCACGAACTGGACACGCAGGCCGCCGGCCTCACCGGCGCCTCCGGCGCGTACCCGTATCCGGACGGCTGCGGCAGCTGGCAGCAGGCAGACGTGCGCACCGCACGCGACCGGCTCGGCTGGCGGCCCCGCATCGGACTGGAGGAGTCACTCGCCGACATCTGGATGGAGGCCGCATGCCGCATGTGATGACACCGGGCGTCGCGCGCCCCGCGAGCGGCACGGACGGGCGGCTCGGCTTCGGCGTGCCCGGCTACGCGCATCCGCTGCTGGCACCCCTGGAGTGGGCCGAGCTGGCCCGGCCGGGCATGTCCCTGCACTGGGCCGTGCTCAACGTGGCCCAGGGTCCCGGCGCGCGCCCCGACCCGTACTGCAGGGAGGCCGTCGACCGGCTGCGCGCGGCGGGCCGCCGGGTGCTGGGCAGCCTGGAACTGCGCCGCGGGTGCCGCCCGTTCGGCGAGCTGGTGTCGGACGCGCACCGCTTCCTGGACTGGTACGGGGTGGACGGCTTCTATCTGGCCCGCTGCCCGTGCGAGCCGGCGTACCTGCGCGAGACACGGCGTACGGCGACCACGCTGCGCGCCCTGTGCGGCGGCGGGCTGCTCGTCTTCGGGCACGGGCGGCACCCGTATCCGGGGTACGCCGAGTGCGCCGACCAGCTGGTCACCTTCGCGGGCGGCTGGCCCGACTACCGGTGGTCGCAGGCGGCGGAGTGGACCGCGGAGCTGCCGCCTGAGCGGTTCTGCCACCTGGTGCACGGGGTGTCCCGTACGCATCTGGACGAGGCGCTGCGCATCGCGCGCTGGCAGGGCGCGGGCACGGTGTGGTTCACGGACCGTACGGCGGTGGGCGGAGCGAACCCGTGGGAGGGGCTGCCCGGGTACTGGGACGAGATCGTCTCGCGCCTCGGACCAGGTGTCTCGGAATGAAAGAGCGCGTGGCAGTGTTACGAGAACATCCGTACGCCTACCGACCAACCCTTGTTGAGGTCTTCGTGTCGCTGCCACCCCTGGTCGAGCCGGCCCCCGAGCTCACCGTCGACGAGGTCCGCAGGTACTCCCGTCACCTGATCATCCCCGATGTCGGGATGGACGGTCAGAAGCGGCTCAAGAACGCCAAGGTGCTCTGTGTGGGCGCCGGCGGACTGGGCTCGCCCGCGCTGATGTACATGGCCGCGGCCGGTGTCGGCACGCTCGGCATCGTGGAGTTCGACGAGGTCGACGAGTCGAACCTGCAGCGCCAGATCATCCACAGCCAGGCGGACATCGGCCGGTCCAAGGGGGCCTCCGCGAAGGACACGGTCCTCGGCATCAACCCGTACGTCGAGGTGCGGCTGCACGAGGAGCGGCTCGACTCCTCGAACGTCATGGACCTCTTCGCGCAGTACGACCTGATCGTCGACGGCACCGACAACTTCGCCACCCGCTACCTGGTCAACGACGCCTGCGTGCTGCTCGGCAAGCCGTACGTCTGGGGCTCCATCTACCGCTTCGACGGCCAGGCGTCCGTCTTCTGGAGCGAGCACGGGCCGTGCTACCGCTGCCTCTACCCCGAGCCGCCGCCGCCCGGCATGGTGCCGAGCTGCGCCGAGGGCGGCGTGCTGGGCGTGCTCTGCGCGTCCGTCGGCTCGATCCAGGTCAACGAGGCCATCAAGGTGCTGGCCGGCATCGGCGACCCGCTGGTCGGGCGCCTGATGATCTACGACGCGCTGGAGATGACGTACCGGCAGGTCAAGGTGCGCAAGGACCCGGACTGCGCGGTCTGCGGCGAGAACCCGACGGTCACCGAGCTGATCGACTACGAGGCGTTCTGCGGCGTCGTCAGCGACGAGGCGCAGGAGGCGGCGGCCGGCTCCACCATCACTCCGAAGCAGCTCAAGGAGTGGATGGACGACGGCGAGAGCATCGACGTGATCGACGTCCGCGAGCCGAACGAGTACGAGATCGTCTCCATCCCGGGCGCGCGGCTGATCCCGAAGGACGAGTTCCTGATGGGGAACGCGCTCGGCGGCATGCCGCAGGACAAGCGGATCGTCTTGCATTGCAAGACGGGTGTCCGGTCCGCGGAAGTGCTCGCGGTGTTGAAGAACGCGGGCTTCGCGGACGCCGTCCACGTGGGCGGCGGCGTCATCGGCTGGGTGAACCAGATCGAGCCGGACAAGCCGGTCTACTGACAGGCCGCTGACCGCTCACTGACGGCTGGCAGCTGACGGCGGGCGATTGACAGTTGGCAGTTGGCAGAGCGTTCGGGCGGGCGCGGGGCGTACGAGCCTCCGCGCCCGCCCCTTCGCGTCCCCGCGGTCAGCCGCAGCTCTTGCCGTCCTCCGGCACCTTCCCCCGCAGCAGGTACGCGTCGACGGTGCCGCGTACGCACCGGTCGCCGCTCTCGTACGCGCCGTGCCCCTCGCCCCGGTAGGTGAGCTCCACGCCCACGCCCGCGCCCAGCCGGTCCTTCATCCGCCGCGTGCCGCCGTACGGTGTCGCCGGGTCGCCCGTCGTGCCGACGAGCAGCACGGGCGCGGCGCCCTCGGCCGAGACGTCCGGGCTGTTCCAGCGGCCGTCGACGGGCCAGCCGTCGCAGGCGCTCAGCGCCCACGCCGACGTGGGCCCGAAGACGGGCGAGGCGTCTCGGAAGCGGGGGAGCGCGGTGCGTACGTCGTCAGGCCCGTACCGCTGCCGCTCGTCCGCGCAGCCGATGGCGAGCAGCGACGCCTGGAGGGTGTCGTAACGGCCGCCCGCGTCCCGCCCGTTCATCGCGTCCGCGAGCATCAGCAGGGTGCGCCCGGTGCCGTCCCGCTCGGCCTCCTTCAGGCCGCCGGAGAGGTGGTCCCACAGGTCGGGCGAGTAGAGGGCCTGCGCGATGCCGGAGGCGGCGAGCGACTCCGTGAGCTTGCGGCCGCCGCCGGCGGGCAGCGGCTTGGCGTCGAGCCGCCGGAGCAGCGCGGCGATCCCCCGCTCGGCGCGGTCCGGGTCGGTGCCGAGCGGGCAGTCGGCGCCCTTCTCCGCGCAGTCGGCGAGGTAGTTCCCGAGCGCCAGCTGGAAGCCCTTCACCTGGCCGAGCGCGCTCTCCTCCGGCGACTTCGCCGGGTCCACGACGGCGTCGAACACGGCGCGGCCCACCCTGCGCGGGAAGAGGTGGGCGTAGACGGCGCCGAGTTCGGTGCCGTACGAGAAGCCGAAGTAGTGCAGCTTCCGGTCGCCGAGCACGTGCCGCATCAGGTCCATGTCGCGGGCGGCGTCGAGGGTGCCGATGTGCGGCAGTACGCGGCCGGAGTGCCGCTCGCAGCCGTCGGCGAACCGCTGCTGGCGGCTGAGCAGCCGCCGCTCCTCGGCCTTGGTGTCGGGCGTCCAGTCGGCGGCGAAGTACGCGTCGAGGCTCCGGTCGTCCAGGCAGGTCACGCCCGCGCTGCGGCCGACGCCGCGCGGGTCGAAGCTCACGAGGTCGTAGCGGGCGCGCAGCTTGTCGTAGCCGGTGCCGAAGGCGGGCAGGGCGGTCACGCCGGAGCCGCCTGGGCCGCCGAAGTTGAAGAGGAGGGAGCCGGCGCGCGGGCCGCCGCCGCTGCCGCGCCGTACGGCCGCCGCCCGCACCATCGCGAGGTCGATCGTGCCGCCGCGCGGCTCGGCGTAGTCCAGCGGCGCCTTCAGCGTCGCGCACTCCCACGGCGTGCCGTCGGGGAGGGGCGGCGGCGCGGCGCCCTCCGTACCGGCGCGGCCCTTGCAGGGCGCCCAGTCCAGCCGCTGCCCGGTGAACTCCGCCGGGAGCCGCGCGGTGGACCGTACGGCCGGTGCTTCGTCACCGGCCGGGTCCAGCGGCTCCCCGCCGCCGTCGCCCCCGGAGCCGCCGCACCCGGTGAGGGCGGCGGTCGCGGCGAGCAGGGCCGCACAGGTCAGGGCGGAGGTGCGGACGGCGGCGGGACGGAGCATGCGGCGACTCCCGGGCGCGGGTAGAGGGTGGGCGCCGCCCGCGTACGTGCCGGGTGGCCAGGAGTGTCATCCTGCGCGCCGGTGCGCCCCGCGGCGCGCGGTGTGGTGCGTACGGGTGGCGGCCCGCGCGGCCCCCGCCCGTACGCGCCCCGTGCGCGCCGCCGCCCGTACGCGCTCCCCGACCGCTACAGCGCCCCGGACCGCTACAGCGCGCCCTTCCGCGTCAGCTGCGTGAACGAGATCCAGCCCGGCAGCACCGGCAGCCAGAACGTCATCAGCCGGAACAGCAGCACCGCCGGCGTCGCGATCTCCTTCGGCACCCCGAACGTGATGAGCCCCGCGATCAGTGCCGCCTCCACCGCGCCCAGACCGCCGGGGGTGGGCGCCGCCGAGCCCAGCGCGTTGCCCGCGAGGAAGACGACGGCGACGGTCGCGTAGCTCATCTCGTTCCAGCCGAAGGCCCGTACGGACGCGTCCAGGCACATCACGAACGCCAGCGACAGCAGCAGCGTGCCGCCCAGTCCCGACAGCAGCTGCTTCGGCCGCTGCACGACGTCCAGCATGCGCGGCACGACCCCGGCGAACAGCGACCGCACCCGCTCGGAGACGAACTTCCGCAGCGACGGCACGGCCGTGACGATCAGCACCAGCACCGCCGCCGTCAGCAGCCCCGCGATGACCGTGCGGGACGGCGAGAACGTCGGCGTGTGCTCCGTGCCCGTCAGATAGCCGAAGATCATCAGCAGGACGACGTTGCTGCCCAGCCCGAACAGCTGCGACGCCCCGACGCTCGCCACCGCGTGCCCGGGCCGTACGCCCGCCCGCTGCAGGAAGCGCGTGTTGAGCGCCACACCGCCGATCGCCGCGGGGGCGACCAGCTTCACGAACGAACCGGCCACCTGCGCCAGCACGGTGCGCAGGAACGACACCTTCTCGGGCACGAAGCCGAGCAGCGCCGTCGCCGCCGCCACATAGGTGAGCGAGGAGAACAGCAGCGCCATGGCCACCCAGCCCCACTGCGCCTGCGCCACCACCTGGTCGATCTGCACGTGGCTGAGCTGCGAGAACAGGAAGTACGCGGCGAGCGCGCCGGCGATGAAGCTGACCAGGGTGCGCGGTTTGATGCGTTCGAGCCGCGCGGGCTCTATCGGGGCCTGCGGGCGGATCAGCAGCACCTGCTGCCGGATCTGTACGAGCAGATCCTCCTCGCGGGCCTCCTCCAGCGCCTCGTCGATGGCCTTCTTCTGCGCCCGCTGCTCCGCGCGCAGCGACTTGCGGTCGCTCGCCGAGCGCGGCCCGACGCTGCCCTTCGCCTCCTTCTGGCTGCGGGACGCCTCCAGGACGGCCTCCCGCTCGCGCTGCGCGCGGTCCCGGGACAGCTTCCGCAGCGTCTGCCGGGTGCTGCGGCTGAGCGCGATCGGCTGGAGCAGCGGAAGGCTGTCCGCGATCGCGTCCGGGCCGAGCACGCTGACGGCCGCCGCGACCGCCCGTTCGGCGCCTGCCCTCAGGCCGAACACCGTCAGCAACTGCGCCACGTCCATCCGCAGCAGCAGATCGCCCGCGGCGATCTCGCCGCCGCGCAGGTCCGTGAGGATGACCGTGCCGGAACGATCCACCAGCAGTGCTTCCCCCGTCAGCCGCCGGTGTGCGATGCGCCGCGACTGGAGCGCCTCGACCTGCCGCCAGGCGCGGCACATCAGCTCGTCGGTGATCTCGTCGTCCGGGAGCGAGTCGAGGCTGCGGCCGCCGGTGTGCTCGTACACCAGCATCACGGCGTCCGGGCCGAGTTCGGAGGTCGCGATGAGGCGCGGCGCGTTGGCCCCGGCGGCGATGGCGGCGTACGCGAGCAGCGCCTCCTGCTCCAGCGCCTGCCGCAGCGACTGGAGGCTGCGGCGCTGGGTGAGGCCCCGCAGGGCGAGCCGGCGCCACACGCGGTAGAAGTAGCCGTGCGCCTGCCGCTCCCGGTCGACGACGGTGACGTCGAGCGGCGGCCCGTCCTCCAGGGTGACGCGGTAGCCGCGGCCCCGGTCGTTCGTGTCGGGCTGCTCGGTGTCGGCCTCCTCCACGCGCAGCGCGCTGACCGGGTGGAACCCGACGCGGCGCAGCCCGGCGAGCAGGTTCTGGCCGGTGGGCCGCACGTTGGGGGAGCCGACGGCGTACAGCGTCGCGTACGCCACCGTCCAGCCGATCAGCACGGTGACGGTGATCGAGAAGGGCGTGGAGTAGCCCGCGATGAGCACCGCGAACGAGTCCAGCAGCAGCACGCCCCACAGCAGCACCCGCCAGCGCGGGCGGCGGGCCATGCCGACGGCCGTCATGTACGCGATGACCGGCGCCAGATAGCTGTGTACGGGTGTGGTGACGGCGCCGTCGGAGAGCGGCTTGGTCAGCGCGTCCTGGATCGAACGCGGTGCCACCTCCGTCACCCACAGGTCCGTGGCCAGCGAGATGCCGTGTGCCAGGACGGCGGCGAGCACGCCGTCGGCGATCCGCAACCCGTCCCGTTTGACCAGCCGTTCGACGGCGAACGCGACCGGGACGAGCAGGACGGCGACGCTGGCCGCCAGCCCGGTGAGGCTGATCAGCAGGGCGGGCGCCTGCTCGGTGCCCTTCTTGACGTCGTCCTCGAGACCCGCGGTGGTGCCGTGCGCGAACGCAGCGATGGTGAGCACGATGGCGATGCCGAGCAGCCCGAGCACCATCCGCATGAGGTCCGACGGGCGGTGCACGCGGGCGGGGAGCAGCGGCTCGTCGCTGTCGATGTGGTCGCCGCCGCCGCCGGCGCCGTCCGGGCCGCGGGCGCCGTCGCGGGCGCCGTCACCGTCTGCGGCGTCGTCGCGCGCGGCGTTCCCGTGCCCGTCCTGAGCGTCGTCTGCGTCCCGCGCGCGCTCGTGGGGTGCGCGCTCCTCCGGCTCGTTCAGCCGCTTCTCCCCGTGCTCGGACGTGCCGACGGCCGGCAACGCCCCCTCGTGCTGAGGCTCTGTCCCCCGCCGCGGCCCGGTCGCCGTCTCGTCCTGGTCTCGTATCACTCGTCACCGCCGGGAAGATGGTGGCACGCCCGTGCGGCCAGAGGGGGCAAGAGGGCGCATTCCGGCGGCGCGAGATTCCTAACACCGCGCCGGCGCTGTCGGTGCCGTACGGCACCATGTCCGCCATGCGAGCAAGCGAGCCGCCGGAGCCGGCCGGGCTGCCGGAACTGCCGGAACCGCCGGAACTGCCCGAGTACGCGGAACGGGTCCTGGACGTCGCCGAACAGGTCCCGCCGGGCCGCGTGCTGACGTACGGCGACGTCGCCGAGTGGCTCAGAGACGAGGACGAGGAGCGCGACCGGCGCGGCACCGGCGGCCCGCGCCAGGTGGGCCGGGTGCTGGCGCTGTACGGCGGCGCGGTGCCCTGGTGGCGGATCGTGCGCGCCGACGGCGTGCTGCTGCCCGGCCACGAACTGGAGGCCATGGAGCGGTACCGCGCGGAGGGCACACCGCTCCGCGGTGCCGGGCGCACGACGGAGGGCCACCTCCCGCGGCTCGACATACGCCGGGCCCGGTGGGACGGCGCGCACCACTGACCGCCGGTTTGGCCTGCTCACAGATACCAGCTTCCGTCATGACGCACGGACGCAGCCAGCGCGCCGCCCGTACGGGGGACACGCGTCACGCGGGGGACCCGGGGAACGCGCTGCGACTCGTGCGCACGCTGGCGTAGCGTCTGCACCACGCAGCACAGACCCTCCCCTAGGCGACCCACGTGAGCTCCTCCATCCCGTCCACGACGCACCGGCCCGCGCCACGGGCCGGCGCGTACCGCCTGGTGCGTACGCCTCCGGAGCCCGTGGATCTCCCTGCCTTGGACGCACGCCAGCGTGCGGTGGTTGACCACCGGGAGGGCCCGCTGCTCGTCCTCGCCGGGCCGGGGACGGGCAAGACCACCACGCTCGTGGAGGCCGTCGCCGAGCGCGTGCGGCGCGGCGGCGACCCGGAGCGCATCCTGGTGCTCACCTTCAGCCGCAAGGCGGCGGTCGAGCTGCGGGACCGCATGGCCGCCCGCGTCGGCGCCCCGGGCGCGCCGCAGGCGACGACGTTCCACTCGTACTGCTACGCGCTCGTACGGGCGCACCAGGACGCCGACCTGTTCGCGGAGCCGCTGCGGCTGCTGTCGGGACCCGAGCAGGACCTCTACATCCGCGAACTGCTCGCCGGGCAGCTGGAGCTGGAGGCCGGCGACCGCGCCCGCGTCGCCTGGCCGGACGAGCTGCGCGCCTGCCTGACCACCCGCGGCTTCGCCGACGAGGTGCGCGCGGTGCTCGCCCGCAGCCGCGAACTGGGCCTGGGCCCGGACGCGCTGGGCGCGTTCGCCCGCCGTACGGGCCGGCCCGACTGGGTGGCGGCGGCGGACTTCCTGGCCGAGTACCTGGACGTGCTGGACGCGCAGGGCGTCCTCGACTACGCCGAACTCGTCCACCGCGCGGTCCTCCTCGCCGCCCGCGAGGACGTCGCGCGGGAGCTGCGCGGCGCGTACGACGCGGTGTACGTCGACGAGTACCAGGACACCGACCCGTCCCAGGTACGGCTGCTCCGCGCGCTCGCGGGGGACGGGCGGACGCTGACGGCGTTCGGCGACCCGGACCAGTCGATCTACGCGTTCCGCGGCGCCGACATCAACGGCATCCTCGACTTCCGTACGAGCTTCCGCCGCCCCGACGGGCGGCCGGCACCCGTCGAGGTGCTGGAGACCAACCGGCGCTCAGGCGAGGAACTGCTCAAGGCCACCCGCGAGATCACCCGCCGGATGCCGCTGACCCGGCTCCCCGCCGACGCCGTACGCGCCCACCGCGCGCTCAGGCCGGTGCACGAGGGCGGCCGGGTCGACGCCGTGACCTGCCCGACGGCGGGCGCGGAGCTGGACACGATCGCCGACCTGCTGCGCCGCGCGCACCTGGAGGAGCGGGTGCCGTGGCGTGAGATGGCGGTGCTCGTGCGGGCGGGCGGCCGCTCCATACCGTCCGTACGGCGCGCCCTGACCACGGCGGGCGTGCCGCTCGCGATCGACGGCGACGACCTCCCGCTGCGCCACGAACCGGCCGTCGCCCCGCTGCTCACGGCGCTCCGTACGGCGGCGCGTGCGGCGTCGGCGGCACAGGGGGAGACGGCGCAAGGGGAGACGGTTCAGGCCGCGGACGGTGACGGTGACGGTGACCAGCCTGCCGCCGGTCCCCTCGACACCGAGACGGCCCTCACCCTCCTCACCTCACCGCTCGGTGGCATGGACGCCGCCGACCTGCGGCGCCTCGGCCGCGCGCTGCGCGACGAGGAGCGGGCCGCGGGCCACGCCGTGCCGCGCCCGTCCGACACGCTGCTGGCCGAGGCGCTCGCCGAACCGGAGCGCCTCGTCGCGCACGACCCGGCGTACGCGCGCGGCGCGCAGCGCCTCGGGCTGCTGCTGCGCGAGGCGCGCGACCTGCTCGCCGCGGGCGGCACCGCCGAGGAGGCGCTGTGGCGGATCTGGGACGGTACGCCCTGGCCGCAGCGGCTGGAGCGGGCGGCGCTGCGTGGCGGCGCGGCGGGGCGCAACGCGGACCGCGACCTGGACGCCGTGTGCGCCCTGTTCGCCGCCGCGTCCCGTGCGGAGGCGCGCACCGGCGGCCGGGGCGCGCTCAACTTCCTGGAGGAGATCGACGCCCAGGACATCGCCGCCGACACGCTCGCCGCACGCGCCGTACGCCCCGACGCCGTACGGCTGATGACCGCGCACCGCGCCAAGGGCCTGGAGTGGCGGTTCGTCGTCGTCGCCGGCGTACAGGAGGGCCTGTGGCCGGACCTGCGGCGCCGCGGCTCGCTGCTGGAGGCCGACCGCATCGGCCGGGACGGGCTGGCCGAGCCGCTCACCCCGGCGGCGCTGCTCGCGGAGGAGCGGCGGCTGTTCTACGTCGCGGCGACCCGTGCCAGGGAGCGGCTGGTCGTCACCGCCGTACGGGCGCAGGCGGACGACGGCGACCAGCCGTCGCGTTTCCTGACCGAGCTGGGCGTGGAGCCGCGCGCCGTCACCAGCCGGCCGCGCCGCCCGCTGTCCGTGGCGGCGCTCGTCGCCGAGTTGCGTGCCACGACCGTCGACCCCGCGGCGTCCGCCGCGCTGCGCGAGGCGGCGGCGGAGCGGCTGGCGCGGCTGGCCGCGCTGCGCGACGACGAGGGGCACGCGCTCGTACCGGCGGCGCATCCGCAGCGCTGGTGGGGCCTGTACGAGCCGACGCGCTCGGAGGTGCCGCTGCGCGACCGCGAGCAGCCGGTGGCGCTCTCCGGGAGCGCGCTGGAACAGCTCGCCCAGACCTGCTCCCTCCAGTGGTTCCTGGGCCGCGAGGTGAAGGCGGACGCGCCCGCCAGCGCGGCGCAGGGCTTCGGCAACGTCGTGCACGTGCTCGCCGACGAGGTCGCCTCCGGAGGCACGCCCGCCGATCTGGCCGTCCTGATGGAACGGCTCGACTCCGTCTGGGACGGGCTGGCGTTCGACGCGCCGTGGAAGTCCCGGCAGGAGAAGGAGAGCGCGCGTGCCGCGCTGGAACGCTTCCTGCGCTGGCACGTCATGGAGCGCGGTGAGGGCCGCCGTACGGTCGGCAGCGAGCACGGCTTCGACGTGACGCTGGAGGCGGGCGAGTTCGCCGTCCGCATCCGCGGCAGCATGGACCGGGTGGAGAGCGACGCCCAGGGGCGGGCGTACGTCGTGGACTTCAAGACCGGCAAGGCCAAGCCCAGCGCCGCCGAGATCGAGCACCATCCGCAACTGGCCGTCTACCAGCTGGCCGTACGCGAGGGCGCCGCGGACGGGCTGTTCGGCGACCGCCGCCCGGAGCCGGGCGGCGCCGAACTCGTCCACCTGCGGCTCGGCGCCCCCCGCCGGGAGGGCGGCGACGAACTGCCCGCCGTCCAGCGGCAGGAACCTCCCCCTGGGCCTTCGGCCCGGGAGGTGCCCCCGCCTGGGCCTTCGGCCCGGGAGGTACCCCCGGACGGCGACCGGATCGGCGAGCTGCTCGCGACGGCGGCGGGACGCGTCCTGGACGAACGGTTCGTCCCGACCACCGGCGCGCACTGCACCTTCTGCACCTTCCGCGGCGCCTGCTCGGCGCAGCCGGAGGGCCGCCAGATCATCGAGTGAGCGCCGTACGCCGCCGGGCGGGCGGGGCGCGAGCGGGGGCGCGCGGGGCTCAACTCCCCGCCCCGTGAACCCCGTACGGAATCCGGGCGAATCACCTGGAAACGCCACTCCCGCGCCCCTTGTCGGTGCCGACCGCTAGCGTCTCGTGTGTGCCCGTACAGCTCAGCGACCCCGAACAGCTCAAGGAACTCCTTGGCATCCCGTTCACCCCTGAGCAGACGGCCTGCATCACCGCACCCCTCGCACCGCAGGTCATCGTCGCGGGCGCCGGGTCGGGCAAGACGACCGTGATGGCCGCCCGCGTCGTCTGGCTGGTCGGCACCGGACAGGTCGCCGCGGACCGCGTGCTGGGCCTGACCTTCACCAACAAGGCCGCCGCCGAGCTCGCCGAGCGCGTGCGGTCGGCACTCGTACGGGCGGGGGTCACCGACCCCGACCCGGCCGACCCCGACCACGCGCCCGGCGAGCCGCAGATCCTCACGTACCACGCCTTCGCCGGCCGCCTCCTCAAGGAGCACGGGCTGCGGCTCGGCCTCGAACCCGGCGCCCGGCTGCTCGCCGACGCCACCCGGTTCCAGCTCGCGGCGAGCGTGCTGGCCGCGGCGAGCGGCCCGTTCGAGGGGCTGCGGAACGCGCTCAGCACGCACGTACGCGACCTCCTCGCGCTCGACGCCGAGCTGTCCGAACACCTCGTGCCGACGGGCCGCCTGCGCGCGTACGACCGCGAGCTGCTCGCCGCGCTGGACGACGCCGAGCTGACCAACAGCGACCTGCGCAAGATCCCCCAGGCGGCGCTCGGCCGCACCGAACTTCTCGGCCTGGTCGAGGAGTACCGCGCCCGCAAACGGGAGCGCGACCGGCTGGACTTCGGCGACCAGATCGAGCTGTCCGCCACGCTCGCCCGCGACGTGCCGGAGGTGGGACAGGCGCTGCGGGCGGAGTTCGGGGTGGTGCTGCTGGACGAGTACCAGGACACGTCCGTCGCCCAGCGCGTCCTCCTGGCGGGCCTCTTCGGCAACCGCACCGGGCACGCCGTGACCGCCGTCGGCGACCCGTGCCAGGCGATCTACGGCTGGCGCGGCGCCTCCGTCGCCAACCTCGACCACTTCCCCGGCCACTTCCCGCACGCCGACGGCCGCCCCGCCCCCCGCCTCGCGCTGAGCGAGAACCGGCGCAGCGGCGGCCGGCTGCTCCGCCTCGCCAACGGCCTCGCCGCCCCGCTCCGCGCCCGCCACGAGGGCGTCCAGGCGCTGCGCCCGGCGCCCGGCGCCGAGCACGCCGGGCGGGTCCGCTGCGCGCTGCTGCCGACGCACGCCGAGGAGCTGGACTGGCTCGCCGACTCGGTCGCCCACCTCGTCCGTACGGGCACGCCGCCCGGCGAGATCGCCGTCCTGTGCCGTACGGGCGGCGACTTCGCCGCGATCCAGGGCGCGCTGGTGGCCCGCGAGGTGCCCGTGGAGGTGGTCGGGCTGTCCGGGCTCATGCACCTCCCGGAGGTCGCCGACCTCGTCGCGATGTGCGAGGTGCTGCAGGACCCGACCGCGAACGCCCCCCTCGTACGCCTGCTGACCGGCCCCCGCTGGCGCATCGGCCCCCGCGACCTGGCGCTGCTCGGGCGGCGCGCGCGGCTGCTCGTACGCCGCCCCGACGAGGGGGAGCAGGACCGCGAACGGCGGCTCGCGGCGGCGGTCGAGGGCGTCGACCCCACCGAGGTGATCTCGCTGGCGGACGCGCTGGACACGTTCCTGGCCGGGGAGGGCCGTGACGGATACGGCGACGAGCTGCCGTTCTCGGCGGAGGCACGCGTCCGGTTCGCCCGTTTCGCGGCGGAGATACGGGAGTTGCGGCGCTCCCTCGCCGACCCGCTGATGGACGTGCTGCACAGGGTGCTCGCCGTCACCGGGCTGGAGGTGGAGCTGTCCGCGTCACCGCACGCGCTGGCCGCGCGCCGCCGGGAGACGCTGAGCGCGTTCCTGGACATCGCCGCCGGATTCGCGGGACTGGACGGGGAGGCGACGCTGCTCGCGTTCCTCGGCTTCCTGCGGACGGCGGCGCAGTACGAGAAGGGCCTCGACGGTTCGCTGCCCGGCGGCGAGAACACGGTGAAGGTGCTCACCGCCCACAAGGCGAAAGGGCTGGAGTGGGACGTCGTGGCCACCCCGGGACTGGTGTCCGGGCACTTCCCCAGCGAGCAGTCCCGCGACTCCTGGCTCACCCGCCCCGGCGTCCTCCCGCACCCGCTGCGCGGCGACGCCGGCACGCTGCCCCGGATCGAGGAGTGGACGGCGAAGGCGCGCAAGGACTACGACACCGAGCTGCGCGCACACCAGGCCACCGAGGAACTGCGGCTCGGCTACGTCGCGTTCACGCGCGCCCGTTCGCTGCTGCTCGGGTCGGGGCACTGGTGGGGGCCCAGCCAGAAGAAGCCGCGCGGGCCGTCCGGCTTCCTGGAGGCGCTGCGCGCGCACTGCGAGGAGGACCCGGCGCACGGCGAGGTGGAGGTGTGGGCGGAGCAGCCCGCGGAGAGCGCCACGAACCCGGCGCTGGACGAGCCCGCAGAGGAGCGCGCCTGGCCGATGCCGCTGGACCCCGCCGCGCTCTTGCGGCGGCGTGAGGCGGCGGGGCGGGTGCTGGCGCGGCTGGAGGGGCTGGATCCGGACGCGGACGCGGACTCGGGCTCGGGGGAGGAGGCGCAGGCGGGTGCCGTGCCCGCGCCGGAGCCCGCGCCCGTACGCGCGCCGGAGCCCGCCGCCGTACGCTCGCCCGAGCTCACACCCGAGGAGGCGCGGCTCACGGGGTCCTGGGACCGCGACCTCGACGCGCTCGCGGCCGAGCTGCGCCGGTCCCGCGCCACCGTGCACGACGTGCCGCTGCCCGCGTCGCTGTCCGCCTCGCAGCTGCTGTGGGTGGCCGCCGACCCGGACGGCTTCGCGCGCGAACTGGCCCGCCCCATGCCGCGCCCGCCGCAGCCCGCCGCCGCGCGGCGCGGCACGCGCTTCCACGCCTGGGTCGAGTCGCGGTTCGAGGAGCTGACCCTGCCGATGCTCGGCCCGGACGAACTGCCGGGCGCGGACGGCGCCCTCGGGGACGCGGCGGCGGAGATCGAGGACGAGCGCGATCTGGCGGAGCTGAAGGCGGCGTTCGAGCGCACCGAGTACGCGCACCGCACGCCGTACCGCGTGGAGGTCCCGTTCCAGCTCGCGCTGGGCGGCCGTACGGTCCGCGGCCGCATCGACGCGGTCTACCGCGACGGTACGGCCGCTGCGGACGGTGCGGAGGCGACGTACGAGATCGTCGACTGGAAGACGGGCCGCGGCCGGAGCGCCGATCCGCTCCAGCTCGCCGTCTACCGCCTCGCCTGGGCCGAGCAGCAGGGCGTCCCGCTGGAGGCGGTCGGCGCCGCGTTCCTGTACGTACGCAGCGGTGAGCTGGTCCGTCCGGCGTCGCTGCCTGGGCGGACCGAGCTGGAGCGGCTGCTGCGGGACCCGCCGAAGGCGGACCCGGAACTGGACCCGGGCTGGGACCCCGGACCGGACCCCGAACCGGAACCTGATCCGGACCCGGAAGCGGAACCCGAACCGGACCTGTTCCCCGAGCCCGGCCCCGCCCCAGGGGAGCGGCCGGATGCCGGGCCCGCTCCACCGGACGGTTAGGCTCTGGCCCATGAGCAGCCCCCCGGACAGCGCCGTCCGCGGCTTCGTCGACGGCGCGCGTGACACCTTCCTCGACGACCTCGCGGACTGGCTGCGCATCCCCTCCGTCTCCGTCGACCCGGCGCGGGCGGGCGACGTCCGCCGCAGCGCCGCCTGGCTGGCCGCGAAACTGACGGAGACCGGCTTCACGGACGTGGAGGTTTGGGACACCCCGGGCCACCCGGCGGTCTACGCGGAGTGGCCGTCCGACGACCCGGAGGCCCCCACCGTCCTCGTGTACGGGCACCACGACGTGCAGCCCGCCGCCCGCGAGGACGGCTGGCACAGCGAGCCGTTCGAGCCCGTGCGGCGCGACGGCCGGCTGTACGGACGCGGCGCCGCCGACGACAAGGGCCAGGTCCTCTTCCACACCCTGGGCGTCCGCGCGCACCTCGCCGCCACCGGGCGCACCGCCCCCGCGGTGCATCTGAAGCTGCTTGTGGAAGGCGAGGAGGAGGCCGGTTCGGAACACTTCCGGGAGCTGGTCGAGACACACGCGGAGCGGCTCCGCTGCGATGTGACGATCGTCTCCGACACCGGCATGTGGTCCGCGGACACCCCGACCGTCTGCACCGGCATGCGCGGCCTCGTCGAGTGCCAGATCGAACTGCGCGGGCCCGACCAGGACATCCACTCCGGTTCCTTCGGCGGCGCCGTGCCCAATCCCGCCACCGAGGCCGCCCGGCTCGCCGCCGGGCTGCACGACGCCAACCGCCGGGTCGCCGTCCCCGGCTTCTACGACGGCGTGGAGGAGCTCACCGCGCGCGACCGCGCACTCTTCGCCGAGCTCCCGTTCGACGAGGACACCTGGCTGCGCGGCGCCCACTCGTACGCCCCACTCGGCGAGGCCGGGTACACCACCCTGGAGCGGATCTGGGCCCGCCCCACCGCCGAGGTCAACGGCATCGCCGGCGGCTACCAGGGGCCCGGCGGCAAGACGGTGGTCCCCGCGCACGCCGAGCTGAAGCTGTCCTTCCGTACGGTCGCGGGCCAGCGGCCGGAGCGGATCGAGCAGCTCGTACGGAAGTGGGTGGCGGGCGCGCTGCCGCCCGGCGTACGGCACGAGATCACGTTCACGGGCGCCACCCGGCCGTGCCTCACCCCGCTCGACCACCCGGCGCTGCAGTCGGTCGTACGGTCGATGGCCCGTGCGTTCGGGAAGCCGGTCCGCTTCACTCGGGAGGGTGGTTCGGGCCCGGCCGCGGATCTGCGGGACGTGCTGGGTGTTCCGGTGCTGTTCCTGGGCATCTCCGTACCGTCGGACGGCTGGCACGCACCGGACGAGAAGGTCGAGCTGGACCTGCTGATGAAGGGCGCGGAAGCCGCCGCGTACCTCTGGGGAGACCTCGCGGCACACTGGAGCGCCGCCCCCTGAACCGACGTACGACGACACCGCCCCACGCGCCACGACCGACGACGCTGACGACGAAGGGAATCGGGAAGCCGCTGTGACCACCTGGACCGACCGCACCGCCGAACGGCCGATCACGCTGACCGGCGACGGCGGTATCGACCGCTCCGCCCACCACAGGCTGGACGAGGCGTGGCTGGCCGCGGCGTGGAGCCACCCGACGACGCGCGTCTTCGTGGTCTCCGGCGGCCAGGCCCTCGTCGAGGACACGGCGGACGGCCGTACGGAGTTGGTGACGATGGGCACGTTCGACGCGCCCATCACCGAGTCGCACCGCTACTTCCTGGGCACCGGCGACGACGGCGTGCGGTACTTCGCGCTGCAGAAGGACTCGCTGCCCGGCCGCATGGACGAGGCCGCCCGCCCCGCCGGCCTGCGCGAGGCGGGCGCGCTCCTGTCCGAACGCGACTCCGAACTCCTCGTGCACGCCGTCGCCCTGGAGAACTGGCAGCGCCTGCACCGCTTCTGCTCCCGCTGCGGTGAACGTACGGTCATCGCCGCCGCCGGCCACATCCGCCGCTGCCCCGCCTGCGGCGCGGAACACTATCCGCGCACCGACCCCGCCGTGATCATGCTGGTGACCGACGACGAGGACCGGGCGCTGCTCGGCCGCCAGGTGCACTGGCCGGAGGGGCGCTTCTCGACGCTCGCCGGCTTCGTGGAGCCCGGCGAGTCGATCGAACGCGCCGTGGTCCGCGAGGTCGCTGAGGAGGCGGGTGTGGCGGTCGGCGACGTCGAGTACGTCGGCAGCCAGCCGTGGCCGTTCCCCTCCAGCCTGATGCTGGGCTTCATGGCCCGCGCCACGTCGCCCGAAGTGCGGGTGGACGGGGAGGAGATCGAGGAGGCGCGCTGGTTCTCGCGGGACGAGCTGGGCGCCGCGATCGAGTCCGGCGAGGTGCTGCCGCTGTCCGGCATATCGATCGCGGCGCGCCTGGTGGAGCTCTGGTACGGGAAGCCTCTGCCGCGCCCGCGCTGAGTCCCGGTCGCGCTGAGTCCCGGCCGCGCTGAGTCCCGGCCGCGCTGAGTCCCGGCCACGCTGCGCCGCCCGTTCAGTACGCGACGCCGATGCGGCGGCCCGCCGCCTCGCGCTTCTCCAGCTCGTCGACGAGCGCGACGGCGTAGTCCTCGGCGCTGATGGTGCTGTTGCCCTTGTCGTCCGTCAGCAGCTCGTCGCCGCCGGTCCGGTACGTGCCCGTGCGCTCGCCGGGCTGGATGAGGGCGGCGGGGGAGATGTACGTCCAGTCGATCCCCTCGGCGCCCGCACGGATCTCGTCCAGCAGCTGCGCATGGGCCAGCGACTCCGCCTTGTACGCCTCGGGGAAGTCCGGCGTGTCCACCAGGCGTACGCCCGGGGCGACTTCGAGCGAACCCGCGCCGCCGACCACCACAAGGCGTACGCCCGCCGAGCGCACGCCCTCCAGCACTCCGCGCCCGGTGGCGAGCGTGGGGCCGATGGGGTCGCTGCCGTCGCGCGGCGGTGAGACCGCGAGTACGACGGCGTCGTGCCCGGCGGCCGCGGCGGCGACCGCCTCGGCGTCGTCGGCGTGCAACACCTTCGTGCCGTCCGTGCCGCTGCGGGTGGCCCCGGTGATCTCGTGGCCGCGGGCGCGGGCCTCGGCCGCGATCCGGCTTCCGATCATCCCGGTGGCGCCGATCAGCAGAATCCTCATGGCAATACCTCCTTGAGCGCTGTGGTCGTCAGCGTGTGAGGAGACGGTATCCATCGGATACCGGTTACTTCAAAGGACCCTTGGTGTACTTTGGAAACCATGAGAGGTGACAGCTTCGACCCGGATTGTCCGACGCGCTTGGTGCTGGACCGGATAGGCGACAAGTGGTCGGTGCTGGTCGTGCTCGCGCTGAGCGAGCGGGACCACAGGTTCACCGAACTGCGCGACCGGATCGGCGGCGTGACGGCCAAGGTGCTCACGCAGACGCTGCGCGCGATGGCGCGGGACGGGCTGCTGACCCGGCAGGTCTTCGCGGAGGTGCCGCCGCGGGTGGAGTATTCGCTGACGCCGCTCGGCCATTCGCTGGTGGCGCCGATCATGATGATCAGCGACTGGGCCGAGGAGCATGTGAGCGCCGTGATGGAGGCGCGTGACCGGCACGACGGTGACGGGCGGGACGGGCACGGGCAGGACGGCCGTACGCGGGACGGCCGTGCCACTGCCGCGGCGGCGGGGCGGGGCTGACGGGGCTGACCCCGACGGCCCCGCCCCGCCGCCGCGGTGTGCGCGTGCAGACAGCGTTCGTTCAGGACCCGTTCAGGGCCCGTTCAGGCCGCGAGCGCGGCCTTCACCTGGGCCAGCGAGGGGTTCGTCATCGTGGCGGGCTCGCCGCCGCTCTCGGGGACCACGAGAACGGTGGGGACGGTCTGGTTCCCGCCGTTCGCCTTCTCCACGAAGGCCGCGGACTCCGCGTCGTGCTCGATGTTGATCTCCGTGTACGCGATGCCCTCGCGGTCCATCTGGCCCTTGAGCCGACGGCAGTAGCCACACCAGGTGGTGCTGTACATGGTCACGGTTCCGGGCATGGGTGCTCGCGCTCCTTCGTGTGATCGGCGATGGCAGAAGGGGAACGTGCGGACCCGCGGAACCATTCCCGAGCGCTCCGGAACCCCGGGCCCATGCGCTCCGGAACCCCGGGCCCGTGCGCCCCGGAACGCCGGACCGCTCGCGGCGCCCCACCCGTATTCGTACGAACAATCCGGCCCAGCTGTGGACAACCGGCCCGGTGGTCTCCGGAGACCTGACAGCATGGTGGGGTGACTGCAGCAACGGACGCCACTCTCTTCCCGCCCACTCCCGGCCGGCCCGACCACGTGGAACCGCCGCGGGACGCCGACGCCGTGCTGGACGGGCTCGATCCGGAGCAGCGCGAGGTCGCCACGGCACTGCAGGGGCCGGTGTGCGTGCTGGCGGGCGCGGGCACGGGCAAGACCCGCGCCATCACGCACCGCATCGCGTACGGCGTGCGGGCCGGCATGCTGCCCCCGGCGAGCGTCCTCGCCGTCACCTTCACGAACCGCGCCGCGGGCGAGATGCGCGGGCGGCTGCGCCAGCTCGGTGCCACGGGCGTCCAGGCCCGCACCTTCCACTCGGCGGCGCTGCGCCAGCTCCAGTTCTTCTGGCCGCGCGCTGTGGGCGGCGAGCTGCCGCAGCTGCTGGAGCGGAAGATCCAGCTGGTGGCCGAGGCGGCCGCGCGCTCCCGTATCCGGCTCGACCGGAACGAACTCCGCGATGTCACGGGCGAGATCGAGTGGTCCAAGGTCACGCAGACCACGCCGGAGGACTATCCGGCGGCGGTGGCGAAGTCCAGCCGCGAGGCGCCGCGTGACCCGGCGGAGACGAGCAGGATCTTCGCGCTGTACGAACAGCTCAAGCGGGACCGCTCGGTGATCGACTTCGAGGACGTGCTGCTGCTGACGGTGGGCGTGCTCCAGGACCGGCCGGACATCGCCGACACCGTGCGCGGGCAGTACCAGCACTTCGTGGTCGACGAGTACCAGGACGTCAGCCCGCTCCAGCAGCGGCTGCTGGAGCTGTGGCTGGGGGACCGGGACAGCCTGTGCGTCGTCGGGGACGCGAGCCAGACGATCTATTCGTTCACCGGCGCCTCCCCGGACCACCTGCTGGACTTCCGCACCAAGCACCCGGACGCGACGGTGGTGAAGCTCGTCCGGGACTACCGTTCGACGCCCCAGGTCGTGCACTTGGCCAACGGTCTGCTCGGGCAGGCTCGCGGCCGGGCCGCCGAGCACCGGCTCGAGCTCATCTCGCAGACAGGGCCCGGCCCGGACCCGGTCTACGCGGAGTACGCGGACGAGCCCGCCGAGGCCGAGGGCACCGCCCGGCGCATCCGCGAGCTGATCGACAGCGGCGTGCCCGCGAGCGGCATCGCGGTGCTCTACCGCATCAACGCCCAGTCCGAGATCTACGAACAGGCCCTCGCCGACGCCGGTGTGCCGTACCAACTCCGCGGCGCCGAGCGCTTCTTCGAGCGCGCCGAAGTGCGCGAGGCCGGGGTCGCGCTGCGCGGGGCGGCCCGCGCGGGCGGCAACGACCCGCTGCTCGAGGACGCGGTGGACCTGCCGTCCCAGGTGCGCGCGGTGCTCACGTCCCGCGGCTGGACCACCGAGCCGCCGGCCGGCTCCGGCGCGGCCCGCGACCGCTGGGAGTCGCTCGCCGCTCTGGTGCGGCTGGCGGAGGACTTCCGCAAGGCGCGCCCGCAGGCCACGCTCGCCGATCTCGTAGCGGAGCTGGACGAGCGGGCGAACGCGCAGCACGCCCCGACCGTCGAGGGCGTGACCCTCGCCTCGCTGCACTCGGCGAAGGGCCTGGAGTGGGACGCCGTCTTCCTGGTCGGTCTCACCGAGGGCATGATGCCGATCACGTACGCCAAGACGGACGAGCAGGTCGAGGAGGAGCGGCGGCTGCTGTACGTCGGCGTCACCCGGGCCCGTACTCATCTCGGGCTGTCCTGGGCGCTGTCCCGTTCGCCGGGCGGTCGCGCCAGCCGCCGCCCGAGCCGCTTCCTCAACGGGCTGCGGCCCGGCTCGTCCGCCTCGGGCGCCCGTACGGCGGGCGGTGACGGTGGCGTCGAGCGCGGCCGGTCCCGCAAGCGCCGCGGACCGGTGCGCTGCCGTGTGTGCGGCCGCACGCTGACCGACGCGGGCGAGATGAAGCTGATGCGCTGCGAGGGCTGCCCGTCCGATCTCGACGAGGAGCTGTACGAGCGGCTGCGGGAGTGGCGCTCGGGGCAGGCGCAGCAGCTGGGCCAGCCCGCGTACTGCGTTTTCACCGACAAGACGCTGATGGCCATCGCCGAGACGGTGCCGGACAGCGAGGCGGAGCTGTCCCGGATCTCCGGCGTCGGGGCACGCAAGCTGGATCGCTTCGGGGCGGCCGTTCTGGCGCTGTGCGCAGGCGAGGAGCCCGTCACGGAGGCTGTTACAGAAGAGACGGAAAAATAGTTTGCGTGGGCAGCACGGAGCCTCATAGCCTTCCGGACATGGAGAGGGCGGGGCTTCTCGCTCCACACTTTCCATGCTGTACTGAACGCTGAACATCTTCGGACCAGCCCCGGCCGGTCCCCGAAACGCCGAGAGGAGGCGAGCCAAGTGAGCGAGATCATCCAGACCGTCAAACTGACCGATCACTCGGTCGTCGCCTCCTGCCTGCCCGTCTTCCGTCTCGTCGGCACCGGTGTGTCCGGCGTCCGCGCGGGTGGCGACATGCGGCTCGGCGGCAATGAGCGACCGACGAAGGCACTGGCGGTAGCGGCACAGGCGCAGGCGTATGTCTCCGCCTTTGCGGCGGCCAATGGTGCCGGCGAAGGAAGCCAGAAGACGCAGCAGCACACGATGTGGGCCTTCCGTGGCCACGATCCCTGGAGAGATCCAGCCTGACCGGCAAGATCAGGTCGGCACCTTCCAGGGCCGCGGAACCCACACCGGGATCCGCGGCCCTTCTGTTTGCCCCAGCCCGGCCACCAGCCGGGCCGACCAGACAACAGACACCGAAAGACGAGGAAGACGACAGTGCAGACCGAGACGCACGCCCCGTCACCGACCACCGACCTGATGCCACCTGATGCCACGGAGGACACCTTGACCGCCCCGCTCACGACTCTCACCGAGCTCGACGACGCCATCGAGCGCCTCGGTGTGGCCGTTCCCTGCCGCTCCTACGACCCCGAGGTCTTCTTCGCCGAATCGCCCGCCGACGTCGAGTACGCCAAGTCGCTCTGCCAGACCTGTCCGCTGCGTGAGGCCTGCCTCGCCGGCGCCAAGGACCGGCGTGAGCCGTGGGGCGTCTGGGGTGGCGAGCTGTTCGTCCAGGGCGTTGTCGTGCCGCGGAAGCGTCCGCGCGGACGTCCGCGGAAGAACCCGGTCGTGGCATGAACACCCCGGGAACGATCAGTCAGCCGTCGACGCACGACCCTCAGCTGCGTCACCTTCCGAAGCAGGATCCGACGATGAAGACATCCACCACCGACACCGCCGCCCGTCGCCAGACGACCGCGGAGGCGTCACCTCAGAAGAGGACCCGAGACATGCAACTCTTGCCAGAATCACTGGCGCGCGCCCATATGGACGCACGCATCCGCGAGGCCGAGTCCGAACGCAGGGCGCTGCACGTGGTGTCGGCACGCCGCTTGCAGCGCCGTGCTGAACGCGCCTCGCTGCGGGCTCGCCGCGCGATCGCCATGGCGGTCATGCAGTAAGCCTGAAGGGCAGGACAGATGACCGAGGGAGGAACCGGGGCGTTGCGCCCCGGTTCCTTCGTGTGCCGGGGGTTATCTTCGTGAAGGTGGACGAGAAGACGACCGGCAGGACGGTCTGCGCCCTCTGCGGCACTACCGCCGAGGAGACACCGGTGACATGGGTCTGCTCCGTGGAGAACGGAGACCGGCGGTACTTCTGTGAGGAGTGCTCACGCGCCCACCTCCGTGCCATCGAGGGCCGCATCGACTCCAGTTGGTGGTGACGGCTCGAAACCGGGGACCCACTCCTCGAGTTCGTCCCGCATCCGGACCGTGGCCCCCAGCTGGCACAGCACCCCGATGGTGCTGAGCGTGACGCGGTGGATCAGCAGATACGACGGCGGCAGGTTGAGCTGCTTGCCCAACTGGTGTGCGGGCGAACGCGGGTCGGCGATCCGCCCGGCCTGTTCCCGCATCCAGCCGCGGTCGAAGTCGAACGACTCCGCACGCGCGGGCTCGATGATCGGCAGCAGATAGTCCAGGACCGCCGCCGGGTCCAGCTCTATCGTCTCCTTGACGAAGCCCTCGTCGCACAGCAGGCCGTACACCTCCTCCGCTTCGCCGTCGAGCGTCATCCGCAGCGCGGTGCCGATGGTCGGCGGCAGCCCGTCTGGCAGCCGGTCCACCGTGCCGAAGTCCATGACTCCCAGGCGCCATTCGGACGGCGGGCCATCGTTCCCGGAGGGTGCGGAGCCACCGGTGAGCAGCCGGAAGTTGCCGGGGTGCGGGTCCGCGTGGAGCAGGCCCGTACGGGCCGTGCCCGCGAACAGGAACCGGGCCAGCAGCTGGCCCGCGCGGTCCCGTTCCTCCTGCCCGCCGTCCGAGATCACCTCGGACAGCGGCACGCCGTCCATCCACTCGGTCACCAGCACCTGGTCGCTCTGGTGCACCACGTCGGGCACGAACACGTCGGGGTCGTCGGCGAACTCCTCGGCGTAGGCCCGCTGCGCCTCCGCCTCCAGCTCGTAGTCCAGCTCCTCGGTCACCCGCTCCCGCAGCTCGGAGATCAGCGGCTTGATGTCCATGCCCGGGATGAGCGGCCCCAGCAGCCGTGCGAAGCGCCCCAGTTGGGCGAGGTCGGAGATCAGGGCCTCGCCCGCGCCGGGATACTGCACCTTCACGGCGACCTCGCGCCCGTCGTGCCACACGGCCCGGTGTACCTGACCGATCGACGCGGCCGCCGAGGGCTTGTCCTCGAACTCCTCGAAGAGGTCGCGCCAGTCCTCGCCGAGCCGCTCCGCCAGCACCGCGTGCACGGTGCCGGTCGGCATCGGCGGCGCCGCCTCCTGGAGCTTGGTCAGCGCCGCGCGGTACGGCCCGGCGACCTCCTCCGGCAGCGCCGACTCGAAGACGGAGAGCGCCTGCCCGAACTTCATCGCCCCGCCCTTGAGCTCGCCGAGCACCTTGAACAGCTGCTCCGCCGTGCGCTGCTGCAGCTCGTGCCCGACGAGGTCCGCAGAATAGCCGCCGATCCGCTTGCCGAGCCCCCAGGTGGCCCGCCCCGCGAACCCGAGCGGCAGCGCGGCCAGCCTGGCGGTACGGGTGACCGCCTTGCGGGGAAGATCAGACATGCGCCCCTCCAACTCCCTGACAGCACAACCGGATCGCGGCACTGCGAACACCGGAAATCCCGGGAACGCCGACTACCCCGCCATTGTGGCCTGTCCGGGCTCCCTGGCCGAGGGTGGGCGTCCCACCGTCGCCGAATCGGCACCGCAGGGACATTCACGGTGCGGAGTGAACAACTCCGTGTCGGGCAGCAGGTGGGGGAGCACGAGCCGCATGCGGTACCCGGCGGCGCATCCGCCGTCGCCGTCGAGAAAGCTCAGCGCGTAGGAGGTGACGGCCCCCGCGACCATCACCGCCAGAGCCGTGTCACACGCGGCCACCCCGGCCCGTCTGCGCGCGGCCGTGCGCCACTGGCCCACCACCAGCGGCCAGCTGGGCTCCCGTTCGGCGCGGGTGCGCATCAGGCAGCTCGCACAGGGGGTCACGCCGGGCAGCACCAGCGGCCCCACCACGCCCGTGCCCTCGATCACACCGCCGTACAGATGCGGGATGCCCGCCCGGACGAACCGCTCGGCGACGGCGGGATCCGGGGCGTACGCGTCGAGGCCGTCGCGCGGGGCGATCACCACCAGGCTCAGCCCGTCCCCGACCCGGCCCTCCGGTGTGCCCTTCCGGGACGGCCAGGGCCTGGCGCCGTTCACGGCCTTGCGCGCGGCGGCGTCGCGGCGCTCGCCCGTACGCGTCGCGGGGATGCCGCCTGGTGAGGTGTCCCAGGGCTCGACCTGGCCGCCGTCCACCACGTCCACCTGCCCGACGCCCGCGGCCGAGAGGGCGGCCGCGACCGTCGCGCCGACCCGTCCCGCGCCGCGCACCTGGACCCGTCCGGCGCGTCTGGCCGCCAGCCGGCGCGGCCCCGCGCCCGGTTCGGGGTGCACGGCGGAGAGCGAGGCGAGGTCGGGGCGCAGCCGGTCGCCGACGCTCGCCGCCGCCTGCCGGTCCGCAGTGGCGTCGTCCAGCAGACCGGCTCTGGTGAGCCGCTCCACCAGCCGGTCCGCCGCGTCGGGCGCCAGACCGAGCGCGGTCGCCTCCACGCGGAGCCGCTGCATGCTCCTGGTGCCGTCCATCAGGTCGAGGAACAACGCCGTGGTGTCGTCGACCGGCCCGAGCAGCACAGCGTGTGCGGGCGCCACGCCGTACTGAACCGTCTGCCGGTCACGCCAGCCGCGCCGCAGCGCGGGCTTGATCATCGGGTGCATGAGAACAGCATGGAGGTTCTCGGCGAAAGGCGTTCAGACTTATCCACAGGTGGGGGTTAATAGTCGTACAAGCCAGGTGCCGGCTGCGGCGTTTCCGCGTCAACCGCCCCGGAGCCGGGACTTCCGCCAGCGCCAGCGGGTAACGTCGGGGCGTGCCCGCCGACCCGCTGAACAGCACCAGCCGGAGCGCGGTCGAGGTGCGCCGCAGCGCCCGCCGCCGCCGTACGGTCTCCGCCTACCGGGAAGGCGACAGAACCGTCGTGCTCATCCCGGCCCGCATGTCGGTGGACGAGGAAGAGCGCTGGGTCGGCGTCATGCTCGACAAGCTCGCCGCGCAGGAGGGCAGGCGGCTGCTCGGCGACAGCGAGCTGGCCGAGCGGGCCAGGGACCTCTCCGAGCGCTACCTCCAGGGACGTGCCCGCCCCGCGTCCGTACGCTGGGTGACGAACCAGAACACCCGCTGGGGCTCCTGCACTCCGGCCGAGGGCAGCATCCGGCTCTCGCACCGGCTCCAGGGCATGCCGGAGTACGTGATCGACTACGTCCTCCTGCACGAGCTCGCGCATCTCCTCGTGCCGGGCCACGGGGCCCGGTTCTGGCGGCTGTTGGACGACTATCCCCGTACGGAGCGGGCCCGCGGGTTCCTCGAGGGGATCTGCGCCGCCGACCGGCTGCCGTATCTTCCTGCCGCCCGCGACGAGTGAACTGTCGGCCGCACCCGTTAGCCTGTCGCGACGTACTCATGGCAAAACGGATGGGGGACGGTCGTTACGTATGGCCAGGGAATTCCAACGCGGCCACAAGGCCAAGATCAGTGACCTGACAGCGGGAACGGATCTGTACGTCGGCGTGCAGATCGCGGGCCCCGGGCTCAGCTTCGACATCAGCTGCTTCGGCCTCGATGCCGAGGAACGGCTCTCCGACGATCGCTACTTCGTGTTCTTCAACCAGCCGAAGTCGCCCGAGGAGTCCATCCAGCAGCTCGGTGCACAGGCCGGTGACACGGAGTCGTTCCGCGTCACACTCGACCGCATCCCGCAGAACATCCAGAAGCTGACGTTCACCGCGACGATCGACGGCGCCGGGCAGATGTCGCAGGTCGGCCCCGGATACATCCGTATCGTCGCGGGCGGCGAGGAGGTCGCGCGGTACGCCTTCCAGGGCTCGGAGTTCAGCACCGAGCGCGCCGTGATGCTCGCGGACTTCTACATGAAGGACGTGTGGCGGTTCGCGGCTGTCGGCCAGGGCTTCGACGGCGGGCTGGAAGCGCTGCTCGCGAACTTCGGCGGCGAGGTCGCCGAGGAGGAGCCCGCCGCGCAGCAGGGCGGAGCGCCCGGGTTCGCGCCTCCGGGCGGCCAGGCCGGCGCACCCGCGGCGCCGCAGCAGCCCGCGCCGGGGTTCGCACCGCCGCCGGGCGGCGCGCCCGCCGCGCCGCAGGCTCCGCAGGCGCCGCAAGCACCCCAGGCGCCGCAGCCGCAGGCACCGGCCCCGCAGCAGCCGGCGCCCCAGTCGCCCGCGGCCGCGCACGCCGCCGCCCCCACCATCGCCGCTCCCATCACGCCGCCCGGCCAGCAGCCCGGCCAGCCCGTCCCGCCGCCGGGCCCGCCCGGCACACCGGGCCAGGCACCGCCGTTCGGCCAGCCCTCCGGCCAGCAGCCCCCCGGTCAGCCCCTGCCCGTGCCGCCGCCGCCCGGTGCCCCGCAGGGCGCGCCGTTCGGGCAGCCGCCCGGGCAGCAGCCCCCGGGCCAGCCGCTGCCCGTGCCGCCGCCCGGCGGCCAGCAGGGCGTGCCCGGCCAGGCCGTGCCGAACCCGTTCGGCCAGCCCGGCGCACCGCAGATGCCGCAGGTCCCGCAGGGCCCCGCGGCCGGGATGTCCGTCACGCTGGAGAAGTACCGCGAGGCGCCGACCGGGCAGCGCTGGACGCTGCAGAACGGCCAGCTCGCCCGCGTCGACCTCGGCATGGACGGCCAGCCGGTGCTCGCCAAGCAGGGCAGCATGGTGCTGTACCAGGGCAAGGTCGACTTCAGTTACAAGGGCGCCGGCTTCCGCGGCCGCGTCGTCGGCAACGCCACCGGCCAGGAGATGCAGCTGATGCGCTGCTCCGGCGGCGGCCAGGTGTTCTTCGCCGAGCAGGCCGGGAATCTGCACCCCATCGAGCTCCAGGGCGACGCGATCTGCGTGTCGGCGGAGAACGTTCTCGCGTTCGACGAGTCGCTGCAGCACGAGGTGCGGCGGATCGAGGGCCACGGCATACCGGGCGGCGCGCTGTTCACGATGCAGTTCCAGGGCACGGGCACCGTCGTCGTCAAGACCCAGGGCACTCCGGTCGTCCTGCCGGTCACGCCGACGACGTTCGCGGACGCCGACGCGGTCGTCGCGTGGTCGGCCGCGGCGCAGGTCATCGTCTCCAGCCAGGTACGGCTGCGCCGTCAGGCGTATCCGGGGCACAGCGGCGAGACCGTGAACCTCCAGTTCCGCGGCGCCCCCGGGAACTTCATCGTCGTCCAGCCCTGCGAGGTCTGAGGAGCCCGTCATGGATCAGCAACTCATCTCGGGCTACGCCCCGACCGCCCCGGCCGCCCGCATGGAGAACCACGGCACCAGCATGCTGAAGGTCGTCATGCAGTCCGGCCAGGACCTGTTCGCCCGCACCGGTTCGATGGTCGCGTACGAGGGCTTCGTGCAGTACGAGCCCAACCCGCCCGCCGTACGCCAGATGGCCTCCCAGTGGCTGACCGGCGAGGGCGCGCCGCTGATGCGGTGCCACGGCGACGGGCTGTTGTACCTCGCCGACTACGGCGCCGACGTCGTCGTGCTCAACCTCAACGAGGACAGCCTCTCCGTCAACGGCACCAACATCCTCGCCTTCGACGCCCACCTCAACTGGGGCGTCCAGCGCGTGAAGGGCATGGCCAAGTTCTCCGGGCAGGGCCTGTTCAACGTCGCGATCCAGGGCACCGGCTGGGTGGCGATCACCACCCGCGGAATGCCGGTCGTGGTCGACTGCGGCCGCGGCGCGGACGAGACGTACGTCGATCCGGACGCGCTCGTCGCCTGGTCGACGCATCTGAAGATGAAGGGCAAGCGCAGCTTCAAGGCGTCGTCGATGATCGGCCGCGGCAGCGGCGAGGCCTACCAGATGGGCTTCTCCGGCCAGGGCTTCGTCGTCGTGCAGCCCAGCGAGGACAGCACCGACCGCCTGCGGGCGCGGGGCTGAGGGGGAGGGAAACACCATGCAGAGTCCGCTTTTCGGCTACACCGAGGTCCAGTCCGCCGACCGCTACAGCCTGCAGAACGAACGGCTGCTGCGCGTCTCGCTGAGCGGCCACGAGGACGTGCTCGCCCGGCAGGGCAGCATGGTCGCGTACCAGGGGCTGCTGGAGTTCGACGGCGAGTACCAGACGCGGGGCCAGCGCCGCGACCGGGCCAGGACCGGCGAGGGCCTGGACCTGATGCGCTGCTCCGGCGACGGCACGGTCTTCCTCGCCAACCTCGCGCAGTACATCCACATCGTGGACGTCGACCACCAGGGCCTGACGGTCGACGGGCAGTACGTCCTCGCGCTGGACTCCGGCCTCCATTGGGAGGTGATCTCGGTGGACAGCCAGTACGGAGTGTCCGGCTCCGGCAAGTACAACCTCAACATCTCCGGGCAGGGGAAGGTCGCGCTCATGACCTCCGGGCAGCCGCTGATGCTGCAGATCAGCCCGGAGACGTACGCGAACGCCGACTCCGACGCCGTCGTCGCCTGGTCCAGCTCGCTGCGGGTCCAGATGCAGGCGCAGACCAGCTCGTCCGGCGTCTGGCGGCGCCGCGGCAACACGGGTGAGGGCTGGGAGCTGAGCTTCATGGGGCAGGGCTACGCCCTCGTGCAGCCCAGCGAGCTGCTGCCGCCGCAGAACGCGGTGATAGGCGGTGGCGCGGCGCAGTACGGCATGGGTCAGCAGGGCGCCCGCGGTCAGAACCAGGGCAACATCTGGTCCAACTGAGCCAGGGCCCGGGCCGGACCGCCGGCCCGGGCACCAGCCGCGGCACCGGCACGGACGGCGGCCCGCCCGCGCCCGGTCACAGCCGGGCGCGGGTGCGGTCCGTCAGCCGGGCGACGGACTCGTCGGCGACGGCCGGCACGTCCTCGTACGCGTACCAGCGCAGCTCCAGCGACTCCTCGCTGACCGCCTCCACCGCGCCCTCCGGCGCGAGCACGGCGTACTGCACGTCCAAGTGCCAGGCGCACGGCGTCAGATGGCGGTCCAGGCCGACAGGGCCGCCGGGCAGCAGCGTCAGCCCCTCGATGCCCGACTCCTCCGCGGCCTCCCGCATGGCCGCGCCCGCCAGCGTGGTGTCGACGGGCTCGCAGTGCCCGCCCGTCTGCAGCCACATCCGCAGCTTGCGGTGCAGCGTGAGCAGCACCCGGCCGCGTACGGGATCGACCACCAGCGCGCTCGCCGTGAGGTGACCGTCCCGGCAGGACCGGGACATGGCGTCCGGACGGGCCGCCAGATGGTCGAGATACGCCAGCCGCAGCCGTTCCTGGCCGCCCTCGGGCGGAGACCACTCCTTCAGCACGCGGGACGCGTCGTCGTGCAGACTCACTTCTTCGGACCGCTGTCGCCGCTGTCGCCCTCGCCGCTCCCGCTGTCGCCTTCGTCGCTCTTGCCGGTGCCGCCGCCCGAGCCGCCGCTCTCGGCCGCGTCTCCGAGCATCTTGTCCAGCTCCGAGAAGTCCAGCTGCTCGCGGTGCACGAAGCCGTCCGGGTCGTCCAGGTCCTCAGCGGTCGGCAGCATGTCCGGGTGCGCCCAGAGCCCGTCGCGCCCCTCCATGCCGCGGGCGTCCGTGAGCGAAGCCCACAGCCGCGCCGCGTCGCGCAGCCGCCGCGGCCGCAGCTCCAGGCCGATCAGCGTGGCGAACGTCTGCTCGGCCGGGCCGCCGGACGCGCGCCGCCGCCGCAGCGTCTCGCGCAGCGCGCCCGCCGACGGCAGGTGCGGCTCGGCGGCGCTGTGCACCACCGCGTCGACCCAGCCCTCGACCAGCGCGAGCGCCGTCTCCAGCCGGGCCAGCGCCGCCTTCTGCTCCGGGGTGTCCTCCGGCTGGAACATGCCCTGCTGCAGCGCCTGCTGGAGCTCCTCCGGATGCTGCGGGTCGATCTGCCCGACGACGTCCTCGAGCTTGCTCGTGTCGACCTTGATCCCGCGTGCGTACCCCTCGACGGCGCCGAAGAGGTGCGAACGCAGCCACGGCACGTGCGCGAACAGCCGCTGGTGCGCGGCCTCACGCAGCGCGAGATACAGCCGGACCTCCTCCTGCGGGACGCCCAGGCCCGTACCGAAGATCTCGATGTTCCGCGGCAGCAGCGCGGCCTTGCCCGCCGGCCCCAGCGGCAGCCCGATGTCGGTCGAGCCCACCACCTCACCGGCCAGCACCCCCAGCGCCTGACCGATCTGGGTGCCGAACATGGCGCCGCCCATGGAACGCATCATCCCGAGCAGCGGGCCCGCCATCGCCTGCATCTCCGCCGGAAGCACGTCCCCCATGGCCGCGCCCACGCGCTCCGCGACCGGGTCGACCAGGTCCTTCCACACGGGCAGCGTCGCCTCGACCCACTCCGCGCGGCTCCAGGCCACGGCCGAACCGGAACCGGAGGGCAGCGAGGTCGCGCCGTCCAGCCACAGATCGGCGAGGCGTACGGCCTCCTCGACCGCGGCGCGCTCGTTCGGTCCGACGCTCGCGTCCTTGGAACCGGCGCCCGAACCCTCGCCCTGCGACGAGTCACCGGGCACTCCCTGGGCGACGGTCTGCCGGGCGATGTCCTTGGCCATGTCCCAGTTCACCGGGCCGCCCTCGTACGACATCATCTGGCCGAGGCGCTGGAAGGCCGCGCCCAGGTCGTTGGGGTCGAACGAGCCGCCGGGGCCGCCGCCGAGCGAACCGAACATCGCGGCGAGCGGATTCTCGGCGCCGCCCTGGCCGCCGCCGAAGCCGAACGGGTTCGGCTGGCCGCCGCCGCTCTGGCCGGCGCCGCCCTGTCCGCTCTCGCCGCCCTGCTTCTTCTTGCCTTCGTCCCCGTCCTCGGGCTCCTCGGGAGGTACGCCGAATCCGAATGGGATGTCACTCACGGGTTTCCTCGGATCTGTCTCGTCGGACGGTTCGATTGGTGTGATCTGGTGGGCTCTGCCTCCAGCCTAGACACCTGTCAGGCAGGATGGAGCCTGCGCACCTCGTACCAGAAACAACCGCTGGAGACGCCCGGTGAGTTCCTCCGAGACCGACGTTCGCGCAGCGCGAACCCCAACCATCGCCGTGACCGGCGCTGCATCCGGGGTCGGTGCGCTGCTCACCGAGCGGCTGGCCGCCTCCTCGGAGATCAAGCAGGTCATCGCCCTCGACGAACGCCGAGGGGAGGTCAGCGAGGCGCAGTGGCACACGCTGGACGTCCGCGACCCGGCCATCGCCGACCGGCTGCGCGGCGACGGGCGGCCGGTGGACGTGGTCGTCCATCTCGCGCTGGACCTCGACCTGGAGACGGACCCCACCGCCCGCACCGCGTACAACGTGCGCGGCGCCCAGACCGTCCTCACCGCCGCCGCGGCCGCCGGCGTCCGCCGGGTGGTGCTGTGCACCTCGGCGATGGTCTACGGCGCCCTCCCGGACAACGACGTGCCGCTCGCCGAGGACGCCGAGCTCCGCGCCACCGCGGAGGCCACCGGCGTCGGCGACCTGCTGGAGATCGAACGCCTCGCCCGCCGCGCACCCCGCGCGCACCCCGGCCTGAACGTGACGGTCGTACGCCCCGCCATCCTCGTCGGCGGCACGGACACCGCCCTGACCCGGCACTTCGAGTCGCCGCGGCTGCTCGTCGTCGCGGGCTCGCGGCCCTGCTGGCAGTTCTGCCACATCGAGGACCTGGTGAGCGCGCTCGAGTACGCGGCGCTGGAGAAGGCCGAGGGCGAGCTGGCCGTCGGCTGCGACGGCTGGCTGGAGCAGGAGGAGGTCGAGGAGCTGACCGGCATGCGCCGCATGGAGCTGCCGTCCGCGGTGGCGCTCGGCGCCGCGTCCCGGCTGCACCGGCTGGGCCTCACGCCGTCACCGGCCGGCGACCTCGCCTACACGATGCACCCCTGGGTGGTCAGCGGCCGGCGGCTGTACGAGGCGGGCTGGCGCCCGGAGTGGACGAACGAGGAAGTCCTCGCCGAGCTGCTCGACGAGGTGTCCGGCCGCCATACGGTCGCCGGACGCCGCCTGGGCCGCAAGGACGCCACCGCGGCGGGCGCGGCGGGCGCTACCGTGGCCCTGCTGGGCACCGCGGCGCTGGTCCGGAGGGCGCGGAAGCGGCGCGGCCTGTAACGGCCTGTAGCGGACTGAGCCGCGTATCCGGCGGATCCGGGGAGCCCGCCGGGGGCCGCGGCGCACCGTACGACCTGGGGATGTTCCCGTACGCGGGCGGGTGCGGCAGCATGACCGGCATGGCACAGACGTACGAGCACCCTGGCGAGCAGGCCGCACCGGACCCGATCCGGCTGCTGGCGATCCGAGACACTCCGCTTTCGCTGGACGAGGTCTTCAAGGCGGTCGGCGACGACGCCGCGGGCGGCACGGCCCTGTTCGTGGGCACGGTCCGGAACCACGACGGGGGCACGGACGTGGCGCGGCTCGGCTACTCGTCGCACCCCACCGTGGACGCGGAGTTCCGCCGGGTCGCGGAGCGGGTGGTGGCGGACTTCCCGGTACGGGCGCTGGCCGCCGTACACCGGGTCGGGGACCTGGAGGTAGGGGACCTCGCGGTGATCGTGGCGGTGTCCTGCCCGCACCGGGCAGAGGCGTTCGACGCGTGCCGCCGCCTGATCGACGACCTGAAGCACGAACTCCCAATCTGGAAGCACCAGAGCTTCACGGACGGGACGGAAGAATGGGTGGGGGCGTAGCCCTCGTAAGGCGGCGTAGCGATTCGTTGAGCCGTGGCGACCCGAGCGGACGCGTTCCGGTTGCGTGACCGGCAGGCCGGTAACAGCGTTGGAACCTGCGAAGGTTAACCTGCTCATCAGCCGGTCGTTCCGGTTGACGCAGCTCAATGAAGCGCAACAGGAGGACTCGATGGCGGCTCTCCTCTGGCTGCTGATTCCGGTGGCGGCGGGTGTGGTCGCGAGCGTATGGGGCGGTCTCGCCGCCCGGCGCCGCACGATCGTGCCCGACGCGGACGGTGTGGCCGGATACGAACGCTTCCGGGAGGCCATGGAGCGTTCCGCCGGTCCCGCATGGGATTCCGCTCTCGCCCCCGACGCTTCACCGGACCGCGTCCCGGCCGCCGTCGTCCCGGTGCGCGGTGCCCCGGACGGACCGGCCCGGGAAGCCCGCTGACGTACCCGTCCCGTACTGTTTCGGCATGCCACGCCGCACCGCGACCATGCTTGCGTCCACGCTGCTCCTGATAGCCGTGCTCTGCGCCGCCGTGCTGATCAAAGTGCCGTACTCCGCCATGTCGCCCGGCCCCACGTACAACACGCTGGGCACGGTGAAGGGCGAGCAGGTGCTCAGCTTTCCCGGCAAGGAAGACTCCGGGAACAAGACAAGTGGTCATCTGAACATGACGACCGTACGGGTCACCGGCTCCGAGTACCGGATGAACCTCTTCGAGGCCGTCTACGGCTGGCTCGCCGACGACAACGCGGTGGTGCCGCACTCGACGCTCTACCCGACGGACAAGTCGGCGGAAGAGGTGGACGAGGAGAACGCGGAGGAGTTCAGCCGGTCGCAGGAGAGCGCGAAGGTCGCGGCGCTCAAGGCACTGGGCAAGAAGGTGGCGACCCGCGTCGTCGTGCAGTCGGTGGTCAAGGACGGTGCCTCGCACGGCACGTTGCACGCCGGCGACGTGATCAAGGCCGTGGACGGGAAGCCGGTCAAGAACCCACAGGACGTGGGCAAGCTGGTGACCAAGCACGAGCCGGGGGAGGACGTCGGGTTCACGATCGTCCCGGCGGACGAGGCGGAGGCGGCCGAGAAGGCCAAGAAGGACCCGAACACGCTGGAGGGGAAGCGGATCACGGTGCCGACGAAGAAGGCGCCCGACGACGGGCGCGCACTGGTCGGCATACAGCCGGGGACGGCGCACACGTTCCCGTTCCCCATCAACATCACGCTCGCGGACGTCGGCGGGCCGAGCGCCGGGCTGATGTTCGCCCTCGGCATCGTGGACAAGCTCACCAAGAGCGACCTGACCGGCGGCGCGTTCGTGGCGGGCACCGGCACGATCGACGCCGACGGGAAGATCGGCGCGATCGGCGGCATCCAGATGAAGACCGTCGCGGCGCGCGAGAAGGGTGCGGAGTTCTTCCTCACCCCGAAGGGCAACTGCTCCGCGGCCGCCGCCCACACGCCGGACGGACTGACGCTGGTGAAGGTCGACACGATGAGCGACGCGATGGACGCGATGAAGAAGATCCGGGACGACAAGACGTCCGAACTGCCGCGCTGTTCCGCGGGCTGAGGCCGGAACCGGCGTGGTGTACGAGGGCGGAGGGCGCGGCGGCGGCCCGTACGCGGGCACCGGCCCGTACGCGCGCCCGGACCCGTACCCGCGGCGCGGGCACCGTACGGGCCCCGGCGCCCGTACCGCCTGTCACTCCTCGAACGTGGCCGCCAGCGCGTCCGCCAGGCCCGGTACGAGGCTCGCGCCCGTCAGCACCTCGGTGGCGGCGTCCTTCTCGCGCAGCCGCAGCGCGGAGTCCCGCGCTCCGTCCCGCAGGACGGCCACCGTCATCCGCACCTCCTGGCGTTCCGGGTGCGCGGCGACCCAGTCCGCCAGCTCCCCGGAGTTCAGCCCGTCCGGTACGGACTCCTCCGCCGACGGCGGCAGCATCAGGCGTTCCACGGTCAGCGCGCAGCCCGCGACCGCGCCGGGCCAGGCGATCGTGCCGAGGAATTCGTCCAGCGCGGTGCCGGACGGGAGCGCGTCCTGTTCGACGGGTGTGTACGAGCCCGGAGCCTCGTCCTCGTCCGCTCCGGGGGCCAGTTGCTCGGCGAGTGCGGGCTCTTCGGCGCGCAGCTGCGCGGTGTCGACCAGGGCGAACAGCCGGGCGGGCTGGTCCCAGCCGAGCCCGGCGGCGTACTCGTCGATCTCGAGGACCGCGCGGGTCAGCGGGTTGCCCGCGAGGGGGGTGCCGTCGTTGGGGAAGTTGTCCATCCCCATATCGTGCACTCGAAGACCCCGGAAACGGGAACTGAGTAAAGCTTGAGTAAGTTGCCTTAGTGGGTCCTACGATGCGGGCCCGCTTCATCCACTGCGAATCTTCGAGGTGCGCACCTTGGCTTTCCAGATGCCGGACCGGGGCTCGGGCGGCCCCACCGGGCCACGGATCAGAGTCGGCCGACCATCGAGGCGCGTCCGGACTCTGCTGATGACAGTCGGCGTGCTCGCCGTCCTGGCCATGCTCTTCGTCATGTTCGCCGGGTTCTGGACCGACTGGCTCTGGTATCGCTCGGTGGGCTATCGCTCGGTCTTCACCAAGACCCTGTGGACCAAGGTCGGTCTGTTCGCCGTCTTCGGACTGCTGATGGCGGGCGTCGTCGGGCTGAACATCTGGCTCGCACACCGGCTGCGGCCGCCGCTCAGCGCGATGTCGCTGGAGCAGCAGAGTCTCGACCGGTACCGCATGGGCATCGCGCCGTACAAGAAGTGGATCCTGCTCGGGGTCACCGCCCTCGTCGGGCTGATCTCCGGCGCCTCCGCGGCCGGCCAGTGGCGGACGTGGCTGATGTGGATCAACGGCGTCTCGTTCGGGCAGAAGGATCCCCAGTTCGGCAAGGACGTGTCGTTCTACGCGTTCGACCTGCCCTGGTACCGCTTCCTGCTGAGCTTCGGCTTCGCCGCGGCCGTGCTGTCGCTGCTGGCAGCCGCGCTCGTGCACTACCTCTACGGCGGGCTGCGCATCACCAGCCCCGGCGCCCGTGCGACCGCGCAGGCCACCGGGCATCTGTCGGTGCTGCTGGGCGTGTTCGTGGCGCTGAAGGCGGTGGCGTACTGGCTGGACCGGTACGGCCTCGCGGTCAAGGGCAGCGACTTCAAGGCGACGGACAACTGGACGGGCCTGAAGTACGTCGACGCGAACGCGTATCTGCCGGCGAAGACGATCCTGTTCATCATCGCGATCATCTGCGCCCTGCTCTTCTTCGCCACCCTCTGGCGGCGCACCTGGCAGCTGCCGGTGATCGGCTTCGGGCTGATGGTGCTCTCCGCGATCCTCATCGGCGGGCTCTATCCCGCGATCGTGCAGAAGTTCCAGGTCGAGCCGAACGAGCAGGCCAAGGAGACGCCGTACATCCAGAAGAACATCAAGGCGACGCGCGACGCGTACAACATCAACGACGCCAAGGTGAACGACTACTCGGGCACCGCCAAGGCGCCGAAGAGCACGCTGCGGGACGCCGCCGACAGCGCGGCCAGCATGCGGCTGCTCGACCCGAACGTCGTGTCGCCGACGTTCCAGCAGAAGCAGCAGGTCCGTGGGTACTACCAGTTCCCGTCCACGCTGGACGTCGACCGGTACACCGACAAGAACGGCAAGGAGCAGGACACCGTCGTCGGTCTCCGTGAGATCAACACCGACGGGATCCCCAAGAAGGGCTGGATCAACGAGCACTTCAAGTACACCCACGGGTACGGCATGGTGGCCGGCAAGGGCACCGAGGTCGACGAGGACGGCGAGCCCGTCTTCACGGAGCAGGACCTGCCGCCGAAGGGCCAGATCGGCAAGTACCAGCCGCGGATCTACTACGGCGAGAAGACCTCGCAGTACTCGATCGTGGGCGGCCCGCAGCAGGAGCTGGACTACGCCGACGACAACGGCGAGAAGACGTACACGTACACCGGCGACAGCGGCGTGGACCTGTCCAACCCGGTGAACCGGGCGGCGTACGCGGTGAACTTCAACGAGCCGCGCATCCTCTACTCCGGGGCGATCGGCGAGGGTTCGCAGATCCTCTACAACCGGACGCCCAAGGAGCGGGTCGAGGCGGTGGCGCCCTGGCTGACCATCGACGGCGACCCGTATCCGGCTGTGGTGGACGGCCGGGTGAAGTGGATCGTGGACGCGTACACCACGACGAACAACTACCCGTACTCGTCCCGTACGACGCTCGGCGACACCACGGCCGACGCGCTCACGGACAGCCAGCGGTCGGTGGTCGCCCAGCAGAACCGGGTGAACTACATCCGCAACTCGGTGAAGGCGACCGTCGACGCGTACAGCGGCGAGGTCGACATGTACCAGTGGGACACCAAGGACCCGGTGCTGAAGACCTGGATGAAGGCCTTCCCGGACACGGTGAAGGACAAGAGCGAGATCAGCGACGCGCTGATGGCACATCTCCGGTATCCGCAGGACCTGTTCAAGGTGCAGCGGGAGCTGCTCACGCGGTACCACGTGACGTCGCCGTCGCAGTTCTACAGCGGCAGTGAGCGGTGGCAGATCCCGGACGACCCGACGCACAAGGGCAACGCCGTCCCGCCGTACTACCTCAGCATGAAGATGCCGCAGCAGAAGGAGCAGAGGTTCTCCCTGACGACGACCTTCAACCCGGTCGAACGGCAGACGCTGGGCGCCTTCATGGCGGTGGACGCGGACGCGTCGAGCCGCGAGTACGGCAAGATCACGATGCTCAAGTTGCCGTCGAACACCACCGTTTCAGGGCCGCAACAGGTGCAAAGCAAGATCAACTCTGATCCGGAGATCGCCAACGACCTCAACATCCTGAAGAGAGGCGACTCCGAGATCGAGTACGGCAACCTGCTGACCGTGCCCTTGGAAGGCGGCCTGCTCTACATCGAACCGGTCTACATCCGAGGGGCCGACACCAACTACCCGCGGATGAGAAAGGTCGTGGCCACCTTCGGCGAGGAGATCGCCTACGAGGACACCCTCAAGGAGGCACTCGACGGCGTCTTCCCGGCCGACGGCGACGCGGGCAAGGATCCCGGCGGCGAGGAGGATCCGGAGAAGGACCAGGACAAGGATCCGCCGCCGACCGACGACCCGTCGGCGCAGGAGGCCCTGAAGGACGCTCAGGAGGCGTACGACAAGGGTCAGAGAGCGCTGGAGAAGGGCAACTGGGAGGAGTACGGCCGGGCCCAGGAGGACCTCAAGGAGGCCCTGGAGCGCGCGGCCAACTCCCAGGGAGGCTCGACCGGTTAGCGGCGGCTGACTGAACGCGGAGCCGAAGGGCCCGGAGTCAACCGACTCCGGGCCCTTCGCTTGTGCGGGGGACTTTGCGGCAAAGGCGTTTGAGGTGTCTCTCTGTCGGGAAGTCGACAAACCGCTGAAGTGACCTCACTGGCTGCGGTATACCAGGTGTACGAGGGTTACGGGTGGTGCGACGATGGGGCTTATGGGGGACAAGGCGAGGCTTGCCGGTCCGGGCGTGGTGAACGCCCAGGACGCCGGTGCCACGAGCGTGCTCGGCGCACAACTGCTGCGCCGGGGCGATCTCGACGGCGCCGAGCCGCATCTGCGCGCTGCCACCGCGGCGGGTGACCGCGCCGCGGCCAACAACCTCGGAGTCCTCCTGCACCAGCGCGGCTACGCGGACGAGGCGGCCGGCTGGTGGCGCGTCGCCGCCGTCGCGGGTTCCGCCGCCGCCGCCCACGCACTCGGCCGGCACCACCGCGAGCGGGGCGACGAGCCCGCCGCGTACTACTGGCTGCGCCAGTCCGCCGAGTCGGGGCACGCGCTGGGCGCGTACGCCCTGGCCGACCTGCTCGAGCACCGGGGCGAGGACGGCGCGGAGGAGTGGTTCCGCGCGGCGGCCGAGCGCGGCCACCGCGAGGCGGCGTACCGCGTCGCGCAGCTCATCACCGCGCGGACCGACCGCGAGGTCGAGCGCGGCCCGGGCACCAACGGCCGCAGCACCGGCGCCGGTTCGGGCGGTGCGGGTTCCGGTGCGGGCCCCGGCGAGGCGGCGCCCACCGCGGGCTCTCCGGAGGAGGAGGCCGAGCAGTGGTACCGGCAGGCCGCAGCGCGCGGACACCGCCGTGCCGCGCTGCGGCTGGGCACCATCCTGGAGCGGCGCGGCGAGCCGAAGGAGGCGGGGCGCTGGTATCTGACCGCCGCCAAGGCCGGTGAGTCCCGTGCCGCCTGCGCCCTCGGCTTCCTGCTGCGTGACGCGGACGACGAGGAGAGCGCCGCCGTGTGGTGGCGCCGTGCCGCCGAGGACGGCGACGGCAACGCCGCGAACGCGCTGGGCGCGCTGCACGCCGAGCGCGGCGAGCGGCAGACCGCCGAGCGCTGGTACCGCGTGGCGCTCGAAGCCGGCGACGACAACGGCGCGTTCAACCTCGGCCTGCTCTGCGCGGGCCAGGGCCGTACGGCGCAGGCCGAGCAGTGGTACCGGCGCGCGGCCTACGCCGGGCACCGCGAGGCGGCCAACGCGCTGGCCGTGCTGCTGCTGCAGCGCGGCGACGCGGAGGGCGCCGAGCCCTGGTTCTCGAAGGCGGCCGAGGCGGGCAGCGTCGACGCCGCGTTCAACCTCGGCATCCTGCAGGTCGGCCGGGGCGACGACGAGGCGGCGCGCGTCTGGTACGAGCGCGCGGCGGCGGCGGGCCACGCCGAGGCGGCGCTGCAGATCGGCATCGTCACCCTCCGGGAGGGCGACACGGAGACCGCGGAGCGGCATCTGCGGTGCGCCGCGGAGGGCGGCAGCGTCGAGGGCGCCTTCCGCTTCGGCGCGCTGCTGGAGCGGAGCCAGGTGCGCCAGCCCGGCGAGGACGACGGTGACGGCGTCTCCGCCGAGCACGAGGAGTGGTACGAGCGCGCGGCCGCGCAGGGCCACCGCCGTGCGCAGGTGCGCCTCGGCATGTCCGCGGCGGCGCGTGGCGATGTGGTCGAGGCCGCACGCTGGTACCGCGAGGCGGCGGAGGCGGGCAGCCCCAACGGCGCGTTCAACCTCGGACTGCTGCTGGCCCGCGAGGGCAGCGAGCCCGAGGCGGCGCTGTGGTGGACCCGTGCCGCCGAGGCGGGGCACGGCCGCGCGGCGCTCCGGCTCGCGCTGATCAGCGCGAGACGCGGCGAGCTGGCCGACGGCCAGCACTGGTGCGCCCGCGCGGTCGAGCTGGGCCCGGACGAGGTGGCGGCCCGCGCCGCGAAACTGCGGGACGCGCTACGCGACGAGCTGTCGGCGTAGGGGCCTGCGTGCTGAGGCGCGCAGGCCCCGTTCCGTCGCCCTGACACGGCGCCGGGGAACGGATTTGCGCTGGTCGTCGGCCCGGGGTTAGAGTAAGGGCACACAACGACGCGGGGTGGAGCAGCTCGGTAGCTCGCTGGGCTCATAACCCAGAGGTCGCAGGTTCAAATCCTGTCCCCGCTACTTGGTGCTGAGGGCCCGGATCCAGGATCCGGGCCCTCAGTCATGTCGTGATCCGGTGCCGACTGTGCCTGCGGGCTGGCCGCATGCCGCGCGGGCGGTCGTACGGCCCGTCAGCCGTCCCGCTCGTCGCCCGCGCAGGAGGGGCAGAGGCCGCGGTAGGTGACCGTGGCGTCCGAGATGGTGAAGCCGAACCGCTCGCCCTCGGGCAGCGCCGCCAGCGGGTCGCCCTTCGGCTGGACGTCCCGGATTGCGCCGCAGCGGGAGCAGACCAGGTGCTGGTGCGCGTGCCGCGCGTTCGGGTCGTACCGCTTGGCGCGGCCGTCCGTGCTGACCTCGATCACTTCTCCGATGGAGACGAGCTCGCTCAGCGTGTTGTAGACGGTCGCCCTGGCGATCTCGGGCAGCCGGTCGGCGGCACGGGCGTGCACCTCGTCGGCGGTGTAGTGCACATGGTCGCCGTCGAGCACCTCGGCCACGACTCGCCGCTGCGCGGTGAGCCGCCAGCCGCGATCACGGAGTCGTTGCAGCAGGTCACTCATGACAACCAGCCTAGCAGCGCGCCGTTCCATGGCCAGAACGCGTACGGGATTCGGTCTCTTCTTGACTTAGACATTGTCCAATGTAGGATCGCGTCAGGCGAAAGCCGAGGACAGGATTGAGAAGCAGGAGGCGCATGTGACCACGCAGGACGTGACCACCGGACCGCTGACGACGGAGGCCGGGGCTCCGGTCGCGGACAACCAGAACAGCCAGACCGCGGGTGCCGGGGGCCCTGTGCTGGTCCAGGACCAGCTCCTGCTGGAGAAGCTGGCGCACTTCAACCGCGAGCGGATTCCGGAGCGGATCGTGCACGCCCGCGGCGCCGGCGCGTACGGGACGTTCACCGTGACGGCGGACGTCAGCCGGTATACGCGGGCGGCGTTCCTGTCGGAGGTCGGCAAGGAGACCGAGCTGTTCGCGCGGTTCTCGACCGTCGCGGGCAACCTCGGTTCGGCGGACGCCGTGCGGGACCCGCGCGGCTTCGCGCTGAAGTTCTACACCGAGGAGGGGAATTACGACCTCGTCGGCAACAACACCCCGGTGTTCTTCATCAAGGACGCCATCAAGTTCCCCGACTTCATCCACACCCAGAAGCGCGACCCGTACACCGGCTCGCAGGAGGCGGACAACGTCTTCGACTTCTGGGGTCTGTCGCCCGAGGCCACGCACCAGGTGACCTGGCTGTTCGGCGACCGCGGCATCCCCGCGTCGTACCGCCACATGCACGGCTTCGGCTCGCACACCTTCCAGTGGAGCAACGCCGACGGCGAGGTCTTCTGGGTCAAGTACCACTTCAAGACCGACCAGGGCATCAGGAATCTGACCGAGGACGAGGCCGCCGTGCTGGCGGGCCAGGACCCGGACAGCCACCAGCGGGACCTTCGCGAGTCCATCGAGCGCGGTGATTACCCGAGCTGGACCGTCTACGTGCAGATCATGCCGGCGGCCGACGCGGCGAACTACCGCTTCAACCCGTTCGACCTGACGAAGGTCTGGCCGCACGCGGACTATCCGCTGACCGAGATCGGCCGGATGGAGCTCAACCGCAACCCGGAGAACATCTTCGCCGAGGTCGAGCAGTCCGCGTTCTCGCCGGCCCACTTCGTGCCGGGCATCGGCCCGTCCCCGGACAAGATGCTCCAGGGCCGCCTGTTCGGCTACGGCGACGCCCACCGGTACCGCGTCGGCATCAACGCCGACCACCTGCCGGTGAACCGTCCGCGCGCGACCGAGGCCCGTACGTACGGGCGGGACGGCCTGCTGTACGACGGCCGCCACGGTGGCGCGAAGAACTACGAGCCGAACAGCTTCGGCGGCCCGGCCGAGACCCGCAGGCCGCTGTGGGAGCCGGTAGCCGTCTCGGGCGTCACCGGTGACACGGAGGCGCCCTCGCATGCCGAGGACGACGACTTCGTCCAGGCGGGCACCCTCTACCGGCTGATGTCGGAGGAGGAGAAGGAGCGGCTCGTGAACAACCTCGCGGGCGCCATGGCCGGCATCACGCGCGACGACATCGCGCAGCGCGCCATCGAGAACTTCCGCAAGGCGGACGCGGACTACGGCAAGCGGCTGGAAGCCGCGGTTCAGGCCCTGCGCGGCTGACGGCCCGCCTGCCGTAATGATCCGGAGGGACCGGACGCCAGTGGGCTCCGGTCCCTCCGGGTGTGTCCGAACGCACGTGCCGGAGACGGCCGTTGGTGCGTTACGGGTGCCGGCTTACGCGGTGCCCTACGTCGTCCCGCGGACCGAGGTGACCGTCGCCTCCGTCGTCGGCCGCTGGTCGTACCGGTCGGGGATGCCGGACCAGCAGCGCACGATGTCCCGTACGGAAACCACGCCCACCGGCTCGTGGTCGTCCAGCACGATCAGGTGCCGGAAGCCGCCGTGCGCCATCGCCTGGGCCGCCTCGGAGAGCGTCCAGCGCGGGCTGGCGAAGACGACGTCGGTGGTCGTGTGGGCGTGTGCGAGCTCCTGTTCGGGGTCCTGTCCCGCGCCTACGGCGTTCAGGACATCGCGCTCGGTGAGGATACCGATGCCGCTGGTGTCGGTGTCGAGGACGACGGCCGCGCCGACTCCTCGCGCGGACATCAGCTGGGCGGCCTGGCGGAGTGAGTGGGTGGGGCCGATGGTCAGAACCACGGTGCTCATGGCGTCCTGGACGAGCGTGGGCATGGAGTGAGCCCCTCTCGGGAATCGATTCACAAAGTCACAAGCGCTCGATTCTCATGCTCACACGCCACCTGGGGGACAGCAAGGGGGCGCGCACAGGCCCTTCTCGAGCCTCCGCGCGCCCCGGTCACAGCCGAACGCACCGCCGTCCGCTACTGGTTCAGATACCTCAGCAGCTCGTCGTGCAGCAGCCCGTTGGACGCCGCCGCGTTGCCGCTGAGCGGGCCGCGCCGGCCGTCGAGACCGGTGAAGCGCCCGCCCGCCTCGTCGACGATGATCGCGCTGGCCGCCATGTCCCAGAGCGACAGCTCGGGCTCCGCGCACATGTCCACCGAGCCCTCGGCGACCATCATGTACGGCCAGAAGTCGCCGTAGCCGCGCGTCCGCCAGCAGTCCCGCGTCAGCTCCAGGAAGCCGCCGAGCATGCCGCGCTCCTCCCAGCCCGACAGCGAGGAGTACGCGAACGAGGCGTCCCGCACCTGCGCCACCTGCGACACCTGGAGCCGCGTCGCCTGCGAGAGGCTGCGCCCCGTGTAGGCGCCGCCGCCGCGCACCGCCCACCAGCGCCGGTTCAGCGCCGGCGCGGAGACCAGGCCGACCACCGGGTGGTCGCCGCCCTCGCTCAGCTCCGTGAGCGCGATGAGCGTCGCCCACACGGGGACGCCGCGTACGAAGTTCTTGGTGCCGTCGATCGGGTCGATGACCCAGCGCCGTGGACCGTGGCCCTCGGTGCCGAACTCCTCGCCGAGCACGGCGTCTCTGGGCCGTGCACGCTGCAGAGAGGTGCGGATCAGCTCCTCGGCGGCCTTGTCCGCGTCGCTGACCGGCGTCATGTCCGGCTTGGTCTCGACCTTGAGGTCGAGAGCCTTGAACCGTTCCATGGTCGTGGCGTCAGCGGCGTCGGCCAGCACGTGGGCGAAACGCAGATCATCGTGGAAGTCCGGCATGTGCGAACAGTATCTACCGCCCCTGGTCCCGGCCACATGGCAACGGCCATGTGGGTGTGTGCGCCATCTTGACACCCTCTGCCCGCGCGTCAATTCTGTCGGCGCACGCCAGCAACGGGCGCGGGAGGCGCGGTATGCCGTCTGCACGTGAGACCTTGCTCGAGGCCGCACACGCGGCTGTGTCGGCACGCCCGTGGGCGGGCGTCCGCATGGTCGAGATCGCCGCGAGCGCCGGGGTCTCCCGGCAGACCCTCTACAACGAGTTCGGCAGCAAGGAAGGGCTCGGCAGCGCACTGGTGAGCCAGCGGGTGACGGACTTCCTGGACAGCGCAGCCGCGGTGGCCGCGCAGTCGGCACGCAAGGGCGCCGATCCGGCGGCGAGTTGCGCCGCCGCTGCCGCCTGGATGCTGCGCACGGCCCCCGGCGAACCCCTCGTACGCGCGGCCCTCACCGGCTGCTGGGGACGCCGTATGCCCTTACCCGCGCAGGAACGGCCCGCCGAGCCGGGGGAGCTGGCCGCCGAGCTGCGTGACCGGCTGGTGGCCGGGTTCGCGGCGCAAGGCGGCGGAGGCGGCAGTGCGGGCAGCGGCGCGGCGCACGACGCGGCGACGCTGAGCCGGGCGTGCGAGGCGGGACTGCGGCTCACGCTGTCGTACCTCGTGGCGCCGGTGAAGGGGCCGGAGGAGGAACTGGGCGTGCGGGTCGACGAGGTGGTGCGCGCGCTGCTGGACTGAGGGTCTCAGTGCGCCCCGCCCGACAGCTGGAGCCCGATCACGCCCACGATCACCAACGTGATCGAGACCAGCTTCAGCACCGACACCACGTCGTCCAGGAAGACCATGCCGTAGATCGCCGTGCCCGCCGCGCCGATGCCCGTCCACACCGCGTACGCCGGGCCCACGTCGAGCCGCTTCAGCGCGAGCGTCAGCAGGCCGAAGCTGCCCAGCGCGAAGGCGCAGAAGGCCACGGTGGGCCAGAGCCGGGTGAAGCCGTGCGAGAGCTTGAGGCAGACCGCGAAGCCCGTCTCGAGGATTCCCGCGACGATGACCAGCAGCCATGCCATGGTCTTTCTGCCTCCGGTGATCGGCCCGTGTGTCCCTGCCGGGCGAGCGGCGGTTCCCTGGCGGGCCACTGCGCTCCGACGCCCCGGTGCCGGCCCCCGTGGTGAAGTATGCACATGACGGTTGCCGGAAGCGATCAGTCCCCTTCTCGCCGTTCGCGCGTCGCCAGCAGCCGCCGCAGCGAGTACAGCCGGGCCGGATCGGCGTGCCCCTCCCGGACCCAGTCGTCGAGCGCGCAGTCCTGCTCGTCGTGGCTGCACGCCCGCGGGCAGCCCTCCGTGCCGGGCACCAGGTCGGGGAACGCCTGCACGACCCGCGCCGCGTCCACGTGGTGCAGCCCGAACGAGCGCAGGCCCGGTGTGTCGATCACCCAGCCGTCGTCGCCGGGCAGCGGCAGCGCGAGCGCCGAGGTGGTGGTGTGCCGGCCGCGTCCCGTGACCGCGTTGACGACGCCCGTGGCGCGCTGCCGGTCCGGTACGAGGGCGTTCACCAGCGTCGTCTTGCCGACGCCGCTGTGCCCGACGAAGACGGTGCTGCGCCCGTACAGCAGCGTGCGTACCCGCTCGGCCGCCTCGCCCTCGGCGAGTTCACCGCGGCTGGTCACCACGTGGCGTACGCCCAACGGGTCGTACGCGTCCAGCAGTTGACGGGCCGGCGCGAGATCCGACTTGGTCAGCACCAGCAGCGCCTCGAGGCCCGCGTCGAAGGCCGCGACCAGGCACCGGTCGATGAGCCGGGGGCGCGGCTCCGGGTCGGCGAGGGCGGTGACGATGGCGAGCTGGTCGGCGTTGGCGACGATCACGCGCTCGTACGGGTCGTCGTCGTCCGCCGTCCTGCGCAGCACCGACGCCCGTTCCTCCACCCGTACGATCCGGGCCAGCGTGTCCTTCTCGCCGGACAGGTCGCCGACGACGCCGACCCGGTCGCCCACCACCACGCCCTTGCGGCCCAGTTCGCGCGCCTTCATCGCGGTGACGGTGCGGCCGTCGACGAGACAGGTGATGCGGCCGCGGTCGACGGTCAGCACGAAGCCCTCCGCCGCGTCCTCGTGCTTGGGCCTGATGTGCGTACGGGGGCGGGTGCCGCGGCGCCCGGGGCGTACGCGGATGTCGTCCTCGTCGGTGTGCTTGCCGTAGCGGCGCATCGCGGCCGGCCCTCTAGGCTCTCGCTCCGAGCAGCCCGTGCCACATGTCGGGGAAGTCGGGCAGGGTCTTGCCGGTGGTCGTGATGTTCTCGACCCGTACGTCCGGCACCACGAGGCCCAGCAGGGCGCCCGCGGTGGCGAGCCGGTGGTCGTCGTACGTGTGGAACACCCCGCCGTGCAGCGGGCGCGGGCGGATGCGCAGCCCGTCGTCGGTCTCGGTGACGTCGCCGCCCAGGCCGTTGATCTCCTTGCTGAGCGCGGCCAGCCGGTCCGTCTCGTGCAGCCGCAGATGGGCGACGCCGCGCAGCACCGACTCGGACTCGGCGAGCGCGGCCACGGCCGCGATGCCGGGCGTCAGCTCGCCCACCTCGCTCAGGTCGGCGTCGATGCCCCGGATGCGCCCGGAGCCGGTGAACGTCAGCCCGCGCTCGTCCAGCACGCAACTCCCGCCCATCTCCGAGAAGATGCCGCGCAGCGCGTCACCGGGCTGGGTGGTGTGCTCCGGCCAGTCCGGGATGGTGACCCGGCCGCCGGTGACCAGGGCGGCGGCGAGGAACGGCTGCGCGTTGGACAGGTCCGGCTCGACGACCAGGTCGCGGCCGAGCAGCGCCTTCGAGGTGACCCGCCACACGTCCGGCACGCCGCCGTCCTCGGGGGCGTCGACCTGGGCGCCCGCGGCGCGCAGCATGTCGATCGTCATCCGGATGTGCGGGGTGGACGGCAGCTTGCCGCCCTTGTGCCGCAGCTCCAGGCCCTGGTTGAAGCGCGGCCCGGAGAGCAGCAGCGCGCTGACGAACTGGCTGGACGACGACGCGTCGATCTCCACCGCCCCGCCCTCCAGCGAACCGGAGCCGTGCACGGTCATCGGCAGCGCGCCGCGCCCCTCGTCGTCGATGCGCGCGCCCAGCGCCCGCAGCCCGTCGATGACGCCGTGCAGCGGGCGCTCGTACGAGCGGGGGTCGCCGTCGAAGCGGACCGGTCCGTCGGCGAGGGCCGCGACGGGCGGCAGGAAACGCATCACCGTGCCGGCGTTGCCGACCTCGACGGTGACGGGGCCGTGCAGGCCCGCGGGGATGACGCGCCACACCTCGCCGGGCTCGTCCGGCCCGCCGAGCGACGAGCTCGACGGCACGGTCTCCTCGATCTGCACGCCCATCGCGCGCAGCGCGCCGGCCATCAGCAGGGTGTCGCGGGACCGCAGCGGGCGGCGCAGCCAGCCGGGTTCGGAGGCGAGCGCGGCGAGCACCAGACCGCGGTTGGTGACCGACTTGGAACCGGGCACGGCGACGGTCGCGTCGACAGGGCCGGGGGCGAGGGGCGCGGGCCAGAGCTCGGTGTCCGTGACTGCATGTCCGGTGGGTTCGGTCATGGCTTCACTTTAGTGGCTACCGACCCGGACAAATCCTGCTCACAGGCCGAGCAGCCAGCGTCCTCCGCCGAACAGGGAGCACAGCGAGACGGCGTGGAACAGCACCAGCCACATCGCCGGCGGCACGTGCGTCAGCCTGGCCAGCTGGTCCGCGTCCGAGTCGGGGGCGCCGCCCCGGCGGCGCTTCCCCTGCAGCTCGAACACCGGGCGTACGCCCCCCAGCAGCAGGAACCACACCGCGCCGTACGCGAACGCCGCCTGCACCTGCGCGTCCGTCAGCCAGGACACCAGCAGGAACGCGCCGCAGGTGAGCACGACGGTCAGGACCCCGTACGCGTTGCGGATCATCACGAGCATCGCCAGCAGCAGCGCGGTCGCGCCCCACAGGAGCGCGGTGATGTGGTTGGCGGCCAGCAGCCAGGCGCCGCCGAGGCCGAGGAGCGAGGGGGCGGTGTACCCGGCGGCGGCCGTCAGCACCATGCCGATGCCGTGCGGCTTGCCGCGGGACACGGTCAGCCCGGAGGTGTCCGAGTGCAGGCGTATCCCGTCCAGGCGGCGACCGGTGAGCAGCGCGACCAGGCCGTGGCCGCCCTCGTGCGCGATCGTCACGGCGTTCCGTGCGAGGCGCCACACGTTGTGGGGCGTGACGACGGCGAGGGCGACGAGTCCGGTGGCGATGACCAGCCACTGGTCCGGGTCGGGCTGGGAGCCGAAGACCCGGTCCCAGAGATCGGTGATGCTCGCGTTTTCCATGTGTCGCTGCGTCCTCCCCTAATCTCGCCTTTTTCTCCCCTTGCAACGGGCGGCGGCGCTCCGCCGTGCCGTGGCAGTCTGGCACTTATGTGCGGACGCTATGCAGCCAGCAGGAAGCCCGAGGATCTGGTCGGGCTGTTCGAGGTGGAGAAGTGGCAGCCCACGGAGACCGTGGAGGCGGACTGGAACGTCGCCCCCACGAAGCAGGTCCACGCCGTGCTGGACCGCCCCGTGAAGGGCGCGGACGAGCCGCGGCCCGTGCGCCAGCTGCGGACCCTGAAGTGGGGCCTGGTGCCCGGCTGGGCGAAGTCGCCGGACATGGGCGTCAAGATGATCAACGCGCGGGCGGAGACGGTGCACGAGAAGTCCGCGTACCGCCGCCCCTTCGCCGCCCGCCGCTGCCTGCTCCCGGCCGACGGCTATTACGAGTGGGTGACCGCGAAGTCCGAGCTGGACCTCGAGCAGGAGGGGAAGAAGAAGCGCCCGCGCAAGCAGCCGTACTTCGTGACGCCGACGGACGGCAGCGTGTTCGCCATGGCCGGGCTGTACGAGTTCTGGCGCGACCGCACGCTCGCCGACGACCACCCGCAGGCGTGGTGGACGACCTGCACCGTGATCACGACGGAGGCGGAGACGACGCTGCTGGCGAACGCGACCGGGGAGTCGGACGCGCCGGGCCCGCAGTCGCTCGCGGACATCCACCCACGGATGCCGCTGATGATGACGCAGGACCGCTGGGACGCCTGGCTGGACCCGGCCCGTACGGACCCGGACGAGCTGCGCGAGCTGCTCGCGCCGCCCCCGCCGGGGCTGCTGCGGGCGTATCCGGTGTCGACGGACGTCAGCAACGTACGGAACAACGGGCCGGAGCTGCTGAAGGAGCTGGCGGCGCCGGAGGAGGAGACGCTGTTCTGAGCCGGTCCGGAGCCGCGGGCCGGAGCCGTTGTCCGGGCCGTTGTTCCGGGCCGCGTTCCGCGGCGGGCGCGCCGTACGGCAGTGCTGTACGGGGCGGGCGCGCCGGATGGGGCACGCTGGACGCATGAGCAAGCGGAAGACCGAGGCGGAGGGCGAGCCGTACGCCCGTCCGCCCGAGCCCGCCACCGAGACGGTCGCCACACCGTCCGGCGACGCCCGTATCAGCTGGTACGAGGCGCCCGACGCGCGGCTGGTGGTGGCGCTGGGCCACGGCGCGGGCGGCGGCATCGAGGCACGCGACCTGCGGGCGCTGGCCGCCGCGCTGCCCGCGCAGGGCGCGACCGTCGCCCTGGTGGAGCAGCCCTGGCGGGTCGCGGGGAAGAAGGTCGCTCCGGCGCCGCGCACCCTGGACACCGCGTGGACCGCGCTCTGGCCCGCCCTCGCCGCACGCGGGCTGCCGGTCGTCGCGGGCGGGCGGAGCGCCGGGGCGCGCGTGGCCTGCCGTACGGGCGCGGAGCTGGGGGCGCGCGCGGTGCTCGCGCTGTCGTTCCCGCTGCATCCGCCGGGGAAGCCGGAGAGGTCGCGGGCGGCGGAGCTGGCCGGTACGGGCCTGCCGACCCTCGTCGTCCAGGGCGGGCGCGATCCCTTCGGGACGCCCGGCGAGTTCCCGGAGGGCACGGAGATCACCGAGGTGCCCGGCGGCGACCACGGCTTCGCGGTGCTGAAGCAGGCGGAGGTCACGCAGGAGGAGGCGCTGGCCGTGCTCACCGAGTCGGTGCTGGCCTGGCTGCGCGCGCTGCCGCCGCCGCTTCCGGCCGCCGGCCCGGAGTGACCGTTCCTGGCCGGTTCTCGCCTGCTCTGACCGGCGGCGATCGGTTTCAACCGGTTTGGCGAGGCGGGAATGCGTACGGGGATGTGGTTGTTGACGCGATAACCAAGCAGCACGTCTCGACGAGAGGAAGCCGCCCCCATGGGTTCTGTCGCTTGCCCGCAGCGTCCCCAGGCCGCTGACCTGGACTGGGCCACGCTCGCGCTGGCCGGTACCCCGAAGATTCCGGCGGCGGGGGGAGTGGATCGTCGTCTATTCTCCGATTCGAGCGGGTCCTCTTTCGGACCCGGCACATCATCGGAGGAGGTGGGTCCGGTCACCGGGACCGACGACGGCACGGAAAGCACGCCGAACACGCCGCACGAGACCGCCGCGGAGCGCAGCGCGCGCTTCGAGCGGGACGCCCTCATGTTCCTGGACCAGATGTACTCCGCCGCGCTCCGCATGACGCGGAACCCGGCCGATGCGGAGGACCTCGTACAGGAGACGTACGCGAAGGCGTACGCGTCCTTCCATCAGTTCCGCGAGGGCACCAACCTCAAGGCGTGGCTCTACCGCATCCTGACCAACACCTTCATCAACTCCTACCGCAAGAAGCAGCGTGAGCCGCAGCGCAGCGCCGCCGAGGAGATCGAGGACTGGCAGCTGGCGCGCGCCGAGTCGCACATGTCCACCGGACTGCGCTCGGCCGAGGCGCAGGCGCTGGACCACCTGCCGGACTCCGACGTGAAGGAAGCTCTCCAGGCGATTCCGGAGGAATTCCGGATCGCTGTCTATCTCGCCGATGTCGAGGGGTTTGCCTACAAGGAGATCGCGGACATCATGGGGACACCCATCGGCACGGTGATGTCCCGTCTGCACCGCGGACGGCGGCAGCTGCGCGGCATGCTGGAGGACTACGCCCGGGACCGCGGGCTGGTCCCGGCGGGCGCCGCACCCGCGCCGACCGGGTCGGCTCCGGCGCAGCCGGAGTACGGCGTCTCCTCGGCGCAGCCGGGGTTCGGGGAAGAGTCGTCGCACGACCGGAAAGGCTCGGGCTCATGAGTTGCGGAGAGCCGCATGAAATGGACTGCTCCGAGGTCCTGGACCATCTCTATGAGTACCTCGACAAGGAGATGCCCGACAGGGACTGCGAGAAGTTCAAGGAGCACTTCGACGAATGCTCCCCGTGCTTCGAGAAGTACGGCCTGGAGCAGGAGGTCAAGAAGCTCGTGAAGCGGTGCTGCGGGCACGACGACGTGCCGTCGGACCTGCGGTCCAAGGTCATGGGCCGGATCGACATGATCCGTGCGGGCGGCGTCACGCCGGAAGAGCCCGCGGAGGAGGACGCGCCGGCCACCGGTCCGCGCAAGCACCTCGCCTGACGGCGTGGCAACAGCCCCTCCCAATACGGCAGTTGAGCCGTGAACGGTAGCTTCCGTAGGGCGATTCACTCGATCGAGTGCGCTCGATGCCGCTCGTAAGGACCAATGCGGGTATGAGCCCGCGCGGACCCCTTACGGCGGCCTATCCTCCCCAACCTGTGGCAAGCGGGGAGGAGTCGCGATGCGGATACGGGGTGCCGGGCTGCCGTGGGGCGCGCGCGTCCTCATCGTGTGCGCGGCGGTGGCCGCCGCCGGCTGCGCTTTACCCGCCGTCATACGCCCCGCCGGCACGGACTGGGCCGCGCTGGTCCCGCTCGCCGCGCTGTACGCGCTGTGCGAATGGATGCCGCGCTGCCCCCTGATGAGCCACCGGGTGCCGCAGCGCATAGGCCCGCTGTTCCCCGTGCTGCTCACCGCCGCGTTCCTGCTCCCGCCCGAGGCCGCGGCGCTCGCCCCGCTCGGCGGGGCCCTGTGCGGCCGCGTCGAGCCGCACCACGCGGCCGCGCGGCGCGTCTGGCACGCCGCACAGCTCGGGCTGGCCGCGTACGCCGCCGCGCACGTACGGGAGCGCATGGCGGGGGCGGACGCGGCGGAGCTCGCCGCAGCCGACTTCCCCGGCGCGCTGTTCCCGGCGTGCGCCACCGCGTTGACCTTCTGCGCCGTCGTCAGCGTCCTCGACGGCGCCGTCCTGGTCCTCGCCGAACGCTGCTCCCCGCGCGCCGCCTTCCGCGGCCAGCCGCTGCGCAACGCGGCGCCGTACGTCGTCCACGGGCTGGCCGGCCTGATGATGGCGGTGCTGTGGCGCAGCCCGTACGGGCCGGTCGCCGCGCTGTTCGTGCTGCTGCCCATGTACATCTCCGCCTGGGTCTTCGCGCAGTACCACCGCGAGCGCGCCGCGCACCAGGCCACCATCCGCGCCCTCGTACAGGCCGTCGACATCAAGGACCGCTACACCCGCGGCCACAGCGAACGCGTCGGCCGCGCCTCCGTCCTGATCGCCCGCGAGCTCGGCATGGACGAGGAGCGTACGGAGGCGCTCCGGTTCGCCGGCATCCTGCACGACGTCGGCAAGCTCGGCGTGCCCACCCGGCTGCTGCGCAAGGACGGCCCGCTCACGCCGCAGGAGAGACGCGTCATCGAGCTGCACCCCGAGTACGGGCACGAGATGGTGCGCGGCATCCGCTTCCTCGGCGACGTGCGCTGCGCGATCCTGCACCACCACGAGCGGCTGGACGGCCGCGGCTATCCGTACGGGCTGTCCGGCGGCCAGATCCCCGAGTTCGCGCGGGTCGTCGCGGTGGCGGACGCGTTCGACGCGATGACCTCGACCCGCTCGTACCGCAAGGCGCTGCCCGTGTCCCGCGCCGTCGCGGAGCTCGAGGACTGCGCGGGCACGCAGTTCGACCCCCGTATGGTCGCGGCGCTCGCCCGCGCGCTGGCACGGGATGGCTGGTCGCCCGCCGTGACGGCCGATGCCGGCGGCGCGGAACCCGGCGGTCCGCCGGAGGACTTCCCGGACCTCGTCGTCGGACTGCCCGGTACGCGCGCCGAGACCGCGCCCTGGTCCGAGACCGCGTACCCGTCCGGGCCCGCGCACCGTGCCGAGACCGCGGGGCCGCCGGCGTGAGCCGCCGGGTGGCGGCGGTGCACGCCGCCGCGGTCGCGCTCGGCGGTGCGGCGATCGCCGGCACCCTGGCGCGCGGCCTCCAACAGCCCGGCATCGCCCTCGCGTTCGGGATGGTCATCACCGTCGGCGAGCTCGTACGGGTGCGGCTGCCCGGCACGGACCACTCCGTCGGGCCGCTCGGCACCGCCGGCGCGCTCGGCTACGCGCTGCTCGGCGAGGCGGGCGGGCGCGCGACCAGCCACGGCGCGCTCCAGGTCGTCGCCGTCGTCGTGACCGCGACCCTGCTGGGGCTGGCGCCGCACCTCGCCGCAGAACGGGCGGCGGGCCGCGCGTTCGTGCTCGACCACGCCGTACGCAGGGTGCTCGCCGCCGGATTCGCCGCCGTCTGCTTCCAACCGCTGTACAGCACCGGCACGTTGGAGCGCTGGGTCGGCACCGGCCCGTACTACGCGCTGTGGCTGCTCGCCGTCGTGCTGCTCACCGCCCTGTGCGACGCGGTGCTCGCCGCCGTCCTCGCCGCGGGGCGTACGGGCTGGCCTTACGCGCCGCTGCTGCGCGACCAGTTGCGCGCCACCGTCGGCATCATCCCGGCGATCGTCGCGACCGGCGCCGTCATCGCGCTCGCCGTCGCCGTGGCGGGGCTGTGGGCGCTGCCGGTCTTCTGTGTGCCGCTGCTGCTCACGCAGTTCTCGTTCCGGCGCTACGCGGCGGTGCGGACCACGTACCGGCAGACCATCGTGTCACTCGCACGGGCGACCGAGGTCGCCGGCTACACCCCGCACGGGCACGCGCGCCGCGTCGCCGCGCTCAGCCGCGCCGTGGCACGCGAGCTGGGCCTGGGCGAACCCGAACTCACCGTTCTGGAGTACGCCGCCCTCATGCACGACATCGGCCAGCTGTCCCTGGTCGACCCGGTGGCCGCCGGCGCCACCGAGCCGCTGGACCCCGCGCAGCGGCGCCGGATCGCGCTGCTGGGCGGCGCGGTCGTACGGCAGACGGGCGTGCCCACCGAGGTCGCCGTCGTCGTCGAGCGGCAGGCCGATCCGTACCGTGAGCAACCCCTCACCGCCCGCATCGTGCGCGCCGTCAACGCGTACGAGGACCTGGTGGCCCGATCCGGGCACGGCACCGCGGACACCTCCGGAGAGACCGAACCGCCGGACGGGCGGGACGGAATAGCGGGTCCGCTGCACGCGCTGGAGCGACTGCGGCTGGGGTGCGCGCGGGACTACGACCCGCGCGTGGTGGAAGCGCTCGCCCGGGTCGTGTCCGAGGGCAAGGTGCCCTGACATACGGGTAGTGAGCGGGCACCCGAGTGGGCATGGTTGGATGCGAAGAGGGGAACCGGAAAGCGCGGAGGCAGCGCACAGGACAAGCGCACACAGACCCCGTACGGACGCACCGGACAGGGCGCGGATGACAACCGGCAGGCGGGAATCAGGCGGCACATAGTGAGGATCTTCGGCAAGGTGCGGCACCGGCCCTCCGCCTCCTGGCGGCAGGCGACGGACCGCGCGTTCACGCTTATAGGCGACGGGCGTTACGAGGACGCCGGCGCCCTGCTGACGCGTGCCGCGGATCTGGAGCCGTGGCTCTCCGAGTCGTGGTTCAACCTCGCGCTGCTGCACAAGTTCCGGCACGACTGGGAGCAGGCGCGCGCCGCCGGGCTGCGCGCCGTCGCGCTGCTGGACCGCGACGCCGGGGCGCCCGACTGGTGGAACGTCGGCATCGCCGCCACCGCGCTCCAGGACTGGCCCCTCGCGCGGCGCGCCTGGCAGGCGTACGGGCTGCGGGTGCCGGGCGAGGCGCACGGCTCGGCCGCGGCCGGGGAACCGACCGGGATGCAGCTGGGCAGCGCCGCCGTACGGCTCTCGCCGGAGGGCGAGGCCGAGGTCGTCTGGGGGCGGAGGATCGATCCGGCACGGCTGGAGATCCAGAGCATCCCGCTGCCCTCGTCCGGCCGCCGCTGGGGCGAGGTGGTGCTGCACGACGGGGTGCCGCACGGCGAGCGCACGACCTCCGCCGGCCCGTCGTACCCCGTCTTCGACGAGATCGAACTGTGGGCGCCCTCGCCCGTGCCCACCTGGGTGGTGCTGCTGGACGCCGCCACGGAGTCGGACCGCGACGCGCTGGAGCGGCTCGCGGCCGAGGCGGGGTTCGCCGCCGAGGACTGGTCCTCGTCGGTGCGGCTGCTGTGCCGCTCCTGCTCGGAGAGCCGGATGCCCAGCGACGAGGGCGACGGCTCGCTCCATCTCGACCCGCACGACCACAGCTCGCCCGGCCACCCCGGGCCGCTCGGCCACATGACCTCCGGCGGGCCCGGCGATCTGTGGGTGCCGGAGCGCGAGTGCGGGCTGGCGGCGCCGGCCGGGCTCGTACGCGGGCTGCTGGACGGCTGGGTCGCGGACAGCCCGGACAGCCGGGAGTGGCGGGATCTGGAAGAGGTCTGCTGACCGCGCCGTACCCTGTAGGGCGAAACTGTGTAGGGCGTAACAGCCAGTGTGGTCCCCGGCGCGACCGGGCGTGAGGAAGGCGTACGACGGCATGTCGCAGCAGCAGGAGACCCGGTCGGAGACCGCCGACGAGTTCGTGGTCGACACGGAGGACTGTGCGGAGCGTGAGGCGGCGCACGTCGCGCGCGGCACCGCGCACCCGGTCACGGTCGTCGGCAACCCGGTCCTGCACAGGGAGTGCAAGGACGTCACCGAGTTCGACGACGGGCTGGCCCGGCTGATCGACGACATGTTCGCGAGCCAGCGCGCCGCCGAGGGGGTCGGGCTGGCCGCCAACCAGATCGGCGTCGACCTGAAGGTGTTCGTGTACGACTGCCCGGACGACGACGGCGTACGGCACGTGGGCGTCGTGTGCAACCCGGTGCTGGACGAACTCCCCGCCGACCGGCGGGTGCTGGACGACTCCAACGAGGGCTGCCTGTCCGTTCCTACCGCGTACGCGCCGCTCGCCCGCCCCGACTACGCCGTGGTGCGCGGGCAGGACGCCGAGGGCAAGCCGATCGCGGTGCGCGGCAGCGGGTACTTCGCGCGCTGCCTCCAGCACGAGACGGACCACCTGTACGGGTACCTGTACATCGACCGGCTCTCGAAGCGTGAGCGCAAGGACGCCCTCCAGCAGATGGCGGAGGGGACGCCGCGGTACGAGACGGTGCCGAACGACTGACGACTGACGGGTGACCGCCGGCGGCCGGGTGCCGGGATCCGGGGCACGCTGGTCAACGGCGTTCAATGGCCCGGCCATTGGCAGTTTCGCGGTGATGTTGACGCGTTGGCCTGGGCACGCCAATCTCGGTGTTCCCCCACACCAACGGAGGCAGCATGCTCCCCAGCAACGTTCCGGGCGACCGGCGTGACCCGCGGCCGAGACGGCGCCGTGTGACGCGCGTCCTCGCCGCCGCTGGCGCCGCGGTGGCGCTCGTGGCCGGAGGCGTCACCGCCACCGCCGTGGCCGCGCCCGGCGGCGCGCCCGCCGAGGCGACCGAGGCGCAGCCGCTGGCCAAGCTCAGCCACGGGCAGGCGACCGACAAGTTCAGCGCGGCCGGCCTCACCTGGTCGTCCAGCGGCAACTGCTCGGACCGCAACAACTCCACCTGCACCTCGTTCGACCAGATCAACTCGGCGACGGTGGACGGCGTGATCACGCTCAAGAGCGCCAGCGGCTGCGCGATCAACCTCACCGGCGGCACCGAGACCGGGCACGCGGACGGCACGTACAGCCACTGGAACGGCTACAAGGTCGACTTCAGCCTGTCGAGCTGCCTCGACAACTACATTCAGGGCACGTTCACCTCCATCGGCGGCTCCAAGTGGAAGTCCGGCTCCGGGAACATCTACTACCGGGAGGGCAACCACTGGGACGTGACCTACCACAACTGCGGCGGCTGCTGAGTCCCCCCTCGCACGGCCGGCCGTGGGCGTCCGCGGCCGGTCCCCGTACGTCGCGTGTACGGAGACCGGCCGCGCCGTCGCCCGCCGCTCAGAAGTCGTCGTCGAAGGAGACCGATCCCTCGACGGCGACCTGGTACGCGGAGGCGCGCCGCTCGAAGAAGTTGGTCAGCTCCTGGACGTTCTGCAGCTCCATGAAGGAGAACGGGTTCCGCGCGCCGTAACGGGCCGCGAAGCCCAGCCGTACGAGGCGCTGGTCCGCGACCGCCCGCAGATAGTCGCGCATCGACCCGGTGTTCATGCCCGGCAGGCCCTCCCCGCACAGGTCGCGCGCGAACTGCAGCTCCGCCTCCACCGCCTCGTCGAGCATCGCCGCGACCTCCGCCTCCAGGGCGTCGTCGAACAGCTCCGGCTCCTCGGCGCGGACCGTGTCCACCACGTCGAAGGCGAACGACATGTGCATCGACTCGTCGCGGAACACCCAGTTGGTGCCGGTGGCCAGGCCGTGCAGCAGGCCGCGGGAGCGGAACCAGTAGACGTACGCGAACGCGCCGTAGAAGAACAGCCCTTCGATGCACGCGGCGAAGCAGATCAGGTTCAGCAGGAAGCGCCGCCGGTCGGCACGTGACTCCAGGCGGCCGCTCCTCGCCACCCCCTCGCCCTCCTCCAGCGCGGCCATCCAGCGGAAGCAGAACTGCGCCTTCTCGCGGATGGACGGGATGTTCTCCACCGCCGCGAACGCCTCGGCACGCTCGTCCGGATCGGGCAGATACGTGTCCAGCAGCGTCAGATAGAACTGGACGTGCACGGCCTCCTCGAACAGCTGCCGGGACAGATACAGCCGCGCCTCGGGGGAGTTGATGTGCTTGTACAGCGACAGCACCACGTTGTTCGCCACGATCGAGTCACCGGTGGCGAAGAAGGCCACGAGACGGCTGATCATGTGCTGCTCGCCCGGTGAGAGCCGGGCGAGATCGGCGACGTCGGAGTGGAGGTCGACCTCCTCCACGGTCCAGGTGTTCTTGATGGCGTCGCGGTAGCGGTCGTAGAACTCCGGATACCGCATCGGGCGCAGGGTCAGCTCGAAGCCCGGGTCGAGGAGGTTCTTGGGACGGGCCGGTTCCGGGTGTGCTGTGGTCGTCACTGGCATGCCTCGCAGGACTCGGGGTTCTCCAGGGAGCAGGCGGCCGCGTCGTCTTGGGGCGCGGCTGTGGTCGGGTTCGCGGCCGTGCCGCCCGCCGCCCGCGCGATCCGGGTCGCCGGGCGCGAGCGCAGGTAGTACGTGGTCTTGATGCCGCTCCGCCATGCGTACGCGTACATCGAGCTGAGCTTCCCGATGGTCGGCGAGCTCAGGAACAGGTTCAGCGACTGGCTCTGGTCCAGATACGGCGTGCGCGCCGCCGCCATGTCGATCAGCGCGCGCTGCGGGATCTCCCACGCGGTGCGGTACAGCGCGCGTACGTCGTCCGGGATGCCGTCCAGCTCCTGCACCGAGCCGCTGCTCTCGCGCAGCGCGTCCCGGGTCCGCTCGTCCCAGCGCCCGAGCCGCTTCAGCTCCGCCACCAGATAGGCGTTCACCTGGAGGAACTCGCCGCTCAGGGTCTCCCGCTTGAAGAGGTTCGACACCTGCGGCTCGATGCACTCGTACACGCCCGCGATCGAGGCGATTGTCGCCGTCGGCGCGATGGCGAGCAGCAGGGCGTTGCGCAGGCCGGTGCGGGCGACGCGCTCGCGCAGCGCCGACCAGCGCTCGGGCCAGGCCGGTACGGCGTCGGGGTAGTGGTCGGGGTGCAGCACGCCGCGTGCCGTACGGGTCGACTCCCAGGCGGGCAGCGGGCCGTGCCGCTCGGCGAGCGCGGCGGACGCCTCGTACGCGGCGAGCATGATCCGTTCGGAGACACGGGTGGACAGCTCCCGCGCCTCCGGCGAGTCGAACGGGAGCCGCAGCCGGAAGAAGACGTCCTGCAGGCCCATCAGGCCCAGACCGACCGGGCGCCAGCGGGAGTTGGAGGCCGCGGCCTGGGGGGTCGGGTAGTAGTTGACGTCGACGACGCGGTCGAGGAAGGTCACGGCGGTGCGGACGGTGGCGTCCAGCCGCTCCCAGTCCAGCGTGCCGTCGTCGTGCAGATGGGCTGCGAGGTTGACGGAACCGAGGTTGCAGACGGCCGTCTCGCCGTCGTCCGTCACCTCCAGGATCTCGGTGCAGAGGTTCGAGGAGTGCACGACGTGGCCGGGCTCCGCCGTCTGGTTGGCGGTGCGGTTGGAGGTGTCCTTGAAGGTCATCCAGCCGTTGCCGGTCTGCGCGAGCGTGCGCATCATCCGCGAGTACAACTCACGCGCGGGCACGGTCCGTACGGCCAGGCCCGCGGCCTCCGCACGGCGGTAGGCGGCGTCGAAGGCGTCGCCCCACAGGTCCGTCAGCTCCGGTGTGTCCGAGGGCGAGAACAGCGACCAGCCGGCGTCCGCCTCGACCCGGCGCATGAACTCGTCGGGGATCCAGTGGGCAAGGTTGAGGTGGTGCGTACGGCGTGCCTCCTCGCCGGTGCTGTCGCGCAGCTCGAGGAACTCCTCCAGGTCCGCGTGCCACGTCTCCAGATAGACGCAGGCCGCGCCCTTGCGCCTGCCGCCCTGGTGCACGGCGGCGACGGAGGAGTCGAGGGTGCGCAGGAACGGGACGATCCCGTTCGAGAGCCCGTTGGTGCCGCGGATCAGCGAACCCCGCCCGCGGATACGGGAGTACGACAGGCCGATGCCGCCCGCGTGCTTCGAGAGCCGGGCGACCTGGCCGTAGCGCTCGTAGACGGAGTCGAGGTCGTCCAGCGGGGAGTCCAGCAGATAGCAGGACGACATCTGCGGGTGCCGGGTGCCGGAGTTGAAGAGGGTGGGGGAGGAGGGCAGATAGGCGAGGGTGCTGGTGAGCCGGTACAACTCGGCGACCTCGGTGAGCGCCTCCTCGCCGTCGTCCGCGGCGAGTCCGCAGGCCACACGGAGCAGGAAGTGCTGCGGGGTCTCGATGACGCGGCGGGTGACGGGGTGCCGGAGCAGATAGCGGGTGTGGACGGTGCGCAGCCCGAAGTACCCGAGGCGGTCGTCCGCGCCGTCCGCCTGGGCCGCCGCGACGAGCGCGTCCAGCCGCGCCGCGTGCGTACGGACGAACGCCGCGGTGCCGTCCGCGATCAGCCCCTCGCGGTGCCCGGTCGCGACCGAGGCCGAGAACGAGTGCGCGCCCTGGCCGGCCGCCTCCTCCCGTACGGCGAGGGTGAGGAGCCGGGCGGCGAGCCGTGAGTACGCCGGCTCCTCGCCGATCAGGCCGGCGGCGGCCTCCGTCGCGAGGGAGCGCAGCTCCGCGTCGTCGGAGCCCGGGTGGCGGCCCCGCAGCGCGGCGGCGGCGACCCGGTGCGGGTCGGTGGCGGGGAGGTCGGCGGCGAGGCCGGTGAGGAGCCGGGTCAGCGCCGCAGCGCCGGGGTCCGTACGGGCGGCGGGTGGTGCGCTCGGCGCAGTGGCGGCTGCGGCGGCTGGTGCGGTGGTCACAGGACGTGCTCTCCCTCGCTCGGCCGGAGCCACGGGGAAGCGGTGCGCGCGGGCGCGACGCGGCAGCCGGGCAGCACGGCACGGCTCCGCTCGCGTCCACCGGCCCAAATCCACGAAGCCCGGGACGTGTACGACGCCGTCGGCAGGTGCTCGGGCTCGGCAGGGCCGTACGCGGTGCCGCGTCAGCCCGTGCCACACCGTTGCGGGTCAGCTCCGGATTCGCACCGGATTCCCCTGCGGCGACAGCAGGCCCCACCATACATGTGGTGGCGCTCCATGCGAGCACCCCAATATGTTGTGCCGGACGCCGTGTTGAGTCTTTTGGCGGCCCAGCGCCGTGCTCAGCCCGACGGCGGCAGGTCCACGGTGAACGTCCACAGGGTGAGGTCCGGTATCGGCTGCCAGTCGCGCTCCGGGGTCCGGCGGAAGCCCAGCCGCTCGTACAGCCGGTGCGCCGCGGCCATCTGCGGCTGGCTGGACAGGACGACCCGGTGCAGCCCGAGCGCCCGCGCCCGCGCGAGGCACTCGCGCACCAGGGCCTCGCCTGCTCCGCGGCCGCGCCCCTCCGGCCGTACGGCCAGCATCCGGAACTCGCCCTCGCCGGGCCCGGCTATGTCCGCGTACTGCCCGCCGTCCCCCACGAACGCCACCGCGCCCAGCACCAGCGGCCGCACGCCCGGCCCCGCGCGCTCGGCGGCCACCAGCACCTCCGAGTGCTCCGCGCGGCGGCGGGCGTCACGCAGCTCGGCCAGATATCCGTCCGCCTCGCCGAACGCGAGCAGACCGTCCCCGAGATACGCCTGCGCGGTCAGCTCTCCGACCTCGTCGAGCTCGTCGACCCGGGCCGGCCTGATCGTGATGTCCATGGAGCCAAGCATGCAGCACCCCACTGACAGCGGGCCGTCAGTGGGGTGCGGAGCCGACGCCTCCGGCCGGAGGCGCCGGTACCGTTCTCAGCCGGTCAGGGCGCCTTGGCGACCGGCGGCAGCTTCTCCTGCACGCCCGGGTCGCCCGCGTCCGCGGTGTAGTCGCCGGGCGAGGTCTCGTCGACGCCGTCCGGCGCGTTGAGCGCCCGCAGGACGAACGTCAGGACCAGTGTCACCAGCAGGTTGAGCACGAAGGCCGTCAGCCCGATGTAGCCGATCTCGCCGATGAGCGGGATGGTGTCGTTGCTGCCGCCGAAGTGCTTCTGCGTGGGGCTCTCGACGTAGTACGCCGCGATCGTCCCGTAGAGCATGCCCACGGCCCAGCCCGCCAGCAGCGCCCAGCGGTGGAACCACCGTGTGAAGAGGCCGCCGACGAGCGCCGGCATCGTCTGGACGATCCAGATGCCGCCCAGCAGCTGGAAGTTGATCGCGGTGGTCTTGTCCATGGTGAGGACGAAGACCAGCGCGCCGACCTTCACCAGCAGCGAGGTGATCTTGGAGACCTGGGCCTCCCGCGCCGGGGTGGCGTCCGGCCTGAAGAAGTCGCGGTAGATGTTGCGCGTGAACAGGTTCGCGGCCGCGATCGACATGATGGCCGCCGGGACCAGCGCGCCGATCCCGATCGCCGCGAAGGCGACGCCGGCGAACCAGGCCGGGAACATGTTCTCGAACAGCTGCGGCACGATCAGCTGCCCGTTCTCCACCTCGATGCCGGCCGCGATGCCCATGAAGCCGAGCAGCGCGAGCATCCCCAGCATCAGCGAGTACAGCGGCAGGATCGTCGTGTTGCGGCGGATGACATTGCGGCTGCGACTGGACAGCGTCGCCGTGATGGCGTGCGGATACATGAACAGCGCGAGCGCGGAGCCCAGCGCCAGCGTCGCGTACGCCCAGTGCGCGTCCGGCCCGGTCACCAGCGAGCCGCCGGTCTCCGAGAACTTCTCCTCGGCGCTGCTGAAGATCTCGTCGAAGCCGCCGAGTTCGACCGGGATGTAGACGATCGCCACGATGATCACGATGTAGATCAGCGCGTCCTTCACGAACGCGATGAGCGCGGGCGCCCGCAGCCCGGAGGAGTACGTGTACGCCGCCAGCACGCCGAACGCGATCAGCAGCGGCAGGTCCTTCACGAACCAGTGCGTCGATTCCCCGCCGCCGACGCCCATCACGTCCAGCACCGCCTGGATGCCGACGAGTTGCAGCGCGATGTACGGCATCGTCGCCAGGATGCCGGTGAGGGCGACCGCGAGGGAGAGCCCGCGGGAGCCGAACCGGCCCTTCACGAAGTCCGAGGTGGTCACGTAGCCGTGGCGGTGCGAGACCGACCAGAGGCGGGGCAGGAAGGTGAAGATCAGCGGGTAGACGAGGATCGTGTACGGCACCGCGAAGAAGCCCGCCGCGCCCGCCGCGTAGATCGCCGCCGGGACGGCCACGAAGGTGTACGCCGTGTACAGGTCGCCGCCGAGCAGGAACCAGGTGATCCAGGTGCCGAAGCTCCGGCCGCCCAGGCCCCATTCGTCGAGATTGTCCGCCACCGCCGCCTTGCGCCAGCGCGCGGCGAGGAAGCCCATCACGGTGACCAGGGCGAAGAAGAAGATGAAGACCGCGAGCGCGATTCCGTTGACGCCGTCGTTCACTGCTGCTCACCGCCCTCGCGAGCACGCCTGGCGGCCTTCTCGCGGCGCACCAGCACGTACGCGACGCAGGTCAGCGCCGTGGACAGGGGCACCCACAGCATCTGGTACCAGTAGAAGAACGGGATGCCGATGAACTTCGGATCCACGCTGTCGTACGAGCCGACCCAGAGCATCGCGACGAACGGAGCGAGCAGGCAGAGGCCGATCACCACGCGCGCGGGCGTGATCACCGGCTCGCCTGCTGCCTTATCGGGTGGTGACATGAGGCGCTCCGTCTCTGGCTGGGTGATCTCTGCGGGCTGCGCAGGAAATCTAGCCACGGCGGGGTCTCGCGTCACTACCCCACGGGATAACGGACCGGCCACACCACCGCCGGTCAGCGGCCCGTACGGGCAGTCCGGAACGCCGGCTCGTACGGGCGCGGGGCGTGCGCCCGTACGACCGCGGTGGCGCCGTACGTCAGCGGCGCGGGCGTTGGAGGGTGGCCACGAACTTGTAGCGGTCGCCGCGGTAGACCGACCGGACCCACTCCACCGGTTCGCCCTCGCTGTCCTGGGAGTGCCGGGACAGCATCAGCATCGGCAGCCCGACGTCGGTGGCCAGCAGCCCGGCCTCGCGCGGCGTGGCCAGCGAGGTCTCGATCGTCTCCTCCGCCTCGGCGAGGTGGACGTCGTACACCTCGGCGAGCGCGGTGTAGAGCGAGGTGTACTTGACGAGGCTGCGGCGCAGTGCCGGGAAGCGCTTCTGGGACAGGTGCGTCGTCTCGATCGCCATCGGCTCGCCGCTGGCCAGCCGCAGCCGTTCGATGCGCAGCACGCGGCCGCCGGTCGGGATGTCGAGCAGGCCGGCGAGCCGGTCGTCCGCGGTGATGTAGCCGATGTCCAGCAGCTGCGAGGTGGGTTCGAGGCCCTGGGCGCGCATGTCCTCGGTGTACGAGGTGAGTTGCAGCGCCTGCGAGACCTTGGGCTTGGCGACGAACGTGCCCTTGCCCTGGATGCGCTCCAGCCGCCCCTCGACGACGAGTTCCTGGAGGGCCTGGCGCACGGTCGTACGGGAGGTGTCGAACTCGCTGGCCAGCGTGCGTTCGGGAGGTACCGGCGTGCCGGGCGGCATCGTCTCGGTCATCTCCAGCAGATGCCGCTTCAGGCGGTAGTACTTGGGCACGCGTGCGGTGCGCGGGGCGGCGTTGCCGTTCCCGCTCGCGGCTTCCCCCGTGCCCGCGCTGTTGGTGCCGGCCGCCGTGGCCGCAACCCCGTCGGTGCTCATGGCACGCCTTCCCGGCTCGTGTCGTGCTGCCGTCACCGGCTCCTCCGTGTACGTAGCGGCTCACATCGTGGCACGAGCCCGGCCTGGGAGTGCGTCCCAGCTCAGATGTCGTTCCGGTAACGGAAACGACTGCGAGCTTTATACACCGTTGACACCCCTATAGGTCTAGGCCAAGCTGCGGGAACTGGTCTAAACCATTAAAGACCAATCCCGGTCCCACGGGCAGTACGCGACGTATGTCTTCGTATGTCTTCGGTTGTTCATCTCGTTGGGCGGGGGGTTCGGGCGTCCCTTGAGGAGGATGGCGTGAAGCGCAAGCTCATAGCGGCAGTGGGGGCCGCGGCCATGGTGGCCGGTGTCACGGCCTGTGGCTCAGACGACGACAGCGGCAGCGGTGGCGGCGACAAGACTCTCACGGTCTGGGCGATGGACGGATCCGCACCCGACCCCTGGGCCAAGGAACTCAACAAGGCGTTCGAGGCACAGCACAAGGGCGTCAAGGTCGAGATCAAGGTCCAGCAGTGGAACGGCATCCAGGAAAAGATCACCACAGCGCTCTCCGAGGACTCCCCGCCGGACGTACTGGAACTCGGCAACACGCAGACCGCCGGCTACGCGGTCACGGGCGGCCTCGCCGACCTCACCGACATGAAGAGCGAACTCGGCTACGACAAGTGGAACAAGGGCATGGTCCCCTCCACCGAGCTGGACGGAAAGCTCTACAGCGCGCCCTGGTACGCGGCCAACCGCGCCGTCGTCTATGACAAGAAGGTGTTCGAGGACGCCGGGGTGAAGCCGCCGAAGACCCGCGACGAGTGGGTCGCCGGACTGCAGAAGATCAAGGACAAGACGGACGTCCAGCCGATCTACCTGCCCGGCCAGAGCTGGTACGTCTTCGCGGGCTTCCTCTGGGACGAGGGCGGCGACATCGCGGCGAAGGACGGCGACAAGTGGAAGGGCACCCTCGCCGGCCCGGAGGCGCAGAAGGCGATGGAGTTCTACAAGAAGCTGAACTCCTTCTCCACCGCACCCAAGGATGCCGACGAAGCGACCCCGCAGCAGTCCACCGACGTCGTGCCCAAGGGCAAGGTCGCCTCCTGGATCGGGCTCGGCTGGGAGGCCGCCGGTGCCATCGAGGCCATCGAGAAGGCCGGCGACAAGGCCGACTTCGGCTACTTCCCGATCCCCGGCAAGACCGCCGACACCCCCGGCAAGGTCTTCTTCGGCGGCTCGAACCTCGCGGTCTCCGAGCGCTCGCCGAACAAGGAACTGGCCCAGGAGTGGCTGAAGATGGCCACCTCCGAGAAGTGGATGAAGAAGTACGCCGAGGCCACTGAGGGCGGGCTGCTGCCCAACAGCCCGGCCGCCCAGGTCAAGCCCGCGGCCGGCTCCTTCGCCGAGGCCATGGTCAAGTCCTCCGAGGCAGGCGCGCTCACGCCGATCACGCCGGGCTGGGCGAACGTCGAGACCGAGCCCAACCCGATCAAGGAGTACATGACCAAGGTGCTCAAGGGGACTTCCCCGGGGCAGGCCGGCAAGGACGCCGACAAGGTCATCGACGAGCGCATCAACAAGAGCTGAACCGCCCCCGGCGTTCCGCGCCGGGAGACCCATGGGGGTGCACCGGGCGGCCGTCGGCCCGGGCACCCCGCCCCTCGTCCCCGGCCCTCACCGCGAGGAAGTAGACATGACCGTGCACACCCAGGGAGCGACCCCGGTCGCGGAGGAGTCGCCGCCGCCCGGCACGAAGGAGCCGGCGGGCGGCGGGCGGAGCGGCGGGAAGGGCGCCCGCGGCAGACGTACAGGGAACGCCGCGTGGCTGCCGTACGCGCTGATCGCTCCCGCGGTCGTCTCGCTGCTGGCCTTCCTGGGCTACCCCCTGGTCCGGAACATCCTCCTGTCGACGCAGCAGCTCGGCCGTACGGAGATGATCTCCCGCAAGACCGTCTGGACCGGTCTCAGCAACTACACCGACCTGCTGACGAACGACGCCTTCTGGACCGTCGTCGTACGGACCTTCCTGTTCATGGCGGTCAACGTGGTGCTGATCATGGTGTTCGGCACCCTGATCGGCGTGCTGCTGGGGCGGCTCGGCAAGAAGATGCGGCTGCTGCTGTCCCTGTCCCTGGTGATGGCCTGGGCGATGCCGATCGTCGCCTCGGCGACGGTCTTCCGCTGGCTGTTCGACACGCAGTTCGGCGTCATGAACTGGGTGATGCGCAGCCTCGGCTTCGAGGGCTACGAGCAGCACAACTGGTTCGAGTCCGGGTTCTCCACGCTCACCATCGTCACGGTGATGATCGTCTGGGCGTCGGTGCCGTTCGTGGCGCTCAACCTGTACGCCGGACTGACCACCATCAGCGGCGAGCTGTACGAGGCCGCCCGCGTGGACGGCGCGTCGAACTGGCGGCTGTTCCGGTCCGTGGTCCTCCCGATGATGAAGCCGTTCTTCCTGATCACCACGTTCCTGGAGATCATCTGGGTCTTCAAGGCGTTCGCCCAGATCGTCGCCCTCAACGGCGGCGGGCCGGACCGGGCTTCCGAGACGCTGCCCGTCTTCGCCTACGTCGAAGGCATGGCGCAGATGAACTTCGGCACCGCGGCCGCGGCCTCCGTACTGACCATCCTGGTCCTGCTGATCGCGATGTCCTTCTACTTCCGCCTGATCCTCAAGCAGGAGGAGGAACAGTGAGCAACACCCTGCCGGTCGACAAGGCGGCGGTGCGCGCCAAGCGCCGCAAGACGATGGGGAAGGTATGGCCCAACGCCGTGGCGCTGGCGCTGGTGCCGGTCTTCCTGTTCCCCGTCTACTGGATGTTCTCGACGTCCTTCAAACCGTCCTCCGAAATCCTCACCGAGACACCGACGTTCGTCTTCACGCCGACCTTCGAGCACTACGGCACGGCGACCGGCGTCGACATGTTCTGGACGTACGTGCAGAACAGCCTCACCGTGACGATCGGGGCCGTGCTGCTCGCGCTGTTCGTGGCGCTGGCGGCGAGCTTCGCGATCGTACGGATGCGGTTCCGCGGCCGTAAGGGCCTGGTGCTCGCGGTGATGATGGCGCAGATGGCGCCCTGGGAGGTGATGGTCATCGTGATGTACCTGATCGCCCGGGACGCCGAAATGCTGAACAACATCGGCTTTCTGACCCTCATCTACTTCGTGATGGTCCTACCCTTCACCATCTGGACGCTGCGCGGCTTCATCGCCGCCGTGCCGAAGGAACTGGAGGAGGCCGCCCTGATCGACGGGTGCAGCCGCACGCAGGCGTTCTTCCGGGTGATCTTCCCGCTGCTCGCGCCCGGGCTGATGTCGACCTCTCTCTTCGGGTTCATCACGGCCTGGAACGAGTTCGCCATGGTGCTGGTGCTCAACAAGGAGTCCGAGGCGTACACGCTGCCGCTCTGGCTGACCCAGTTCCAGAGCGCCTTCGGCAACGACTGGGGTGCCACCATGGCGGCGTCCTCCCTGTTCGCCGTACCCGTACTCCTCCTGTTCCTCTTCCTCCAGCGACGCGCCGTCGGTGGCCTGAGCGCCGGCGCAGTGAAGGGATAACCGCGGCATGACGACCCTCGTAAGTGACGCCGGCACCCTCACCCGCGACGCGCTCGCCGTCCTCCAGCCCGGCTTCACCGGCACCACCGCCCCCGCGTGGCTGCTGGCGCAGCTGCGCGAAGGGCTCAGCTCGGTCGGGCTGTTCGGGCGGAACATCGAGAGCGCGGAGCAGCTCGCCGCGCTCACCGCCGAGCTGCGCGAGGCACGACCGGACGTGCTGGTCGCCATCGACGAGGAGGGCGGCGATGTCACGCGGCTGGAAGCGCGTACGGGGTCCTCCTTCCCGGGCAATCTGGCGCTGGGCACCGTGGACGACCCGACACTCACCCGGGAGGTCGCCCACGAGCTCGGGCGGCGGCTGGCGGCCTGCGGCGTCAACCTCAACTGGGCGCCGTCGGCGGACGTCAACTCCAATCCGGACAATCCGGTCATCGGGGTCCGTTCGTTCGGGGGCGACCCACAGCTCGTCGCCCGGCACACGGTGGCCTATGTGGAGGGCCTGCAGGCGGCGGGCGTGGCGGCCTGCGTCAAGCACTTCCCCGGGCACGGCGACACGGCCATCGACTCGCACCACTCCATGCCCCGCATCGACGCCGATCTCAGCACGCTCCACGAGCGTGAACTCGTGCCGTTCCGGGCGGCCGTGGCGGCCGGCAGCAAGTGCGTGATGAGCGCGCACATCCTGCTGCCCGCCCTCGACGAGGCGCTGCCCGGCACGCTGAGTCCGGCCGCCCTCACCGGGCTGCTGCGTGCCCCGCAGAGCCGGGGCGGCGTCGGCCACGACGGGCTGATCGTCACCGACGGGATGGAGATGCAGGCCATCTCCGCCACTTACGGCCTCGAGCGCGGCAGCGTGCTCGCCCTCGCCGCAGGGGCCGACGCCATCTGCGTCGGCGGGGGACTGGCCGACGAAGACACCGTGCTGCGGCTTCGCGACGCGCTGGTGAGGGCCGTACGCGACGGCGAACTCCCGCGGGAGCGACTCGCCGACGCCGCAGCACGGGTGCGCGCTCTCGCGCGCTGGACGAGGGGTGCAGGCGCGCTGGGCAAGGAGGGGAGCGCGCCTGCCCTCTCGCCACCACGGCCGGGCCTGCTGGGGGAGACGGGACCGGGCGGCACGGGTGCGGGTGTCACGCGTACGAATGTCACGGACACGGGTGTCACAGGCACGGACGGCACGGCGGGTGCGGACGTGGGGCTGCGGGCAGCCCGGCGTGCGCTGCGGATCACCGCGTCCGGCGACTACGAACCCCTGGCTTCACCTCCCTTCGTCGCGGCCTTCACACCGCTGGCGAACATCGCCGTGGGCGACACGACCCCCTGGGGCCTCGCACCCGAACTCGAACGTCTCCTTCCCGGCACCCGTACGGCCACGTACGGCCGCGACGCGGTGGCCGCCACGGGTGCGCCCGGCTTGGTCGCAAATGTGCTCGACGCCGCGGCGGACCGTAGGATCGTCGCAGTGGTACGCGACGTCCACCGTCACTCCTGGATGGCCGACGCACTGGACGCCCTGCTCGCCGTACGGCCGGAATCGGTCGTGGTCGAGATGGGACTGCCCCAGTCGCCGCCCGCCGGGGCCCTGCACATCGCCACCCATGGCGCCGCCCGCGTCTGCGGACGGGCCGCCGCGGAGGTCATCGTCGGCAAGGGGGCCGACGGCTGACCCCCGCGGGCCGCACAGCACAAGCCACTTGGAGGCACCCAGCATGTCCGCCCCGACTCCGTCCCAGCAGCCCCACGTGCCGGGGCGGATCATGTCCGGTGAGATGGCCGAGCAGCCCGCGGTGCTGCGCCGCATCCTCGAAGAGGGCGCCCCCGTCATCCGGGAGACGGCCGAACAGATCGCCGGACGGAACCCCCGCTTCGTCCTTCTCACCGCGCGCGGCACCTCCGACAACGCGGCGCTGTACGCGAAGTACCTCCTCGAGGTGCTGCTCGGCAAGCCCTGCGGACTCACCTCCATGTCCACGACCACGGCGTATGAGGCCAAGGCCGATCTGACCGACTGCCTCGTGATCACCGTGAGCCAGTCCGGCGGCTCCCCGGACCTGGTCGCCTCCACCAAGGCCGCCCGCGAGGCCGGTGCGATCACCCTCGCGGTGACGAACAACGCCGATTCCCCGCTCGCCGAGGTCAGCGAGTTCCACATCGACGTCCTCGCCGGACCGGAGAAGGCGCTCCCGGCGACCAAGACCTACACCGCCGAACTGCTCGCCCTCTACCTCTTCGTGGAGGGCATGCGCGGCGGCAACGGCCCGGAGACCGCCAAGGCGCTGCCCGAACTGGCCGAGTCGGTGCTGGCCCGTGGCGACGAGGTGAAGGCCCTCGCCGGCCGCTACCGCTTCGCGGAACGCATGGTGATCACCTCTCGTGGCTACGGCTATCCAACGGCCAAGGAAGCCGCGCTGAAGCTCATGGAGACCAGCTACATCCCCGCCCTCTCCTACTCGGGTGCGGACCTGCTGCACGGCCCGCTCGCCATGGTGGACAACATCTCCCCGGTGATCGCCGTCGTGACCGACGGCAAGGGCGGCGAGGCGCTGCAGCCGGTGCTGGACAGGCTCAAGGACCGGGGCGCGGACCTGGTCGTGATCGGCCCGGCAGCGCAGGTGGACACGGCGTCCTCGGGCTTCGTCCTGCCGACCGAGGGTGTGGCCGAGGAGCTTCAGCCCATCCTGGAGATCATGCCGCTCCAGATGCTGGCCTACGAGGTCACCATCGCCCGCGGCCAGGATCCCGACGCCCCGCGCGCCCTCGCGAAGGTCACCGAGACGCGCTGAGGCTCGAGACGCACCCAGGCTGAGCACGGACGACGGCCCCGCCCCCGTGGCGGGGCCGCCGTCCGTGTGCGCTCAGAGCAGCGAGCCGCCCGACGCGTCTATCCACTGCCCCGTCACCCAGCGGCCGTCCTCCGACGCCAGGAACGCCGCGACATCCGCTATGTCCTCGGGCCGCCCCACGCGGCCCAGCGCGGCCGCACCGGACGCGCCCGACCACGCTTCCTCGCTGGTGCGCAGCCAGCCCGCGTTCATGTCGGTGTCCACGATGCCCGGCGCCACGGTGTTGACCGTGATGCCCCGCGGGCCCAGCTCCTTCGCCAGCGTCAGGGTGAAGACGTCCATCGCGCCCTTGCTCATCGAATACGCGATCAGCTCGGGCATCCCGACGCCCCGGGTGAGAACCGTCGAGACGCTGATGATCCGCCCGCCGTCCCGAAGCCGGGGCAGCCCCAGCCGCGTGACGAAGAACGGCGCCTTGGCGTTCACGTCGAAGACCACGTCGAAGTCGTCGGGCGTCAGCCCCGAGATCGGCTCCCGGGCGCCGGTGATCCCCGCGTTGTTCACCAGGATGTCCAGTCCGTCGGCATGCTCGTCGAACGCCGCCCAGAGCGCCTCCGCGTCGCCGGGCCGGCCCAGCTTCGCCCCGACCGTGAACGCCTCACCTCCCGCGGCCTCGATGGCCGCCGCCGCCTCCTTGGCCGATGTCTCGTCGCTGCCGTAGTGCACGGCGACCCGGGCGCCGTCCCGCCCCAGCCGCTCGGCGATGCCTCGTCCGATCCCCCTGCCGCCCCCGGTGACCAGCGCGGTCTTGCCCGTAAGGGTGCGCGTCACATGTCCGGTCGCAGGCGCCGTGGCAGCACTCATCGCTGTCTCCCGTTTCTCTAGCGGTCACTATAGAAAGACCGTAGCACATTCTTCAGTGAGCGCTATAGAATGGTTTCCATGGCCACGAAACAGCGCGGACGTCCGCGGTCCTTCGACCGGGAGACAGCCCTGGAGAAGGCGCTGCGTGCTTTCTGGGAGGACGGCTACGAGGCGACGTCCATCTCCGATCTGACGCGCGTGATGGGCATCGGCGCGCCCAGCCTCTACGCGGCGTTCGGCGACAAGAAGACGCTCTTCGAGGAGGTCATCGAGAGCTACATCCAGGAGTACGGCGGCTTCATCGACCGCGCGCTCGCCGAGGAGCCGACCGCGCGGGACGCCATGGAGCGGGTGCTGTGCGACGCCGCGGTGGAGTACACGCAGCCGGGCCGCCCGCCCGGCTGTCTGATCGTGAGCGCCGCCACCAACTGCAGTTCGGGCGAGGTCGCGGAGTCGCTGCGCCTGATGCGCGAGCAGAACGTGCGGCTGTTCGAGCGGCGGATACGCGCGGGGGTCGCGTCCGGTGAGCTGCCCGAGGAGGCCGACCCGGACTCGCTGGCGCGGTACGTGGGGGCCGTGATGCAGGGGATGTCCCAGCAGGCGCGGGACGGCGCGGGCCGTGCGGAGTTGGAAGCGGTGGCCGGCGTCGCGATGCGGGCCTGGCCGGAGAGACCGGAGGCCGGCGGCGCCTGAAGGAAGGCAGCCCCGGAGCTGAAGCCCGGCGGCCCCGGAAATCACTTCGGGCCGCGGCGCCGGGACGGGACCCTCAGCCCGTCCGGCACCGCAGCCCGGAGTTCGGAGACTCAGGCGCGGTCAGGGCAGAGAGCGCCGCGAGTCTCGTTCCGCCTTCCTGTGCGGGGAAGGCAGAGTCTGTGGAGTTGTGTGTCCGGCCCTTCGCGAACCATTGTGGACTAGACCTTTTGCCGCTGTCCATGGGCTGAGGCGACTTCTTGTTCGCCACCCGCCGGTAGGCTCGACGCGTGCCCTCCATGAACGACCTCGTACGCCAGCACACCGCCCTCAGCGACCGCGATCTCGACTGGCTGCACCTGCTGGTGTCCGAGTGGCAGCTGCTCTCGGACCTCTCCTTCGCCGACCTGGTCCTGTGGGTCCCCACGCTGGACGGCGCCCGCTACGTCTCCGTGGCGCAGATGCGCCCCAATACCGGCCCCACCTCGTACCAGGACGACATGGTCGGGCATCTCGTTCCGCGCGGCCGCCGCCCGCTGCTGGACGCGGCCCACGACGAGGGCCGGATCGTACGGGAGGGCGACCCGGAGTGGCGCGAAGAGGTGCCCGTACGGGTCGAGTCGATCCCCGTGCGCCGTGAGGGACGGGTGCTCGGCGTGATCGCCCGCAACACCAACCTGCTCACCGTCCGTACGCCGAGCCGGCTCGAGCTGACGTACCTTCAGAGCGCCTCCGATCTCGCACAGATGATCGCTGCCGGATCGTTTCCCTTCCCCGGCGAGCAGGGCGACACGGATGTCTCCCCGAGGGTCGGCGACGGGCTGATCCGGCTGGACGCCGAGGGCGTCGTGCAGTACGCCAGCCCCAACGCGCTCTCCGCGTACCACCGGCTGGGCCTGGCCGCCGACCTGGTCGGCCTCCATCTGGGCCAGGCCACCACCGAACTGGCGCCGTCGCGTGGCCCCGTGGACGAGGCGATCGTGAAGCTGGCGAGCGGCTGGGCGCCGCGTGCGGCGGAGGTCGAAGGCAACGACTGCGTCGTGCAGTTGCGCGCGATCCCGCTCAAACCGAAGGGCACCCGCATCGGTTCGCTCGTCCTGCTGCGGGACATCACGGAGGTACGGCACCGGGAGCGCGAGCTGCTCACCAAGGACGCGACCATCCGGGAGATCCACCATCGGGTGAAGAACAATCTGCAGACGGTTGCCGCGCTGCTCCGGCTGCAGGCCCGGCGGATGGACTCCGACCGCGGCCGCGACGCGCTCAACGAGGCCGTACGGCGGGTCGGTTCGATCGCGATCGTGCACGAGACGCTGTCCCAGACACTGGACGAGCGCGTCGAGTTCGACGAGATCGCCGATCGTCTGCTCGCGATGGTGGCGGAGTTGTCGCCGGGCCGGGTCACAAGTCGCCGGGCCGGGCGCTTCGGCATCCTCGACGCCGAGGTCGCGACCCCGCTGTCCATGGTGCTCACCGAGGTCCTGCAGAACGCTCTGGAGCACGGCTTCGGGCCGGACACGCTCGGCACGGTCGAGGTCGGAGCCGTACGCGGCGGGAACGTGGGCCGCGAGGCGGGACGGCTGCTGGTGACGGTGCAGGACGACGGGTGCGGTCTGCCCGAGGGCTTCGACGCGCGGAGTTCGGGCAACCTGGGACTGCAGATCGTACGGACGCTGGTGGAGGGCGAGTTGGGCGGCACGTTCGACATGGTGCCGGCGCCGGAGCGGGGCACCCGCGTGATCTTCGACCTGCCGGTGGCACCCGAGAAGCCTTAGGGCCGGGGCCGGCCCCGCCGCGCTCGCGGAAGGGCTGTTGGGGGCGCACAGACCGCGAGCCCCGGACGGTGACTTTCGTCGTCACGTTCCGGGGCTCAGGGCGTATGTGCGATGCGTATCAGGGCACTGCGCGCTGCGGGTCGAGAGCAGCTGGTGGCAGTCGGGGGGTCAGTCAGGCGGTCGCGGCGTTGTTCCGCGCCCGGTTGCGGGCGGCGCGGCGCTTCATCGCGCGGCGCTCGTCCTCGCTGAGGCCACCCCAGACACCGGAGTCCTGACCGGACTCCAGCGCCCACTGCAGGCACTGCTCCATGACGGGGCAGCGGCGGCAGACGGCCTTGGCTTCCTCGATCTGCAGCAGCGCGGGACCGGTGTTGCCGATGGGGAAGAACAGCTCGGGGTCTTCCTCGCGGCAAACGGCGTTGTGACGCCAGTCCATGGCTGCTACCTCTCCTCGTGCTACGGGTACGTTGCTTGTGAATGTGAACGCTTTCACGAATCCCTCCACGGGGGAAGGGGCACTGCGCAAGATGTGATGCGCGTCCCACAGGAATGAGGAGGAGGATTCGGGCTCTCAAGGGGGCCGACAACGAGCCGTCCCGATCGCCATGAAGAGACTCGCAAACCTCGGCTGCGGATACAACCCCTTGCGGAAAGTTTTTTTTGATTCCTTGGTGTCGCATCGCTCACAGCCGTACTTCCAGTGGGTGGAAGCCAGCCTAAACGTTCGAGTAAAAGGACTTTAGGCCCTTCGGCTTACACAATCACGCGCAGTGCACGCCGTACGCCTGTGAACTGAACGCTGGTACGGAGTCCCAGGTGGTCACCGTCCATCTGGAACGGCAGTGGGACCTGCGAATGCAAGGTGAAACCACTCAGGTCGTGCAGGGATACCGCGTGCTTGCCGTGCGGGCCGCGTTCGGGCGTGGAAGTGAGCAGCTGGGTGCCGTAGCGGCTGACGGCGGCGGGCGTCAGTTTGGACAGTCCCAGCAGGTCAAGGCCGGTGTCGAAGGAGGTGCCGGGGACCGCGTACATCGGGCGGTTGCCCAGATAGGTCCAGGGCGCCGTGTTGCAGATTATGGACATCACGAGCTTCTCGACGGGCTCCTCGCCCGGGCGCTCCAGTGTGATCGTGCCGTGCCTCCGGTGCGGCTCCTTGAGGAACTGGCGCATCACCTGTCGTACGTACAGCGGGTGCGTCGAACGCTTGCCCTTCTCCCGCTGCTGTTCGACCCGGCCGATCACTCCCGCGTCGAATCCGTAGCCCGCGCAGAAGGTGAACCAGCGCGGCGGCACTCCGGCGTCGTCCGAGTCGGGCGGTCCCGCCGCCAGCCCGAGCCCGACCGTACGTTCGCGGCCTTCGCGCAGCGCGTCGAGCAGGACGCCGGTGGCCTCGACGGCGTGGTTCGGAAAGCCGAGCGCGCGGGCGAACACGTTCGTGGAGCCGCCGGGGACGACGGAGAGGCGGGGGAGCCGGTCCGGGTCGGGGCCGTCGTGCAGCAGGCCGTTGACGATCTCGTTGACGGTGCCGTCGCCGCCGAGGGCGATCACCAACTCCGTCTCGCCGTCCTGAGCCGCCAGCCGGCCGAGGTCGCGGGCGTGGCCCCGGTACTCCGTCGTCGCCACTTCCAGCTTGAGGTCGCTGGCAAGTGCGTGCGAGAGCACGTCACGCGTCCGCGCGCTGGTGGCGGTGGCTGCGGGATTGACCACGAGAAGTGCGCGCATGAAGGGCAGCGTACCCACGGTGCGGTACGGGGCCCAGCCCGGTGCCGGGCTACCCTGCTGGGGTGAGTGACACCACCGCGCCCCACGCCCGTCCCGCCCGCATCACGGCGGCGGCTCTGCTGACCGCACTCGAAGGAGTGGTCATTGCCGGGTTCGGCCTCGTCTCGCTGGTGATGCTCTTCACCGGCGATCCCGACGGTATGACGCAGGCACTGACGATGGCCCTCACCGTGCTCGCGCTGTCCGTGCTGCCGCTGCTGGCCGCGCGAGGGCTGTGGCTGCGGCGGCGCTGGAGCCGGGGGCCTTCGATGATCACTCAGCTGCTGGCGTTGCCCGTGGGCTGGCAGATGGCGCAGAACGGCGGCGCCTGGACCGCGGGGGGAGCGCTGATCGGTGTGATCGCGTTCGCCGTGCTCGTGTGTGTGGTCAACCCCACCGCGACCGAGGCGCTCGGCATCGGGCCCAGGGACGCGTAGCCAGGGGCGCCAGGGGGCGTCCGAAGGGCGCCCGGCCGACGTATGAGCCCGGAACACCGGGCGCGGACGTCGCGTGCGGGGACATCCGGCGCAGGAACGTTCAGCCCGGGAAGTCCGGCCCGGAGCCTTCCGCTTCAAGGGGGCGCGTGGCGCGCGGACGGGCGCGCCACACTGCCGCCTACTCCTCCACGAGCAGCCGGTCGCGAAGCTGGGCCAGCGTGCGGGCCAGCAGCCGGGAGACGTGCATCTGGGAGATGCCGACCTCCTGGGCGATCTGCGACTGCGTCATGTTGCCGAAGAAGCGGAGCAGCAGGATCTTCTTCTCGCGCGGCGGCAGCTCCTCCAGCAGCGGCTTGAGCGACTCGCGGTACTCCACCCCCTCCAGGGCGTCGTCCTCCGCGCCCAGGGTGTCGGCGACGGCGGGGGACTCGTCGTCTGTGTCGGGCACGTCGAGCGACAGGGTGCTGTAGGCGTTCGCGGACTCCAGGCCCTCCAGCACCTCCTCCTCCGAGATCGCCAGCCGCTCGGCCAGCTCGTGCACCGTCGGGGCGCGGCCGTGCTGCTGGGACAGCTCGGCGGTGGCGGAGGTGAGCGACAGCCGCAGCTCCTGCAGCCGGCGCGGCACGCGGACCGCCCACCCCTTGTCCCTGAAGTGCCGCTTGATCTCGCCGACGACGGTGGGGGTGGCGTACGTCGAGAACTCCACGCCCCGGTCCGGGTCGAACCGGTCCACCGACTTGATCAGACCGATCGTCGCGACCTGCGTGAGGTCGTCCAGCGGCTCGCCGCGGTTGCGGAATCGGCGGGCCAGGTGCTCGACGAGCGGCAGATGCATCCGCACCAGGTGGTTGCGCAGCTCCGCGCGGGCGGGGGAGCCGTCGGGCAGCTTGCGCAGCTCGATGAACAGGGCACGCGCACCGCTGCGGTCGTGCGGGTCGTACTGCCCGTACTCGGTGTGCCCCTGCTTCTCGCTCCGCTGCTTTTCCATCGAGTCCGCCCGCTCTGCCTGCTCCGCTCGCTCCGCCCGCTCCACTCGCTGACTGCCGGGGTCGGCCGGGTGCGGCCGGGCCTGCTGCTCGGGAATGCCGGGACCGGCCGCCTCGAAGCGGCCCGCCCACGCTTCTCGTGCCTCGTGCTCGGTCACGACGATTCCGGACCCGCGCCGCGCTGCTTGCGCAGACTGATGCTGACCGTACGGTCCTCTGACACCACCGAGTCCACCTCCCCGGCCAGGGCGGTCAGCACCGTCCAGGCGAAAGTGTCACGCTCAGGAGCCCGGCCGTCGGTCGTCGGCGCCGAGACCGTCACCCGCAGCGAGTCGCCGATCAGCTCGAAGACACAGCTCAGCACCGAGCCGGGGACGGCCTGCTGGAGCAGGATGGCGCACGCCTCGTCGACCGCGATCCGCAGATCCTCGATCTCGTCGAGAGTGAAGTCCAATCGGGCCGCGAGCCCGGCTGTGGCCGTACGCAGCACGGACAGATAGGCACCCGCAGCGGGCAGCCGGACCTCGACGAAGTCCTTGTCTCCGGGCTCGCCTGCGATCTGGGACACCCTCACCTCCAAGGTGGCGCAAGCTGGTTAGGCTCGATGGCTGTTTACCAACGCTCCGGTCCGGGGGCTCTGCGCAGTGCCTGCAGAGCCGCACGGGCCGACGCGGCGGATGGTACGACTGCGACGCTATCGCGATCCGACTCGGGATGTCGCCCGGACGAATCTTGAACGGCCGCCGCCGCCCCATCCTGGGGGCGTCACCCATAGTAAACACATGGGTACTGTCCGTGGCTAGGGGGTAAGGCCCTCAAATCCAGGACGATTACGCTGCGTTGGCGTCGTCCGGCGCGCGCAGTGGCTCTCCGGGGATCCGGAAGAGCACCCGGCGGTCCCGCCACCCGGTACCCCGCGGCTCGTATCGCAGCCGATGGAAAGGGGTACCTCAGGTTCCATACCCACGAGTTGGGGCGTTCATAGCAACACCCGGCACGGATCTGGGCGAAAGCGGAAGGCGGTTCCTTTGCGTGACCGCAAGCGGAGCGAGGCGGTACGGTCGCGCAGCCGTGCCGGACACGCAGCGTGACAGCGATGTCGGCGGCTAACCCGTGATCACGGCCGTGACGGTGCTCCCCGGCGCGAACGAGCCCTCCACCGTGAGTGTGCGGAGGGCGAACAGCAGCTTGGCCACGTAGACGCGGTCGAGACGGTCCGTGCCCCCGTCGTGCGCCCCCTCCCCCGACGCTCCCAAGTCGTCCCTGGCCAGTACGGCGGCGTGCCGGGCGGCGAAATCCGCGGCGAAGGCGTCGAGCTCACCGGTCGTCCGCGCGTAACCGCCGCAGTGGAAGCGGTCGTCCAGCGTCCAGTCGCCGCGCGGGCCGCCGAACGCCTCCCGCTGCAGCCGCTCCACCTCGGCGCCCAGGAAGCCGCCCTTGAGCACGGGTATGCCCAGTGCGCACCCTGGTGCGGATGTGGAGGATGTGGAGGGTGTGCCGTACGTGTCTTCCGCGCCGTACGTGCCGAGCCCGGCGGCCAGTCCCGCCAGCGTGCCGCCCGTACCGCAGGCGACGGCGGCGACGTCCGTACGGCCGCGCAGCTCGTGGCCCAGTTCCGTGCAGCCGTGTACGGCCAGGGCGTTGCTGCCGCCCTCGGGGATCGCGTAGAAGTCGCCGAACCGGTCGTGCAGCCCGGCGGTCCAGGCGGGGTCGTTCCGGCGCCGGTACGCGGCGCGGGACACGAAGTGGAGCCGCATGCCGTCGGCGGCGCACCGGGCGAGCGACGCGTTGAGCGGGCGGTCGGCCAGCTCCTCGCCGCGGACGACGCCCACCGTGGCGAAGCCCAGGAGGCGTCCCGCGGCGGCGGTGGCGCGCAGGTGGTTGGAGTAGGCGCCGCCGAAAGTGAGCAGCGTACGGTGGCCGGTTTCGGCCGCGGCGCGCAGATTCGGCGCGAGCTTCCGCCACTTGTTGCCGGGCAGCGCCGGGTGGATCAGGTCGTCCCGCTTCAGCAGCAGCCGGACGCCCCGCCGCGCGAACCGCTCGTCGGCCACCTCCTGGAGGGGCGACGGCAGTCGCGGGGCGAGGGCGTCCAGCCGGTCCGCTGTCACGCGGGGCCTGCGGGGCACGCGGGGCCTGCGGGGCACGCGCGTTGCACGGGGCACGAGGGGCACGCGGGCTGCGCGGGTTGTGCGGTCACAGGCCGATTCTCACCCGGGCCGGCCCGCGGCTCGACCCGGCGCCCTCCCGTGCCCGGCTCTCACTTGAGCCGTTCCGCGATGCGTTCCCGCATGTCGTCCATGCTGAAGCCGCGCGGGTCCACCTTCTGGTTCGTCCACTCCTTGTGGCCGATGACGGACGGCGCGTTCCAGCCGTGGTGGCGGCAGAGCGCCGCGGACGCCTTCTCGATGGCCTCGAGCTGGGCGGCCGGCCAGGGGTCCTCGCCGTCGCCGAGGTTCTCGCACTCGAAGCCGTAGAAGCGGCTGTTCCCGTCGGTGTTCTGCTCGTTGGGCGCGGGGAGTCCCTTCTCCGCGATCACGGCGCGCAGCACGTCGTCGTCGCCCAGCCCGGCGTGGTTGGCGCGGCCGTGGCCGACGAGATGGACGGTGCCGTCCTTCGTGATCACGCCGTGGCAGAGCGGCCCCGGCAGCTCGGCGTATCCGTCGTAGCAGATGTCGACGGTGCGCTCGGCACCGCTGGTGACCGTGTGATGGATCATGATGCCGTGCACTGGCCCCCAGGCGCCCTTGTGGTTGCGGTTGTGGTTCCGCCAGTCGCGCACTTCCGCGACGGTCAGACCCTCGTCCTCGAGGGCCGCGACCAAGGCGTTCGCGGTGATGGGTGTGGCCATGCTCGCCTCTGTTTCTCCTGGTCTCGGATGACGTCAGGGGCCGAAGCCCGTACTTTCGCTTTTACTGGAAACCACCGTTCCCCGCCAGGGCGCCCGAGCGCGCCATAAGCGCCTGTGCGCACTCTTCGCGCCGGTATGGGCGGATCAGCACCGGGATGCGGGCCCGGGCACGCCGCGCGCGGCCGGAGCGGACCATCGAGCAGTCTTCCAGGAAGACCTCCCAGGAGGCGCACGCCTCCTCCAAACGGCCGCAGGAGAGCAGCAGTTCGGCGAGCTCCGCGTGGCTCAGCGCGCGGGCGCGCCGTTCGTCCACCGGGCGGGACCGCAGGGACGCGCGCAACTCGCGTATGGCGCCGCTGCGGTCGCCCAGTCCGGCGCGTACCTGCCCGGTCTGGTACTGGAGCGCGGCCTCCTGATAGCCGCCGACGGGGCCGCCGCCCAGGGCGTCGGCGTGTGCCATGGACTGCTCGGCGCGGCGCAGCGCGGCCAGTGCGTCGGCGCGTCCGCCGCCGTCCGCCGCCGCGACGGCCAGTCCCGCGTAGAGGAACGCGCGCGCGGACGGCTCGGTGTCCGGCGGCGCCGTCTCGCAGGCGGCCTCGGCGAGCGCCAGGCTGTGCCGGTGGTGCCCCAACTCGTGCGCCTGCGTGCTCAGTGCACGCCGCGCGAGCGCGGAGCCGGCCGGGTCGCCGGCCTCCTCGGCCAGTTCACCGGAGGTGAGGAAGGCGCGCTGGGCGAGTCCGTGGCGCTGCTCGTCGGCGTATACGCGGGCGAGCAGGTAGCTCAACCGTGCGGCGCCGGACAGCAGTTCGCCGCGGTACGGGCCCGCCGCCTCCGGGTCGCGCAGCCGGCGGGCCAGCCCGGAGACGTACGCGGCCAGCGGCGCGCGGATGTGCCCGCCGCCGCGCCGGTCGGCCTGCTCGGCGAAGAAGTACGCGTGCGCGCGGACGGAGGCGACGTCCGCCGGGCCGCAGTCGGCGCGCTCCGTGGGCTGCGCGCCCTGCGCGTGCTCCGCGCGCTGTGCCGGTGCGGGCCGCCCGCGTACGCCCTCCGGTCCCGTCAGTGCGGCGTTCCCCGCCGGTCCTCCGGGTCCTGCCGGTCCTTTCGGCCCTGTCCGGCCCTCCGGCGGTACGGACTTCCCCTCCGGCGGTACGGACTTGGGCTCCGTGAGGAGCGTCAGCCGGTACGGCGCCGGGGTCTTCGCGTGCGCGCGCGACGGGCCCGCGGCCGGCGCCGTGAGCGCCGCCAGCGTGTCCAGCGCCCGTACGCGCGGATCCGGCCAGTCGGGCGGCGCGGCCGTGCGCCCGTACGGCCGCCGGCCCGGGCCGCCGGTGCCGCCCATGCCGAGGTCGGCCACCGTCACCGGGCGGCGCAGGCGGCGGCTGAGCGCCTCCGCCATCAGCCGCTGGACCGCGGGCCCGGGGCGGCTGCCGCGCAGCCAGTGGGCGACGGAGGTGCGGTCGTAGTGCAGGTGTGCGCCCGTCTCGGCGCCCAGCCGCGCCAGGGCGCGGGCGAAGGCCGCCTGCGTCCAGCCGGACTCCTCCAGCAGCGCGCGGAGCGCGTCGTTGGGGGTGCGGGTGCGGCTAGCCGAGCGCATCGCGGTCCTCCTTCCGGAGATCGAGTCGAAAGCGGATCGGATCGTTCACTGAGCCCTCCTTGGTTGCTCTCCGTACGCATCTCTGCCTACGGAGGGGTACTTCGACTCAACCCCAAGTAACCTACGACGGGGAGCATGTGCCTCGTACAGGTGGTCGTGCTGTATTCGCACCCCGTGTGAACGGATGTGCCCTTACTCTGCGAAACACGTGATGAAGGACCGGAGGGCCGCGATGGAGCCGAACCGCCAACTGGACGCGCTGCTCGATCAGGCCGGGATGTCCCGGGCCGGACTGGCCGCGCGGATCAACCAGCTCGGCAACGACGCCGGGATCACCCTGCGTTACGACCACACGGCTGTGGCGCGCTGGCTGAAGGGCCAGCGGCCGCGCGGCCGGGTGCCCGAGCTGATCTGCGAGATCCTCGGCCGCCAGCTCGCCCGTACGCTCACGCTGGACGACATAGGCATGGCGGCGCCCTCGGAGCCGCCCGCCCAACTCGTCGCCGACGTCGGCGGACTGAACCGTTTCCTCGAACGGGCCGCCGTGCTGTGGCGATCCGACCAACTGCACGGCGAGGCGCCCGGCCCGTCGCTGCTCACGGGCGCGGCCGCGGCGGCGCCCGTATGGGAGTGGGAGAACCCGCCGGAGGACCTCGACGTCTCACACGCCGGCCGCCGGCAGGTGACCGACGCCGAAGTGGCTGTGCTGCACGCGGCACGCGGCCACTATGAGCACCTGTACCGGAATGCCGGCGGCGTCGCCACCCGCCCCCGCGTCGTCGGCTTCCTGACCGCCGAGGTGGCGCCGCTGATGCGCGGGGCGTACGACGACCGCACCGGTCGCAAGCTGTGCCGCGCGGCCGGCTCGCTGGCCGCGGTCTGCGGGATCTGCGCGTACGACGCGGACTCGCAGGGCCTCGCCCAGCGGTACTTCCACCAGGCGCTGCGGCTCGGAAAGGCGTCCGGGGACCGGCTGTTCGGCGGGTACGTGGTGTCGCTGCTGGTGAACCAGGCGCTGTTCCTGGGAGACAACCGGCACTCGATCGCGTGCGCCGAGTCGGTGTTACGCACCACCGGTCCGCACGCGAGCCCCGCGCTCGCCACCGACCTGTACGCGATGCAGGCGAAGGCGTACGCGCGGCTCGGTGACCGGGGCAGCGCGCACCGCTGCATGCGGCTGGCCGAGACGTTCTCCACGCGGATACGTCCGGAGGAGGAGCCCGAGGAGACGGGCTACGTACAGCCAGGGCTGCTCGAAGTGCGGGTGGCCGAGGCGCTGTTGGTGCTGGGGGACGTGAAGGCCGCCGGCCGGTATGCCGAGGAGGCCGCCCGGGCACCCGCGCACGTACGAGGACGGGTGAACCGGCTCGCCACGCTCACCGACGTCGAGCTGCGCAGCGGCGAGGCGGAGCGGGCGGCGGCGACTGCGGCCGAGATGGTGGGGCATGCGCAGGGGATCGAGTCACAGCGGCTGCGGGACCGGATGCGAGCGGTCCGCGACCACTTGGCCGGGCACCCCGGCACGTCCGCGGCGGAGGCCGCGCGGCTGATCGACGAGGCACTGCAAGTCCCCCTCTGAGGCCGCATGCTGGAGTGCCCAACTTCTGCGGGGAAGGGGGCACTTACGTGCTATGGAAGAACCTGGGTGAGCACACGGTGTACGAGAACCAGTGGCTGCGCGTGAACCTGGCCGATGTGGAACTGCCCGACGGCCGCCGCCTCGACCACTACCTGATAAGGATGCGGCCGGTCGCCATGGCCACCGCCGTCAACGAGCGGAACGAGGTGCTGCTGCTCTGGCGGCACCGCTTCATCACCGACAGCTGGGGCTGGGAACTGGCTGCGGGCGTCGTCGAGGACGGCGAGGACATCGCCGCCGCCGCGGCCCGCGAGATGCTGGAGGAGACCGGCTGGCAGCCGGGCCCGCTGCGGCACCTGATGACGGTCGAGCCGTCCAACGGGCTGACCGACGCGCGGCACCACATCTACTGGGCGGAGAGTGCCGCGTTCGTCGGCCACCCGGAGGACGACTACGAGTCGGACAAGCGCGAGTGGATGCCGCTGAAGGAGGCGCCGGACCTGATCGCACGGGGCGAAGTGCCCGCCGCGAACTCGGCCGCGGCGCTCCTCATGCTCCACCGGCTGCGCTTCGGCTGACCGGCGCGACCGGCGGGACCGGTGCGCGCAGCGAGCACGACGCGCGAGGTGCGTACGGTGCCGGCTAGCGCAGTGCGCCGTCGCCGTGCTGGGCGATGTGCTGCTCGAGAGCGGCCATCGCCTGCTGCACGTTCGCGGCGGAGCCGGTGCCGTGCTGCTCCGCGTAGTAGGCGGCGCCCAGCTTGCGGACCAGGTCCTGGCCCGCGCGCTGGGCCTGCACCTCGCCGACCTTCTCCTTGCCCTGCGAGAGGCCGCGCTGCGCCTGCTCCTTGGCCTTGTCGAGGAACCCTGCCATGGTCTGTCTCCTGTGGTGGATCTGGATGGGGAATGGATCCGGATCCCGATACCTGGATCCCGATGGGTGTGCGAGAGGCTGAGTGCCCTCTGCCCGGCCAACGTATGCCGTGATCACTCGGTTCCCTGTGGAGGGACACAGAGGATGTCGAGTACGAGGGCGGTCAGCGCGGGCACCGCCGGGTGGGCCGCGGTGCCGGGCCAGACCAGCCGTACGGGCACGTCGTCCGTCCCGGCCAGCGGCCGGTAGACGACACCGGGGTGCGGGTGCAGCTCCGCGGTGGCGGTGGTGGAGGTGCCGACGGCGCTGCCGCCCGCGATGACGCCCAGCCAGTCGTCCGTGTTGCGGACGCGTACGGCCGCGGCCTCGTCGGGGCGGATGTCCTGCGGCCACAGTTCGAGCGTCGTCAGGCCGGCCACGGTGTTCAGCACGACCGGCTGACCCGACAGGTCCGCCAGGGTCAGCGGTTCCGGGCGGGTGGCGAGCGCGCTGCCGGCGGGCACGGCAGCGACGCGCGGCTCGTCCAGCAGCCACTCGCTGCGCAGCCCCTCGGCGTCCTCCGGAAGCGGCCCCCGTACGACCGCCGCGTCCACCTCGCCGCGCAGCAGGCCGGCCGTACGGTCGTCGACCCGGAGGAGTTCGAGCGGCGTCAGCGGGTGCTCCTCGCGCCAGCGGCGCAGCAGGGGAGTGGTCCAGCGGCCGAGCGCGGACCAGGCGTGCCCGAGCCGCAGCGGGCGGTTGGCGGCGCGGGCCGGGTCGAGCGTCTCGTCGACGGCGGCCACGGCGGCGGCCGCGCGGTCGCGGAAGGCGCGTCCCTCCGGGGTGAGTTCCAGGTGGTGCGTGGACCGGTCCACCAGCCGCACGCCCAGGTGGTCCTCGAGCCGGCGCAGCCGGCGGGAGAGCGTCGGCTGGCTGAGCCGCAGGACGGCCGCGGCGCGTGTGACGCTGCCCTCCTCCGCGATGGCGAGGAAGGCGCGCAGATGACGCAGGCCAGCGGTCATGCGTCCCGAGCATAGCCGCCGGTGAACCGGCATTTCACGCGGCGCACTGTGCCCTTCTAGCGTGGCCGTATGGGCAGCGCGGCGGCACGAGGGACACCGGAGACACAAGGGACACCGGCGGCAGGGGGCGCGGCCGCCGGCGCCCGCGCCGCGGGGACGGCGCGCGCGGGCGGCCGTACGCCGCACGGCGCGGGCCGCGTCGGCGCGGTCGGGCTGGTGTGCGCGGGCGCGCTCTCGCTGCAGTTCGGCGCTGCCGTGGCGGCGCTGCTGTTCCCGCGTGCGGGGGCCATCGGCGTGGTCGCCATGCGGCTCACGTTCTCCGCGCTGATCATGCTGGCGCTGTGCCGTCCGCGGCTGCGCGGCTACACGCGTACGGACTGGACGGCGGCCGTCGGCCTCGGGCTGGCCCTGGGGGCCATGAACACGCTGATCTACCAGGCGATCGCCCGCATCCCGCTCGGCGCGGCCGTCACCCTCGAACTGCTGGGGCCGCTCGTGCTCTCGGTCGTCGCCGCGCGCCGCGCCGTCAGCCTGCTGTGGGCGGCGCTCGCGCTGACGGGCGTGTACCTGCTGGGCAGCAGCGGCTTCAGCGAACTCAACTTCACCGGCGTCGGCTTCGCCCTCGCGGCGGGCGCGACCTGGGTGGCGTACATCATGCTGAACGCACGCGTCGGCGCCCGCTTCCCGAAGGCGGACGGGCTGGCGCTGGCCATGGGCGTCGCGGCGCTGATCAGCGCGCCCGTCGCGGTGGTGAGCACGGGCACCGCGCTGCTGGACCCGGTCACGCTGGCGCTGGGCGCGGCGGTGGCGGTGCTGTCCTCGGGGCTGCCGTACACGCTGGACCTGTTCGCCCTGCGGCGCCTTCCGCAGGCCACGTTCGCCGTGCTGATGAGCCTGATGCCGGTGGCCGCCGCGACCGCCGGGTTCGTCGTGCTCGGGCAGGGCATGGAGCCGCTGGAGCTGCTGGCGGTGGCGCTGGTCATCGCGGCGAGCGTGGGCGCGGTCCGTACGGAGCCCCGTACCGGCCCGCGTACGGCGCCCGCGCACGGGGCGGACGCGGCGCCGCCCACGTAGCGGGCGCAGGCCTGTGCGGCGGGCACCGTACGGTCGGCGGGCGCCGCCCTCTGCGGCGCCGCATAGGGTGGCCCGGTGAGCGAACGCCAGACCATCCGCTGGATCGAGGGCGGCGAGGAGCGGTCCGCCCGGTGGCGTTCCGAGAGCGGGGCGCGCGTACCGGCGCGCGTGGCCGTCGCGGACGACCGCACCCGCGCTGCCGACGCGTACAAGCGCGTGTGCGAGGGCACGGCGCTGCTGTACCGCGGCGACTTCCAGAACGCGCGCCAGCTGCTGACCGCCCTCGCCCACCGGGTGGACCGCAAGCCGCGTACGGCGGACGGCACCACGGGCGAGCCGCGGGACCTCTTCCACCGGCACCGCGCGCGGCAGGCGCAGCGCGCCCGCATCCTCGGCATGCTGCTCGTCCCGCTGGACGGCGGCCACGCGGTGCCGCTCCGCCGCGCACCCACCGTCGCGGACGCGTGCACCGCCGCCTTCGGCCCGCCGGACGGCGCGCCGTCGGTGCTGCCGCTGCGCGAACTGCTCGGCGTGATCGGCGCGTACGAGTGGCAGCGCAAGGGCGTCGAGATCCCGGCGCTCGGCGGTGACCGCGTGCACCCGGCGTACGGCGTCTTCTCCCCGGTGCGCGGCGAGTACGTCGACCTGGTGGCCGAAGCGCCCCTGCCGGAAGGGGCGGTGGGGCTCGCGTACGACATCGGCACCGGCACCGGCGTGCTGAGCGCCGTGCTCGCACGGCGCGGGATCCGGCGCGTGATCGCCACGGACACCGATGCGCGCGCCCTCGCCTGCGCGCGGGCGAACGCCGAGCGGCTGGGTCTGGCGGAGCGGGTGGACGTACGCCGGGCGGAACTGTTCCCGGACGGGCGGGCGCCGCTGGTCGTATGCAACCCGCCCTGGGTGCCGGCCAAGCCCACGTCGCCGCTCGAGCACGCCGTCTACGACCCGGGCAGCCGTATGCTGCGCGGCTTCCTCGCCGGACTGGCGGACCACCTCGAACCGGGCGGCGAGGGCTGGCTGATCCTGTCCGACCTGGCCGAGCACCTGGGGCTGCGTACGCGGGAGGAGCTGACGGGCTGGATCGGCGCGGCGGGACTGCGCATACGGGGGCGCGCGGACGCGGCCCCGCGCCACCCGCGCGCCGCGGACGCGGATGATCCACTGCACGCCGCGCGCGCGGCGGAGGTCACCTCCCTGTGGCGGCTCACCGCCGGGGAGTGACAGGCGGCGGGGGAGTGACAGGGCGCGCACGGAACGGCGCCCGGCCCCGCAGTCAGCGGGCCGGGCGCCGTCTCCGTGCGTCAACGGGTCCTGGTGCACACGCCCTTCACACCGTCCCGGCTGTCGCCAGCCCGCCGGAAGGGACGGTCAGCGGGCAGTCACCGCAGACCCGGTGCGGGCTCAGTGGGCCTTGGCGAACGCCGCGTTGAGGTCCATCTGGTTCAGGCCGTTCGCCCACAGCTCCTCGACCCGTGCGGACTCCTCCGCGTTGGGCTGCGAGTTGGTGCAGGACGGGCCGGGGCCGCCACCCGACATCAGTTCCTCGCACGGGCCCTCGTAGTGGTCCGGGAGGCCGAGCACGTGGCCGGTCTCGTGCGCGGTCACGCGGGTGGAGTCGTACTCCTCGTTCTGCGCGTAGTCGAGGAAGATGTAGCCGTGTCCGTGGCCGTCCGTGGAGGCGTACGAGCCGCGCGGGTCGTTGCCCTCGCGGTAGTCGAAGTCGCTGCCGCCCTCCTGCAGGGTGACGTTGTCCACCGCGGCGTTCCAGATCTCCGTGCTCTTCGCTATCTCCGCAGCGAAGGTCGGCGCGCCGCTGGCGTCGTAGGAGACGGTGACGGCCTGGATGCCGGGCTTCTCCGCCTGCTTCTCCATGGCGATCTTCATGATCGCCTTGAAGAAGGCCTTGTTGCCCGCCTGGTCGGCCTTGCTGCCGGTGTAGCCGGCGGTGACGGAGGTGTCCTGCGGGGCGGCCGCGGAGGTGGACGCAGCCGCCGGCACGGCGGACATGCCGGCCGCGAGGCCGAGTCCGAGCACGCCGGAGAGGACGGTACGGGAGAATCTCATGGGGGGTTTCCTCCTCGTCGTCCGTGGGATCACGGCCGCCTGGAACGTGGGGCGGCGGCTGGATCCAACGGATGAAGGTTCGGTCCCGCAGAGTGTCGAGGAGGCTACGGGCCGACGGGATGATGTCAGCAGGCGATAGCCCCGTCGAATACCCGTCCGGAAGGGGCGAGTGTGAACGGACCTGTCGCATCCTGAGTCTGGTGCGGCGAACAGACGCGCGGCTATGCTCCCGGCGTGGAGCTCGAGGTGAGGCACCTTCGTGCCCTGTGCGCGATAGCCGACACGGGCAGCGTGCGAAAAGCCGCCCGCCAGCTGGGTGTTACCCAGCCTTCGCTGACGACCCAGCTGGGCCGCATCGAACGGGCCATCGGCGGACAGCTGTTCACCCGTGAGCGTACGGGCAGCCGTCCGACTCCGCTCGGCCGCTCCGTCCTCTGCCGTGCCCGCCCCATAGTGGCGGAGATGACGGCACTCGTCACCGAGGCGAAGGATTCGGTGATGCTCGCCGGAGGGGCGAGGTTCCGCATCGGCAGCACCGGAAACCGGGCCGTGGCCGGGTGGTTGAGGCGGCTGCACGCGCGGCTGCCGGACACGGACATCACGATCCGGATCGACGTCTCACCCAACACGCTGCTCCAGATGGTCGCCGCCAACCAGCTCGACGTCGCCTTCGTGCACGAGGTCGCGGGCTGCCCGCTGCACATCCCCGACGGCGTACGGCAGCGCGTCCTCGTACAGCGCGAGCCGCAGTTCGTCGCGCTGCCCGCCACGCATCCGGCGGCGGCGAAGGAGCAGGTGGCCCTCACCGACCTTGCCGGGGAGCGCTGGATGGTGGACCCGAGCGTCGACGGCGAATGGGCGGGCCTGCGCCGGGTGTTCGCCGCCGAAGGGCTCAACCCGCGTGTGGTGCACGGCGATTACCTCACCGGAGCCGACCTGGTGGCCGCCGGCGAGGTGGTCAGCCCGTGCCAGCCGACGTCGCGGCCGCGCCCCGGGATGGCGATACGTCCGCTGCTCGGCGACCCGCTGACCGTACGGCTGCTGCTGGCGAGCCGGGAGGTCGCCTCCCCGGAGGCGGAGACGAACCTGGACGCGGTCTTCGCGGACCTGGAGGGCTCGTACCGCGAGGCGGCCTGGACGAGCGCCGCGTACCGGCAGTGGCTGATGTTCCACGACAGCCCGCTGCTGCGCTCGCACGCGGCGTAGCGGCCCGGCGCGCGTACGGACGGCTCGCCCGCGCCGTACGTACCTGGCACGGATGAACCCGCTCATTTCAGACCCGGGCCGCTCCCGGGGCAGCATGTGACGGCGGCGCGCCGCAGGTCCGCGGCCCGGCGAGGGGGCAGGTGTCGCGCGAGCGCGCACACGAGATATCTTGATATCGAGACGATGCATACATGGAGCGGAGTTCCGGTGACTGACTCGACCATCATCTATACGGACACTGACGAGGCCCCGGCCCTGGCGACGTACTCGTTCCTGCCGGTGGTCAAGGCATACGCCTCGACGGCCGGGGTTACCGTCGAGAGCCGCGACATCTCCCTGGCGGGGCGCATCATCGCCGGCTTCCCCGAGTGGCTGGAGCCGGGTCAGCGCATCGGCGACGGCCTCGCCGAGCTCGGCGACCTCGCCCAGCAGCCCGAGGCGAACATCATCAAGCTGCCGAACATCTCCGCCTCGATCCCGCAGCTCAAGGCGGCGGTCGCGGAGCTGCAGGAGCAGGGTTACGCGCTGCCGGACTACCCCGACGACCCCAAGACGGACGGGGAGCGGGACATCCGCGCCCGTTACGACAAGGTCAAGGGCAGCGCGGTCAACCCGGTGCTGCGCGAGGGCAACTCCGACCGGCGCGCGCCCGCCTCCGTGAAGAACTACGTCCGGTCGCACCCGCACCGCATGGGCACGTGGTCGGCGGACTCCCGTACGAACGTGGCCCACATGGTCGCCGACGACTTCCGCTCCACGGAGAAGTCCGCGGTCATCCCGGCGGACGGCGCGCTCCGTATCGAGCTGGCGGCGGACGACGGCAGCACCACGGTGCTGCGCGAGTCGGTGCCCGTGCTGGCCGGCGAGGTCGTGGACGCGGCCGTGATGCGGGTGGCGGCGCTGCGCGAGTTCCTCACGGCGCAGATCGCCCGCGCCAAGGCCGAGGGCGTGCTGTTCTCGGTGCACCTGAAGGCCACGATGATGAAGGTGTCCGACCCGATCATCTTCGGTCACGTGGTCCGCGCCTTCTTCCCCAAGACGTTCGCCGAGTACGGCAAGACGCTGACGGCGGCCGGGCTGACCCCGAACGACGGTCTCGGCGGCATACTCAAGGGCCTGGAGTCGCTGCCCGACGGCGCGGCGATCAAGGCGTCCTTCGAGGCGGAGCTCGCCGAGGGACCCGACCTGGCGATGGTCGACTCGCACCGCGGCATCACCAACCTGCACGTGCCGAGCGATGTCATCGTCGACGCGTCCATGCCCGCGATGATCCGTACGTCCGGTCACATGTGGAACGCGGACGATCAGGAAGCGGACACCCTCGCGGTGATCCCGGACAGCAGCTATGCCGGTATCTACCAGGTCGTGATCGACGACTGCCGTGCGAACGGCGCGTACGACCCGGCCACCATGGGCTCGGTCCCCAACGTCGGGCTGATGGCGCAGAAGGCCGAGGAGTACGGCAGCCACGACAAGACGTTCGAGATCCCGGCCACCGGGACCGTGCGGGTCGTCGACGGCGCCGGCAACGCCGTCCTCGAGCAGGCCGTGAGCGCCGGCGACATCTTCCGCATGTGCCAGACCAAGGACGTGCCGATCCGCGACTGGGTCAAGCTCGCCGTCACCCGCGCCCGCGCGACCGGTGCCCCGGCCGTGTTCTGGCTGGACGAGGGGCGCGCGCACGACGCGAACCTCATCGCCAAGGTCAAGGAGTACCTCCCGGAGCACGACACCGAGGGGCTGCGGATCGAGATCATGTCGCCCGTCGACGCGATCGCGTTCTCCCTGGAGCGGATCCGCCGCGGCGAGAACACCATCTCGGTCACCGGCAACGTGCTCCGCGACTACCTCACCGACCTGTTCCCGATCCTGGAGCTGGGCACGAGCGCCAAGATGCTCTCGGTGGTGCCGCTGATCAACGG